>JAYUGL010000063.1:0-2219 GCA_043738385.1 Sterolibacteriaceae bacterium
AGATCCGCGCCAAGAGTATAGCCCTCGGGCACGTGCCGATCATCGATCACAAGACGCGACGTGGGGAAAAAGCCGAGATCGAGGCCGAAGCCCGCGCCAGGCGCAAGGCCGGCTACGAGTTGGCCGAGGATGTGCGCTACAACCAGCGCAGCTCGGCCGAGCGCGTCAACTCGAACCTGAAGGACAACTGCGGCGGCAACCACGTGCGCGTGCGCGGCGCCGCCAAGGTGTTCTGCCATCTTATGCTCGGTATCGTGGTGATCACGGTGGAGCAGCTGATGCGGCTCGTGCAATGAGCCGACGCCGCCTTCACCAGAGCCGAGCAGCGGGCCGATGACGCCGGAGGTGTGTCGAGATCGGCGAAGCGGTAGCGTCAAATCTCGAAATGCACAGGCAAGGATGCGCTCGCAGCGTCCGCATCACATCACGAGCGATCCGTTACGAAGCGTTTTGCAAGAGGCTCGACAGAGGTTCTTGCAAAACTGCCAGGCTGAGCCAGCCGGCGGTGTTGCGGGCGCCGCCGAGGCCGCCTTTTCGATGCCTGTCGTAGCATGACACCGCCGGATTGGCGATTTTCGACGCACGTCCTCATTGTTTGGCTTCATCGGCGCTGGCGACCGCGCGACGGCTATGTCGCGAGCCGCATCAACTGCTCCACGGTCACGACCAGAATGCCGAACATCAGATGGCAGAGCACCTTGGCCGCTCCGCGCACGCGCACGTGGTTGCCGCCGCGGTTGTCTTTCAGGTTGCCGTTGACGCGCTCGGCCGAGCTGCGCTGGTTGTAGCGCACATCCTCGGCCAGCTCGTAGCCGGCGCGCCGCTTGGCCCGCGCCTCGGCCTCGATCGCGGCCTTCTCACCGCGCCGCGTCTTGTGATCGATGATCGGCACGTGCCCGAGCGCCATGCTCTTGGTACGGATTTCAAGCACGTCGTAGGCGCTGTCCATCAGGTCGTAGAAATTGGTGACGCGGCCGGCGGTGATGGTCGCCAACGGCAGCGCGACCTGGCTGTCGTGCACCGACGCCGACGTCAGCAGGCAGGTGACGGGCACGTCGCCGTCGGCGGTATCGATGTGCAGCTTGTAGCCGGTCCAGCTGGTCTTGTAGCCTTTGGCGTTCTTCTTTGTGCCGACGTTGCAATGGGTTGGCAGATCGGCCAGCATTTCAGCCAGCGTCTGACCGACTTGGCGCTCCAGCCGTCTCGGCGCCTTCTCGGGCGCCACCTCGCCCCTTTTCGGTCGGCCCCGCTTGCGTTTCGGTGTCTCTGCGATGGCGGGCACCGTTTTTACAGGCTTTTCACGCACCTCGATCGCCGTGGCGTCACGCGAGATGTGCCCGACGATCTGATCTTTGTACGCCTTCTTGATCAGCGCCTCGTGAACCCGGCTCGGCAAGCTGCTATCGGCGAACTCGGCGAAGGCTCGCGAAAAGGTGCTCTCGCTGGGCACCTCGCTGGCGCGCTCCCAGCCGCACAGCCGCCGCAGCGTCGCGTCGACGGCCAGCCGCTCGATCAGACCTGCCGTGGTCGGCAAATCCAGCACGGCCTTGGCGATGAAAGCCCGCCCCAAGGCATGACGATCTTCCGGCGGACGCCCTGGCAGGCCGGGCCACGCCTGCACCAGCGCCTCGATCCGCGCCATGTCGAGCACCACAACCAGCCGCTCGTGTTGCGCGGTCAGTGGTCCCACCTCCCGCCGCAGCATCGGGAAAAGAAAGCCTTGAATGTGGTCCCAGGAGTTGGTTAGCGTCGCGCGCAGAGGCATGTTCGCGTCCTGATTCGGCTGGTGGTTCTCGAAAAAACACCATGCCTGACTCGGACGCGAACGCCTCGATTTTCCCTCATCCCAGCGGAAAATTCACCGCACCGCCGCTATTTTGCAAGCACCTCGACATGTGAAAACATTGGGGCGTTGACCGCGAGTTTGTCGCACGCGCGCATCAAACGGGCCGGATCGAACTCATTGGTCACGAACACGTATTGGAACGGCTTCCCGGCTGATTCTGCTGCAACATAGTCGCCAAAGTCGGTCGTAAACTGTTTTTCGCGGTCCGCCCGTACACTCCACTTCGCCGTCACAAGCGTGCGGGCGTTGGGACGAAGGACGGCAACATCGACCTTGTTCGGCTTGTCCCCATGCCGCGTCCTTGCAAAGCCTGGAAGGTCCTGGAGGATCGGACGCGTCCGCACATCGGCGGTCCCGCTTTTGAGCGTTCTCT
>JAYUGL010000064.1:0-17090 GCA_043738385.1 Sterolibacteriaceae bacterium
TCAACTCGGCGCGCCGTTTGGCGAAACCAAGAAACAGGGTCAGCATCAGCCCGCACAGCAACAGCCATTGCGAAGGGGCGATGCCCAGCCCCAGCGTGCCGGCCAGCAGCCGCAGCATGAAGCCCGCCGCGATCATGAACACATCGAGCACCACGATGTGTTTCAACCCCAGCGTGTAGGCAATGTTGAGCACGACATAGGCGAAAAACACCCAGGGCGCTTCGCCGGCGCGAGTCAGTGCGATTGTCACCCCGCCGACAAGGCAGGCGCCCATCAGCACCAGAGCAGCGGGCACAGTCACACTGCCGGCCGCCAGCGGGCGGTGTCGCTTTTTGGGGTGGCAGCGATCCTGCTCGCGGTCGATCAGGTCGTTGAACACATAGATCGTCGATGCCAGCAAACAAAACGCGATGAAGGCCCACAGCGCCTGCTCCAGCTTGGCCGGATCACGCCAGGCATGGCCGAACAGCAAACCCACCAGCACGAAGCCGTTCTTGAGCCACTGCTGGGGACGCAATAAGCGTATTAGCGCTGGCATGATTGTTCCGGAAAATAGCGATCACAGAAATAGCAGCCCCGCATGGGCAGCCAGGAAGGCAGCGCATAGTACTTGCGTCTGACGGTCGCCAGCACCGTGTCGCGATAGCGGGCGTAGTCGAAACCACGGCCCAGCACCGCGTAGAACGTCACGCCGCGCAATGCAAAAGTCTCCACCTTCAGTTCGCGGAAATAAGGCGCGTACTCGCCGGACGCCGGCGGGGTCTTGCGCAGGATCAGGATGTTGCGCCCGTCAAGCGAGCGGAAATCGGTGAGGATGTCGTCATGCCGCGCATGGCTCGATGCTTCGCCGAATACCCCGAAATAGCGCCCGGCGTTGTAGCCCAGTGTCACGGCATCCGAATAGCCATTGCTCATGAAGACATAGTCAGCCTCATGAGGCTTCAGCCGCGCCACGATCTGCCGCGCCTCAAAGGTCAGTACGATGCCGTCGTACCACTTGGTGCGCTGCCAGGTTTCGAGCGAAGTCAAACTGATCGCAGCGGCGGCAGCCACATGCAGCAGGGCGAAAATTGCCACGAACTTGCCCATCCGCGCCAGTGTCGGCAGCGGCAAGGCCAACGCCAGCAGCATGAAAGCGAAGGGCAGAAACGACAGTACCCAATGCAGGCCGATGGTCTTGACCAGCGACATCAGACCGAACATAACCAGCGGCACAAAGGCCAGCATGGCCAGCGAACGCACCTCGGCAGGCGCGGCACGGGCCGACCCATGCCGCTCGCCCGCCGCCTGGCGAAAGGGTCGCAACAAGCCCAGCGCCAGCGCCGGCGTCAGCAGGTAGGCCATCATCACCGCATACAGCAGTGGCGTCTTCCACGACAAGCCCGCATCCTCGTTGCGATTGACGAAGTTGAACATGTAGTTGGGCCAGCAATGGCCGGCGTTCCACCACGCCATGAGCGCCAGTGCCGGCACGCAGCAGGCATAAACGATGGCAAGGCCGGCCCAGCTGCGCCGCCGTGCGCCGGCCAGCATGTCGAGCAGATAGGCGAAACCGAGAAAAACCACGAAGTACTTCGACAGCATGGCACCGGCCAGCAACAGGCCGCTGACAACATACCAGCGTCGATCGTCATCGCGGCGCGCGCGCAGCCAGGCCAGACCGGAGAGTACGGAAAAAACCACCAGCGGCGTGTCGGTGGTGATCAATACGTTCCACACCGAGGCCGGCGCGATCAGGGTGAATAGCGCCGCCCACCAGCGCCTTTCCTCGTCGGCCCGGGGCCAGATCCGCGGTACGCTCCACGCCACGGCAGCGCCCAGCAACAAGGGCTGCAATACCGAAGTCAGGCGCAGCCACCACGCCGCGCTGCCCAGGTGCAACTGGGCAGCGAGCCACCAGCCGATCATCGGCGGATGGTCGTAAAAGCCCCAGTCGGGAGTGCGGCCCCACCAGATGAAGTAGGCTTCATCGCCGCTGATCGGCAGCGCCACCGCCAGCCACAGGCGAAACGCCAGCAGCGGCAGCAGCAACGCAAGGAACAGGCGGCGCGGATTCACAGTGCCGCCTTCAACGTTTCTTTATTTATCTTCCAGCAGCGTGCGCCGTTTGCGCACCGCCTCGGCCAACTGGTCGAGTAGCGCAACGCTGTCATCCCAGCCGATGCACGGATCGGTGATGCTCTGTCCATATTCAAGCGGCTGGCCCGGCACCAGATCCTGGCGGCCCTCCTTGAGGTGCGACTCGACCATGACGCCGAAGATGCGATCATCGCCGGCCGCCATCTGGGTCGCCACGTCGCGCGCCACATCCATTTGCAGCTTGTACTGCTTGCTGCTGTTGGCGTGCGAGAAGTCGATCATCAGCCGCGCGGCGAGCCCGGCCTTGGCCAGTTCCACACAGACCGCCTCGACCGAGGCCGCATCGTAGTTGGGGCCTTTGCCGCCGCGCAAAATCACGTGGCAGTCTTCGTTGCCCTCTGTCGACACAATCGCCGAATGACCGGCCTTGGTCACCGACAAAAAATGATGCGGGCTGGCAGCGGCACGGATCGCATCCACGGCGATGCGCACATTGCCGTCGGTGCCGTTCTTGAAGCCGACCGGGCACGACAAGCCTGATGCCAGTTCACGATGAATCTGGGATTCGGTGGTACGCGCACCAATTGCGCCCCATGCGATCAGATCCGCCGTGTATTGAGGCGTGATGGTGTCGAGAAATTCGGTCGCACAAGGCAGGCCGAGTTCGTTGATCTGCCACAGCAGTTGCCGCGCCAACCGCAGGCCTTCATTGATGCTGAAGCTGCCATCGAGGCGCGGGTCGTTGATCAGGCCTTTCCAGCCCACGGTGGTGCGCGGTTTTTCAAAATAAACGCGCATCACGATTTCCAGATCAGCCGACAGACGGTCGCGTTCGGCTTTCAGGCGGCGCGCGTAATCCAGCGCAGCTTCGGTATCATGGATCGAACAGGGCCCTATCACCACCACCAGGCGATCATCGGCACCATGCAGTATCTTGTGAATGGCTTGGCGACCCTCGTAAGTGGCTTCCGCCGCCAGATCGCTGGCGGGGAACTCGCGCAGGACGTGGGCCGGTGGCGATAGTTCCTTGATTTCCTTGATGCGGACGTCGTCTATTTTGTGCGTCATGGGCGTAAATATTGCGTCAAAGTATTTGAGTTTACCCGAAAGGTCTGCGAATTCGCTGTTTCGTATTCGCTGAAGAACTTCCCCAAAAGACCTAGGACTCGGTATGCTTGCCCGACAGAGTAAGGAGCAACCCATGTTGTCGGCAATTAACCGCACCTGCATCGAAACCAGCAAGCTGTTCCGCAACGTCGATCTCACGGAAATACTCGACCAGATCGAATCCTGTGAACAGATCACGATGCCGCGCGGAGAGCGGCTGCTGGAGGCCGGCACCGACAATTACTACCTCTATCTGGTGTTCTCAGGAGAGTTGAACGTCTACCCGGGTGGCTCGCGCTTGCCCAAACACGTCGTCCTCAAAACTGGCGATTGCGTCGGCGAAATGTCATTGATCGACGGCAATCCGGTGTCGGCGTTGGTCGTCACGGCGCGTGATTGCGAACTGCTGGCGATTTCCCACGACATCCTGTGGGTTTTGGTGGATCGGGTGCCAGGCATTGCCCGCAATCTGTTGGCGATCATGGCCGGCCGTGTCCGCCACGACAACGTTGCCGTGGCTGCTGGTCAGACCCGCAACCTGGCGTTTGAACTTGCCACCGAAGTGGACTCCGTATCTGGCTTGCGCAACCGCCACTGGATGACGAAAGCGTTCCCGCGCGCCATCTCCCGCTGCCAGCGCAACGGTGACTCGCTGTGCCTGGTGTTGATCGAAATCGAAGCCTTCCGGCAATTCAGCATAGAGCACGGGCCGGCCATCAGCGACGCAGCCGTGAGAACCATTGCCACGCAATGCGCCGACAGTTTGCGCACCCATGACCTGCTGGCGCGCTACAGCGACGGAACTTTCGCCATCCTGATGCCGTATGTCGGCGCGCATGAAGGCCAGCGCGTCGCCGAGCGCCTGAGCAAGAGCCTTTCCTCGCTTGCGGTGTCCATCGATGCCGGCAACACCACCACCCTATCCACTTCATTCGGCGTTGCGCCTTTCGGTCCGGGTGACTCGCTCGAATCACTCATGGCAACGGCGACCGCTGCGTTGCATCGCGCCGGCGTGACAGGCTAGCGAAGCCAGTCTCACCGGGTGAGCCTGGCAAGTGGCTACACTTTTGCCCCGGACCTCCGTCATCCTCCGCATCCGACACCGCCCAAGGGGCGTGGCGCCGCTGTCAATCCCGACAATCGCTTTGCCGCTTGGGCACGCGAAGCCGTCGACGACGGCTGGGGCAACACCGAAGGTGAACCGACGCCGCTCGCAACCGAACTGATCGTCGACACCGCGAAGACCGTCATCAGCCGCAACGATTCGCCTGATATTCGGTTCTCGCAATCGATCAATCCGTATCGCGGCTGCGAGCACGGCTGCATCTACTGCTTCGCCCGCCCCAGCCACGCCTACCTCGGCCTCTCGCCCGGCATAGACTTCGAAACCAAGATCGCCTGGAAGGCCGACGCCGCGGAGCGTCTGCGCAAGGAACTGGCCAAGCCCGGCTATGTCTGCTCGCCCATCGCGCTGGGCATCAACACCGATGCCTGGCAGCCGGTCGAGCGCAAGCTCGGCGTCACCCGCGACCTGCTCGAAGTGCTGGCCGAGACGCGCCATCCGGTTTCGCTGATCACCAAGTCAGCACTGATCCTGCGCGACCTTGATTTGATCTCGGCGATGGCGCGCGACCGGCTGGTCCATGTTGCCGTCTCGATCACCACGCTGAACAAGGAGCTGGCGCGCAAGCTCGAACCGCGCGCCGCGACGCCACAGCGCCGGATTGAGGTCATCCGCATCCTGGCCGACGCCGGCATCGCGGTCACCGTGCTAATGGCCCCGGTGATTCCGGCGCTCACCGATCATGAAGTCGAAAGCCTGCTCGAAACCGCCGCCGCAGCTGGTGCAAGCTCCGCCGGGTACGTGCTGCTACGCCTGCCGCGCGAAGTGAATCCACTATTCCAGAACTGGCTGTCAAATCACGAACCCGGCCGCGCCACTCACGTCATGAGCCTGGTGCGCCAGATGCGTGGCGGACGCGATTACGACAGCACCTTCGGCAGCCGCATGCGCGGCGAAGGCCCGCTGGCCGACTTGCTGGAAAAACGCTTCGCGCTGGCGCGCAAGCGCTTCGGGCTCGACCGTAAAACTGCATCGCTCGACTGTTCGCTATTCACGCCACCAGTCGCGGCAACACCGCAGTTGAATCTGTTCTAGGAAAAACATCCGCTCTGGGCTAACGTCAGCGGTTGAATTGCCGTGAAACGGAAACGTTGCGTTTGACCTGGTCGAAAATTCCGGGCTTGTCGACCGTCAGGAGACGCTCCCGGCAAGTTTGAGGTCAACGGAACCCAGGGCATGGAACCTCGCCTGCTCGCGTTCATCCTCGGATTCCGCGAACTTCTGCGGTGCCGTTTCCAAAGACATCGTCCAATCGATGTCCAGACCGTTACCAAGGCGCACCAACTGGAGATACATCCAGGATAGCTGATGGTCCGACTCAACCAGGTTGAACGCCCGGTCGTCCAGGGTGGATTCGTATTGAGCGCGATCCAGCAGAAGTTCCTCTTCGACCATCGGCACCTCGGAGATTTCGCCCTTGAGCAGTCGCCCGCAGAAATCAGTGCCCGCGCAGAACGGGCGGGCCAGCCCGATAACGTCGGTGTCACCGGAAGAAACCGCTTCCTCCATCACGCCAAGCGTGCGAAAGCCGCCGGTCATCATCAGCGGCATTTTTGCGAGGGGACGAGCCTTTTTTGCGTACTCGGTGAAGTAAGCTTCGCGCCGCAGCGTGCTCTGGGCTTTCTTGCGGGCCAGAGGATGATCGCCACCGATCTTGCCGATCATCGCCGGAGCGCTGTAATTTCCGCCGGAAATCTCAAGCAGATCGAGCGACTCATGATTGAGCATCTCGACCACCCGGATCGAGTCTTCCATACTGAAGCCGCCCTTCTGAAAATCGGCGGAATTGATTTTCACCGAAACGGGAAAGTCGCGGCCCACGGCCCTGCGAATCGCACGCAGAGACTCGATCAAAAAGCGCGCACGATTCTCCAGGCTGCCACCCCACTGGTCCTGCCGCCGATTCGCCAGCGGGCTCAAAAACGAGGACGACATGAAGCCATGCGCCGAATGCAGTTGAACACCGGTAAATCCTGTCTCGCGCGCGACCGCAGCAACGTGGGCGAAACGCTTGATCAAATCGAGAATCTCGGCCTCGGTAATCTCCCGGGGCGACCCGAACCCCAGTGGCGGCAACCCCTCGACCGTGGCGGAAGGCGCCATCGGATTCGCCAGAATGCTGGCCGGCGTCTGCCGGCCCGGCTGATTGATCTGCATCCACAGGTGATTGCCCGCAGAGCGGCCGGCGGCCGACCACTTGCGCAGTTCCGCGAGCCCGCCATTGCCATCCACAACGACATTTCCCGGACGCTCGCGATGCGTGTAGTCCACCATCACATCACCCGTCACCAGCAATCCGGCACCGCCTTCCGACCAGCGCCGGTACAGGGTGCAAAGCGATTCTGATGCGTGGCTGAGCGAATCGGACAGCCCTTCCTGCGTCGCAGACTTCGCAAGCCGGTTACTCAGCGTGGTGCCGCAAGGAAGTGCAAGTGGTTGAGCCAGTATTGCCGTCATTGAGTCTCTCCTCCGTTTTTATCGATTTAACTATCGATGCCATGTGAAAGCAATTTGAACCCGACCCTTCAATTCACCTAAAAAATTCGCGCAAGTTTGACTGCCAACTCCCGCTCGTTAGTGAATACCAAGTCGTACATGGCAGTCAGGCCCTTAGCATGCTCATCGCTGAGGCCGGCGATGCACATGATGAAGTTCTTGCCGTTGATCCCCAGCCGATTGCGCAGTGTCAGGTATTTGTCGATGTTCTGGCGGAATTCACCGGTCTTGCATTCGATGCAGATTGGCAGGTTACCGTCGATTAACATAAAAACATCAAGTTCGTGGCTTTCGCCGTTTTGCAGCGTGATGTTGAGGCTGCGCGCGCAGGAAAAACGTTTTTTGCGATCTTTGGCGTATTGCAGACAGGTCATCAATGCATACCACTCCAGCCACTCGCCGTCGAAGAAGCGGCGAATGGCCGGCGCGGTTTGCAGGATCAGCCGAACACTGTTTTCCGGACGGTTGTGAAAGCACTTGGCGACAAAGGAGAAATCATACAACTGCTGGCAAAAAGCCAATATGGCGCGTGCTTCTTCCTGCGGTTTCTTATCGAGACGAATCGTCGTGCCTGCGTATTCCTTCTGCTGCGCTCGACGGATGCGTTCCAGCACATCTTCCAAAACTGATAGGTTACTGCCGATACTGACGGCAACTTCATCAAAAAACCCGGTGGTATCGACGCTCCGCATGTTGGCCTGAATCCTGATCTGCTTACGACTGAACCAGTCGTTGATCGGCCCATGTTGCAACTCGGAAGCCAGTTGATCGGTGTTGGAAAAATCAATCTCATTGAGCGGGGCTGGGGACGGTACGCCGGTATCGCTCGGATGTTGTGCATTCAGACGAGCAATTTCGCGTTGGCCATCGAAGTACTTGTCCAGCAGCTTGCCAATGAAAGCGATTGTGTTGTACACCGGCGCCGAACCACCGCACTTGGGGCACGCGATTGTTTCACCAACCTTGCCATCGGGCTGTTCCTCAAGGTGCGCACATCTGTTGCAACGGAAAATTGCCATGGATCAAAGAGGTCGGTGAGAGTTAAATGTGTCTGGCTCGAATTGATTTCCAGCAGCATACCTATCAGGAATGACTGTGTCCATGGCACGGACCAACCCCCTCTGCGCCGCCAAGTGAGAAAGGTGAGCCGGGAGATTTCCGGCTGCGTTGTTTGAGCGCAGCGAGTTTAGCGGCCGGCCCGGCGACCCTTGCGAATGAATGTGATATTGGGCACCAAGAGTATTTCTGACCAGCAGTTCAAACGGCCTCAAGAACTTTCACCGCTTCGGCTGGCGTCACAATCCGAATGCCTTGGTACTCGTCACCCAAACCATGCAAATGTTTGTCGCCGGAGACGATCAGGTCAGCCCGTCCTGACAGCGCGCAGGCCAATACATGATCGTCATCCGGATCATCCTTGATCACGCGGGGTACGGTGGTTGGCGCGGCCATGTGCGCCAGACGGCGCAACTCATTTACGATATCTTGCGGCGTCGAACCCGCCTGAGACAATCGCAGGGCGAACTTTCCACGCGCGAGGACGTCGAGCAATTCCGCCAGCAGCGTGGCGCTGCTGCACAACTCAAAGGCTTGCGTTCTGGCGCCGTCGAGCAGCCGGCGGGGCGGGCCGTTCGCCGAGATCACACCCGACACCAACGTATTCGTATCGAGTACGACCCGCACGATCAGGTACGTCGTGCCGCGCGTTCCTGGCGTGCCGCCTGAATTTCCGCCTCGATTTCCTCATTGGAGACTGGCGGCAGGTTCAATGCATCGATCTTGGTCAGCGATTCCCCAAGACGCATCCCGGCAGCGGCCCTGGCCTCGCGTGTTCTCAGGAACTCCACGAAGTCCTCGACCTCGGCCAATCGTTGCGGGGGCAACTCCTGCAACTTCTGAATCAATGCGGGCTGAATTGTGGCCATTTCAATCTCCTTGGCGCACCCTGCAAACAGCAGGGATGGTGCTCATTATTTCCGAATGGAACGCCAACTGCAACCGGCGTGTCAGGCCGTGCCGCCGACGGTCAACCCATCAATCCGCAACGTAGGCTGCCCAACCCCAACCGGCACGCTCTGCCCTTCCTTGCCGCAAGTCCCCACGCCAGGGTCAAGGGCCATGTCATTGCCGATCATCGACACGCGCGTCAGCACATCGGGACCGTTGCCGATCAGCGTCGCCCCCTTGACCGGATAAGTGACTTTGCCGTCTTCGATCATGTAAGCCTCGGCAGCGGAGAAAACAAATTTCCCGCTGGTGATGTCGACCTGCCCACCGCCGAAGTTCACCGCGTACAAGCCGTGCTTCACCGACTTGATGATCTCCTGCGGGTCCTTGTCGCCGTTGAGCATGTAGGTGTTAGTCATGCGTGGCAGCGGCAGGTGGGCAAACGATTCGCGCCGACCATTGCCGGTCGGTGCCATGCCCATCAGCCGCGCATTCAGGGAATCCTGCAAGTAGCCGACCAGGATGCCGTCTTCGATCAGCACGGTGCGCTGCGTCGGGTTGCCTTCGTCGTCGATGGACAGCGAGCCGCGCCTTTTCGGAATGGTGCCGTCATCGACCACCGTGACGCCCGGCGCCGCGACGCGCTTGCCCATTTGGCCGGCGAAGGCAGAGCTGCCCTTGCGGTTGAAGTCGCCTTCCAGGCCATGGCCGATGGCTTCGTGCAGCAGGATACCGGGCCAGCCCGAACCCAGCACCACGGTCATGGCGCCGGCCGGCGCGGGGCGCGCGGCGAGGTTGGTGGCGGCCTGATGCACGGCCTGTGCGGCATACGACTGCAACATTTCGTCGGTGAAGTAACCGTAATCGAAACGGCCGCCGCCGCCGGCCGAGCCTTGTTCGCGCCGCCGATTGGTGCCAGACCCGTCTTCCATGATGACGCTGATGGAGGTGCGCACCAGCGGTCGCACATCGGCCGCCATGTGGCCATCGGAGCGTGCCACCAGGATCACTTCCCACGACGCGGCGATGCTCGCCGTGACTTCCTTGACGCGCGGATCCACGGCGCGCGCAAAACCTTCGAGCCGCTCCAGCAGCTTGACCTTGTCGGTATCGGTCAGCGAGGCGATCGGATCGTCGATGCCGTACAGGGCGGGCGTCTGCTGGCCGCGCAGCATTGGCGCCAGGCGGTTGCCGGAAGCGGCGCTGATGGCGCGCGTGGCCTGCGCTGCGGCGTTGAGCGCGGGCAGGCTGATTTCGTCGGAATAGGCAAAGGCGGTTTTCTCACCGGCAATGGCGCGCACGCCGACGCCCTGCTCGATGTTGAAGCTGCCGGATTTGACGATGCCCTCTTCCAGGCTCCAGCCTTCCGAACGACCGTACTGGAAATACAGGTCGGCGTAGTCCACCTTGTTGCGCAGCAACTGGCCGAACACCGATTCGATGCGCCCCGTGGTGAGGTCGTAGGGGGCGAGCAGGCAGCGCTCGGCGGTGAGGAAATGGGCTTGCGTTTCGGTTGTCATGGAATCACCATATTAAATACTTCACCACAGAGGCACAGAGACACAGAGACACAGAGAAAATCCTTAAAAAGGAGCAAGCAATTTTTGTTGCTTCGTCAATTGAAATTGATTTTTCTCTTGGGGTTTTCTCCCCGTCTCTGTGTCTCTGTGGTTCATTGATCTTTACATTTACAGGATACGATGTTGCAAGGCTGGCAACGATGCCCGTACTTCGACTATACGCTGCGGGTCGAGTTCGGCCACCACCACGCCTTCGCCCTTGTCCATGCGCGCCACGATCTCGCCCCAGGGGTCGATGATCATGCTGTTGCCGTGGGTCATGCGGCCGTTGGGATGGCGGCCGCCCTGGGCGGCCGCCAGCACGTAGCACTGGTTCTCCACGGCACGAGCGCGCAGCAGCATTTCCCAGTGAGCACGGCCGGTGGTCTCGGTGAAGGCGGCGGGCAACACGATCAGGTCGACGGTGCCGAAGGCGCGAAACAGTTCGGGAAAGCGCAGGTCGTAGCAGATCGACAGGCCCATGCGGCCGAATGGCGTGTCGAGCACCACCGGCTGGTCGCCGGCTTCGATGGTAGCGCGCTCGTCATAGAACTCGGCGCCCTTGCGAAAGCCGAACAGGTGGATCTTGTCGTAGCGCGCAACGCACTTGCCCTGATCGTCATACACCAGCGTGGTGTTACGCAACTTGGTCTGATCATCCGCCATTAATGGAAGCGAGCCGCCCACCAGCCAGATGCCGTGGGTCTTCGCTGTGGTCGAGAGGAAGGACTGGATCGGGCCTTCGCCCTCGCTTTCGCGCGCGGCCAGGCGATCGGC
This sequence comes from Sterolibacteriaceae bacterium, assembly GCA_043738385.1. Classification (GTDB taxonomy): domain Bacteria; phylum Pseudomonadota; class Gammaproteobacteria; order Burkholderiales; family Rhodocyclaceae; genus JANYCD01. The sequence continues at coordinate 11,089 of JAYUGL010000064.1, forward strand.
ATCGCTGGCACCGATCAGCGGAAAATATTCGGGCAGCACCACCAGGCCGGCGCGAGCTGCGGCGGCTTCGGCAATCAGGCGACCGGCGGTGGCCAGGTTGGGCGCGACGTCGGGGCCGGAGATCATTTGTACGGCGGCGATCTTCATTGCGCGCCCTCCTTCGCGCCGCTGTCTTTGGTTCCACCCGCCTGTGCGCCGAGTTTTTCAACCTTCGGTTCGGCCCAGCCGCCGGTCACGGAATAATCGTAGGAAAATACCGCATCCACCGGATTGCCGAACACCTTGTTGAGCACCCACACGGTGGCGCCGACCGCCGGATGGATCAGCAACGCCGCGGTCGCCGCGCTCTCGCCCAGCGCCGGCTTGACCCGCACCTTGAGGTCCTGGGTTTCATGCGCCAGATCGACGGTGCCCGCCATTTGCACCTTGGCGGCAGGGCCGCGAATTTCCATGTCCTTGGTATCAAGGACACCGTTTGTAATGGCGGCATTGGCGCTGATGACGTCGAACGCGAAGCCTTCGCTGAATACGTCGCGGAAATCGAGCGTGATGCGGCGCTGCAGCGACTGCAGGCTGATGATGCCAAGCAATCGGCCGACTACGCTGGGATCAAGCTTGTTGAACTGCCCGTCGCGTGCGTCGAGTTTGAGGTTGCCGTTGAGCGAGGCATAATTGACGTCGTAGGGTGCCCCATTCCACGACAGCGCGCCCTCCAGCGTCGCATTGCCACGGCGCACGGCGTTGGCATAGCCGGCATGGGCCAGCGTCTTCTCGATGCTTTTTGTCTTCAACTTGAAGGCTACGTGCGTATCCGGTGCGTTCGAATCAGGCCGCCACTTGCCCTGCCCGTTGAGTGAGGCTTCGTCGTTTTGCACGCCGAATGTGGCGTTCCAGTAGCCACCCTTGTTTTCGGCGGCAAACTTGACTTCGCCTAGATCCTTGCCAGCCATGGCAACGTGGTCGAATACCAGATCGATGTTCGGCAATTCCATCAAGGCCGCGGATGCAACGCTGTCGCCGGGCGCGGCGGCGGGCAGGCTGAACTGGCTGATGCGGCCGGAGAGTTTGCCGTTGCTGCCGTCGGCCCAGTCCAATTTGGCGACAATCTCGCGGCTTTTCACATCCAGATTCCATGCCGTTGGCTGATGCGTTCCAGTGATGCGCAAGTCGTGCATGGTGCGGCCGAAGACGGCCACTTCGGCGGCGCGCAGATCGAGCTGGGTTACGCTCTTGCCGCGACTGGCTGCGTCGCCATCGCCGCTGCCGCCGGCATTGCCGGTCATGTGACGCCAGAAATCCACATCGACGCGGGGCAGGTTCACCGCCAGCACCACGCCGCGCTCCGGCCATTTCGGCGCCACATCGCCGATGGCGATGGTGCCGCGTTCCATCGTCGCAACACCCGCGTCATAACGCCTGACCACTTTGGCCCGAACCGCCTTGCCGAGACTGAATTCGATCTGGTCGCGGCTGACGTTGGTAACTTCTCGGTTGCGGTTTGCCTCCACGCGCGCCACATCCGGCAGCTTGCGCTCGAACAACAGCGGCATGCTGTCCGCAGCGGTTTTGTTGAAGGGCTCGGGCAGGCTGGACACGATGCCTTGCAGGTTGGAACTGATCTTGGCTTCCACGGTTTTTTTCTGCGCGCGTATCGTCGCGTTCCAGTGCGTAGCGCCTGAGAGGTGCTCGAATATCGGCTGGGCAACCTGTTGCCGCAGTTGCGCCATGCTGGCGTCACCATTGGCGGTCACCAGCACCACGCCCTCACCTTGTGTCTTGATGTCGACTTTGACCGGGCCACCGAGGATACGGGCCTGCACGGCGCGGGCGGAAAGATCGCTGGCGGTGAACTCGATTCGGCCGTGCACGTCCTCCAGTGGCGGCATGCCGGGCAGCGGAACCACGCGGTTGCCGTCGAAACGATAGCCGCCGGTCAATTGGGTTTTATCCCGCTGGCGCAAGGGCAGCATCAGTTTCAAATTCAGTTCGCCGGATCCGCCGGCCGTCATGTCTTCGGTGAAGTGATCGATGCTGTCACCCACCGGGCTGGCCTCGATGAACTTGAGAAACTCGGCGGTCGGACCGACCGCCTTGCCCTCCACGGTGAGCAGTTCTTCCGGGATTCTGAGGTCGGCGATCTCCGCCTTCACCGGGCCGACGATCGCGCCCAAAATCTTGCCGCTGCTGGCGGTGATGGTCATGCGCGCGCCGTTGAATTCCAGCCCGCCCACGATGTCGCTGATCTCCGGCCAGCTGGCGGCGAAGCGCAGGGTCGGGCCGTGGAACGCACCCTTGACGACAAATGCACCGGAACCGTCGGCAAAGGGAAATCGGGCCAGGTTCCCTTTTAACTTGAGGCTTACGCCCTCGGAGGCGCCGCCGATGATCGCGCCATGCAACCATTCGCGGGCAACCTTGCCGACGGCAAAGGGCATGTAGCGCCACACCGCGCCGCCTTCGGCGTGCGTCAGTTTTGCATCAAGATCAATCTCGCCAGCAGTGCCGGGGCGCCAGGTGTAGGTACCGCTGGCGTTGCCGGTGGCGTCCTGATTGCGAAAGCTTGCTTGGCTTATCTTTAGTTCGGTGGCATCGCCGACCCGCTTCCAGGTCGTTTTCGCGTCGAGCGCAGAAAATGTCAGGCGCCACTCGGGAAAAATCGCCGGCAGATCGAGCGTGGCGTCGCGGCTGGAAAACGCGATGCTGCCACTGCGTTCATTTCCCTCGATCTGACCCGAGAGGCCGCTGAAGCCGGGCACGGCGTCCTGTGCCGCGAGACGCAAGGCCTCAAAGTGTCCGCTGACCCGGTAGGTCTCGAACAGGCTGTTCCGCCCACCCCACGTCAGCTTGAGATCGCGTACCTGGCCACCCGGTGCATACCCGACCAGCGGTCCGCGAATCTGGGGCGGCATCGGCAGATAAATGGCAAGCCGATTCAGCGTCGCAAGATCAAGACTGCTGGCATCGAGCTGACCATTGTGCGCCTGCCAGCGCAAGCTCACGTCGGTGGGTTGCAGGCGCAAACCGTTTCTGGTCGCGAGGGAAAGCTGCGTCACCGAGGCCAGGAAGCCGTCGCCCAGCGACTGCCCGCGAACGCGTCCGTTGATGCGCTCCAAATCGAGCAGGGGCAGGTCCTTCGCCAGTCGCAGCTGGGTATCGGTGAGCGACACGTCGGCCGTTAACACGGTTGGCTGTAGTTGTGCAAATTCGAACCAGACGCGTAGCGCGCCGCGCCCCTGCGGCAGTTCCAGCGGATAGTCGACCCAGTTGCGCCATATCGCGAGATCGGCATAGCCGACCTGGCTGTAGATTTCCCCTTGCCACGACTTGAGATTCTTCAGATCGCTGCCGACCAGATCGCCGCGCAGATCGACGCGGCTCGCCATTTCTTTTGGCGGATCAAAGGCAAGGCCGAAGCGATGATGACGAATGCCGTTTTCCACTTGCAGGTTGAGCTTCGACATCGACAGCGGCGGCGCCCGGCGCAACTCGTCAGTCCAGGTCACGGTCGCGTCGGTCACGGCGATCTCGTCCTGATCCAGCAACCAGTCGCCGAAACCGTTGTCCTGCGCGTTGGTGTCCACGGCAATGCCGGCAACAAACAGGTGACCACCCAGATCGCGGCGCACTGCCAGATCCGGCGCTACCACCGCAAGCCGATGCAGACGCGGACGCAGGTACAGCACCGAACTCCAGCCGATCACCGCTTCCACGTGATCGAGGCTCAGTGCGGGGCGGCCCGCGCTGTCCTGGATGCGCAGACCGTAGAGATTGAGACGTGGGCGCAGGCCCTCCCATCCGGCGCCGATTTTGGTGATCGCCACCGGACGGTGCAGCACCGCGGCCAGGGATTGCTCCACGTTGGCGCGATAGTTCTCGATCTGCGGCATTACAACGTAGCGCAGCAACAGAAGCAGCAGCGCAAAACCGAAATACGCAATCGCCAACAGCCAGACGACCGCCCGCCAGGCGCGACGAAGCCATGGCAATTTCAGTTGCGAGGGTAAACGCTCTTTTATTGAGGTCACAAATTGGATGGACGCTTAGGATGACAACAGCCAGCAGCTACAATACGAACCGCCAGCCTGATTTAGCGCGGCCCAATTCTAACCCACCTGATGGCGCTGACCCCATGTCTGCCTTCGGCGAAGCCCTTCCGCTTTCGCGCTACCTGACGCAGCTTTTTTCGGCCCAGCCTGCGCTGCGCGCCGATATCGAAGGCCGACTGCAAACACCGGTCGACGCCGACGCACTGCGCGCGTGGCTGGCCGCCCAACCGGCCACCGAAGCGACGCTGAAACCAGTGCTGCGCCGTTTCAAACAATGGGCTTACGCATGGATCGCATTGCGCGACCTTTGCGGTCTGGCCGATCTCGGCGAAGTCACCGAGGCCATGACCCTGATCGCCGAACTCGCGCTACAGCGCGCGTTGGCCACGCTGAGCGCCGGACTTGAAACCCGCTACGGTGTTCCCCGCAGCAGCAATGGCATTGCCCAACAACTCATCATCGTCGGCATGGGCAAGCTGGGTGGGCGCGAACTCAATGTTTCTTCCGACATCGATCTGATTTTCGGCTACCCGGAGGATGGCGACACCGATGCCAGCGCAGGAAACGCGCCTTCGATTTCCAATTTCGAGTTCTTCGGTCGCCTTGGCCGACAGTTGATCAATGCCATCGCCGACATCACCGAAGACGGGCAAGTGTTCCGCGTCGACATGCGGCTGCGGCCCAACGGCGATTCCGGCCCGCTGGTCTGTAGTTTCGAAATGCTGGAGAACTATCTTTACGCGCAGGGTCGCGAATGGGAACGCTATGCCTGGATCAAGGCGCGCATGGTCGGTGGCGAGCACGATGCTGAAGTCGACGCGCAACTGGAAGCGATTCGTCACCCGTTCGTCTTTCGCCGCTATCTGGATTTCGGCGCCATCAACGCCATGCGCGATCTGCATGCGCAGATCCGCCGCGAAGTCGCGCGCAAGGACATGGCCGACAACGTCAAGCTCGGCCCCGGTGGCATCCGCGAGATCGAGTTCATCGCGCAGGTGTTCCAGTTGATCCGTGGCGGTCGCGACCGGGCGCTGCAGATCAAGCCGACACTGTCGGTACTCAAGTTGCTGGCGGAGCGCGCCCTGCTTGGTATAGAGACAGCAGCCGAACTCGCCGCCGCCTACACGTTCTTGCGCCGCCTTGAGCACCGCCTGCAATACCTTGATGACGCACAGACTCACAACCTGCCGGAGAATGCCGAAGATCAATCCATCGTCGCCCGCGCCATGGGTTTTAGCGGCTACGCGGAACTGGTGGCAGCGCTGGACGCTCATCGCGCCATCGTGTCACGCCATTTCGAGGCCGTGTTCGCCGACCCCAATCGCAACGGCCACGTCCTGCAAAGCGTGTGGCAAAGCGCCGGCGGCGGCGAACAATCGATTGACACATTGAAAGGTCTTGGATTTCGCGAATGCGCGAACGCTGCACAGCGGCTGGCCGACCTTAAGAACGCGCCGCGTTACCTGCAAATGCCGGAAGAAATCCGCACGCGCTACGACGCGCTGATGCCGCGTGTGGTCGAAGCTGCGGCCGAAACCGAAAATCCCGACCGGACGCTGACGCGCATCCTCGACCTGCTTGATGCCATCTCGCGCCGCGCTGCCTATCTGGCGTTGTTGCAGCAATATCCCCAGGCATTGCAAAAGGTTGCCGCACTCGTCAGCAGTTCGAGTTGGGCCGCCGATTATTTGAAACAGCACCCCATTCTGCTCGACGAATTGCTCGATGTGCGCCTGATTGAGGCCAATCAGGATTGGCAGAAATTTCGCGTCCAGCTGCTGGCAACGCTGGGCGAGGCGGAACCGGATACCGAGCGCCAGATGGACATGCTGCGCGATGCGCATCACGCCCAGGTGTTCCATCTGCTGTCGCAGGATTTGTCGGGGCTGCTGCCGGTGGAAAAACTTTCTGACCAGCTTTCGGCACTGGCCGACATCGTGGTGGATATCGCGCTCA
>JAYUGL010000065.1:0-17075 GCA_043738385.1 Sterolibacteriaceae bacterium
CGCCATCATCACCACGACCCGGGCACGCAGGATTTCGCTATCCATCGTGCTGCAGTCCTTGAGCCAGCTCGAAGAGCGCTACGGTCGCCAGGGGGCGAATACGATCCTTGCCGGTGGGGTTGCGAGCCGAGTGTTCTTCTCGGGCATGGACATCGACACAGCACAGATGCTCGCGAAGACGCTCGGGGACACCCACCGTGAGCGCATCGATGGTCTCGGCAACTTGAGAAGCGAGCGTGAGCCCCTCATGACGCCGGCCGCGCTGCGCTCGATGCCCGACAACCAGGTGCTCTACCTCTTTGCGAACAAGCGCCCGACGCTGATCGACGTGACGCCGTACTACGAGAGCCGAGCGATGAAACGGCGCACCGAGACGCCACCACCGAAGTCTGCGGGGTCGGTGGCCAGGTCGGTGGAATTTGTGCCGCTATAGGCGCCCGAACCGGTAGGCCTAGCCTTACCCCTTTCCCATGTCGAAAAAACGCCCTGAGACGATCCTGACGCGCCGCATTTCCTGACCTTCTGTTGCTGGCCCTCGTGCCCCTGCTTCCCATGGTGGGAGGCAGGGTTTACGGAGGTCAGATTGCCATCATCCAACAGAAAAGGCCCAGCTTGGGCCAGCTTCGTGCGTCTCTTCGGAGAGATTGCGAGACACCGCCACCGCTACGAGGTCTTCCGGGATTTCGTGACGATGGCGGCATTCAGCATGCATAACGCCATCAACAAGGTTGACGCGCTGGAACAAGAATACCTTGCCATCATCGGCCGGTATGAACGTGAAGACCGCGAGCGGTTTCCGAAGCTCCTCGCCGAGTTTGTCATGATCGTTGACGACGAACCATGGGACGCCCTCGGGCAGCTCTACATGGAACTCGGCATCCAGAGCGAGCACGTCGGGCAGTTCTTCACCCCGCCGGAGGTGTCTGAGCTCATGGCGAGGCTCACCTATGGTGATGCCATCGCCAACCTCACGGAACCCTTCGTAACGGTGCAGGAGCCCGCCTGCGGTGCCGGCGGGATGATCCTCGCCTTCTCAAAGGCGATGATCGAGAGCGGGCACAACCCGGCCGAGAGGATGTGGGCGCACTGCCAGGACATCGACCGGACGGCAGCACTTATGTGCTACCTGCAGCTCGCACTTTGGCATATCCCGGCGGTAGTGGTGGTCGGCAACACGCTCGCCCTCGAAACGCGAGAAGTGTTCTACACCCCCGCGCACTACCTGGGCAGATGGGATGACCGCCTGGCGACCAGGCGCACCATAGACGCCATGCGAAAGCTGATTCATGCTGACGCAAACACATCGGTTGCCCCAGTACTTGCTGATGCCCACGAGGCGCCAGTGATGACCGAGGTAACCGCGACCACCATCGAGCCCACTGCGAGACCACTTCCGGGTGCCTCTGGCACTCCGGCTCAGTTCGACTTTGGGTTCTGACTTGGCTCCCCGGTAACGGGGAGCTTTTTTCTAGCCCACCTGCCCATCAAGTGCCAACAGACTTATCCACAGCTTGTTCATGACACGCTACCGGTAGTGCTTGAAGCGGTGCACAACCGCAGATATAGTGCTGTCTGCCTGTACAGTGCAGGCAACAAGAAGAAGCCGTCCGAGGAGTAGTGATCCAAGGACGGCCTCGACAGATCGCCGATTCCCCGGCGGTGTCTGTCCACCCAGCGCGAGCAAGGCAACCGAGACTATGCCAAAAAGCTTACGTCTCGCTGCCAAGGGGTTGTTCTAGGTTCCGGGGATGTCCTAGCCATATCTCACGAAGGAGAACACATGGCGACCTTGAAACCTGGCCAGACCACTGGCACTGGCGGCGGCATCTTCCAAGAGCAGGGGCCGAAGGGCGGCAAACAGCCGAACTTCTCCACTGTTCCGGATCACCGGCCGATGCCGCCCACCACGAAGCCCGGCCATGTCTGGGCTCCCGTGAAGACGACGCCGAACAGCAAGCGCTGACGCAGATGAGGGCTGATGATGCAAATCAACTTCGCTCACCTGCGGGAACGGTCAACAAGCGGTGGAGATATCAACTTCGCTGTCTTCGAAGCCAACTCCACCAGCGGCGGTGACAGCGGTAAATCACAGGTGCTCGCTGACCTGACCCGCCGTGCCCGAGCTTCTGGCCTCCGGGTTGATCAGGCTGCGCTCGCGTTTTCCGAGCACGGGCGGATCAAGTTCTTCGGAGACACGAACCTCGTGAAATACCTCGCCAACGGATGGCGTATGCACTGGACGCACACGCTGACGGTGTAGATATTTCGCACCTTGAAAGCGCCCTCCGGGGCGCTTTTTTACGCCTGCCGACGCTTCGCGACGCCGCCAACCGCCAGCAATCCCACGACGAGCAGGGCGTAGGTTGCCGGCTCAGGGATCGGTGCTGCTTGGTACTGGAAGTCGTCCATCGAGTAGTAGCCCTGCACAGCGCGGACTTTCACGGTATCTACCTGTCCGGTGTACCCACTCGCCAGGAGCGTCGGTGCATAGAACGTCCCGCTCGAATCTGGCAAAGAGGCTGATGTGTGGACGAGACTGCCCGCGAGGTAGAGCTCGAACGTGACACCCGAGTCGCCCGAGAACATCGCCCCATCGAAGATAAATGGTGTTACCGAACTAATGGCGTTGTTATTCGTGATGACATAATCAAGCGGATTCTGTGGATCGGTGTAGTCGGTGAACAGGTCTATCGAGCCCGAAGAGGCGGAATAGACCGTGTCCGGCCCGAAGTACCAGCCCGTGAACGTAAAGCCACTATACGGCGATGGCATCACGTCGAAACTTGCCGGTGATGGGTCAAGGTCTTCGAAGGTGAGCGTCACCGCCGATGCCGACCCAATGGCGGCACACAACGCCGCCGCGAGTATTTGTTTCTTCATTCACATTCCCTTAATTGCAAGCCCAAACAGTTGAGAGTTGTCCGGTATTTCCATCGGTATAGCCGAATGTCGTCGCGTCATTCATCATGAATGACAGTGTTTCACCCGCAATCACCGAAATAGTCTTTCTTGATCCCAGCAAGTCCCACTTCCCCGTAGAACTGTGCTTAACAACCAGAGCCATAATCGGCTCAGTCGGCATAGGAACCCCGAAGTTCGTGAGATTCAGTGTGTTCGTACCTATGACACCGTCTGCATTTTGATACTCCGGTGGTGCATTCGGCCCCGCAGACCAGGTGCCAGTCGATGTGAACGCGCAGGATGAGGCGCCCACAGGCACAGTCAATGTGGCACCTGGAATCGTATTCGCAAGTACAGTGAGTAAACCATCACCGACGGACTTGGTGATCGTCAAAGACAGCGCAGTCGAATCATTCTCGTACGTTCCATTGGGTGCAACGGCGAAATATACGGTCTGACCCTTTGCTAGTTGCATACTTCGATCAAAATTTAACATCCCTCCCATTAAGGAGTACGGGCTCAAAAAATTTCCAGTTTCCACCCATATTGAAACACCGGTCGGATATGCATCAATAGATTGGAATGTCGCTCGCAAGCGATACATCCCTGCTGTAGGCGCCGTCCATGCCACCACAGAACTTTCGCCATTCATCCCAGGATGAAGCACGACTGCGTTTGGAAGTGCCCTGATAGTTTTCCTCACCAAAATGTTATCAGAGAGATTGGCGCCCACCAAAGGAATATCTGGTGCCGTTGAGGACATCATCCAACATGTCAAACCCAAGTCAGAACAATTACTTTTCGCTGCAAGGTACAGACTCATTGCGCGTGTTCCGTTCGGTTGATAGCCAAAGCCCCATGCTCCCGTCCCGTTCTGGCGCGTTGTGAAGTCGCCGGCCAAGTCCCAAGAAATCTTTCCTTGGTAACCATTTGGCAGGTACTCAACGATTGCCTTCGTGGAATCAGGATAGTTGCAGACGACGTCGTTCCAGAAGCCAGGTGTCGGCTTGAAGAGATGGGTGCAATACTCCTCAGGATAGCCATTGACTGACGCGCCATTCTGGTTTGGCCCCCAGTTCTGATAGACAAATGGCTCACCACTTACCCATTTCAACTCCTTTGCGATGCCGTCGTAATACGCCCCGATCCAATAGAACTCGGACGCGCCGAATGTACTCATGAGCCAATCATTTTCCGCCTGACTTCGTATCGTCACCAAGCTCCCACCCTTTGCTGCTGCTGCATCACGGCATTGCGACCAAGTGCCGCAAGTGATGACTTCGTATGTATGTCCATTTGAGGAGTTCTTGATCTTTGAGGCGGTGGGGTCATTAATACCAAGCTCCTTTGCAGCCGAAATAACAAAGTTCGAGATAATCTTTGGCAATGGCGTGCCTGTCCTCCAGTCCCCAAGCTTGTCATTCAGGTAGATCGGAATGAATTCGTGAAGCAAGTACGAAGTCCCGGCAGGTATACGACTTAATAAATAGTCCCTTAACTCAGGCCAAACACTTGCCATTCCATCAAATCGATTTAGATACGAGACAAGATCGATGCCTTGAGAGTTTGCAGCAATGGCAATGCGCTCGGGGTCTGCATTTGTGGTATTCGTCCCATTGCAGCCAAGAGCTATTACACATCCTATAAACGAAGGGGCAGCAGGACTGTATTCAGAATTAAGAATGCCTTCCGTGTTCAGCGCCTGCAGGAGGTATAGTGCGTTATCCTGCTCAATAGTTACGTGCTTACCTCCAATGGGATGCATTGCTATGGCGGCGACACCTACGACACGGATCTTTGTAATATCACTGTATCGCTCGTATTTAAGAAGACCATAGGCGGCCTCTGTATAGAAATTGCCTTGCGAATGAGGCACTACGATTAGCGGCCCGTCAGCAATACGCTTAATGAAAATGCCTTTTAAGTTATTTGTTGTTGATATAATTCGGGCACAAGCCTCTTTCTCGGCTTGTCTTTCACGAGAATTGAGCGAATTATATTTATATATTGCAGTAGACCATGGGAATAGGTCTGCCCTGTAAGTCATGAAGTCGCTGCAAGCGGCGCCTCCAGAGGAAATTATTTTGTATAGAGAGCCGAGCTTGTCATAGTACTCGTCAACATCCCCTGAGGTCGCCAACTTCTTTGCTTGACTACTTAATGCCGCCTGTAATCTTAGTTCTGTTACGTCACCAAAACTACCCTCGGTAGAGTTATAAAAGAAGCGGAACTGGAATTTACTGGCGTCTATATTATTGGCAGTCAACGAGGTCATCAACGCCGTTGCCGCACCGCAGGAATCCAGATAGTCGTTATTTATTCCATTGACGAAGAGAATGCTGGCTTGCGGCGAAGTCGGCTTTATCGGGAGTGAACATTCCGCAAAAGATGCCTGCGACGAGAGTACAAATGGCAACAGCAAAGTGTAATACTTATTCACAACGAATCTCCTCGTCGTCGTAGCCGCCGACAAGAACAGCGTATTTAGACAAGGCCGAAGACCGCTCAGGTGTATTAAATACAGCATCCATCATAGATGTACCGCCCGGGTATCGAATTGCTTTGTTGTCGCCACTGAATACAAAGCATTGCAATCTCTTGTAGTATGCTAGCGCATTCGCTCTTGTGGTTGGCGCGCTATTTCTAAGTGCTGCTTCATATAACTTGGCGTAATCTATTGCTTGACTCCAAGTTGATGCCGGCGTGTACTTTGCTAGTCTCCTTTCAACATCATCTCTCACACCGTTGTTATTTACATCAACGCCCGCGACGGTTGCGTTATTGACTGCGGGTGCTGGTTCAGGCGGAACCGTGATGCCGTTGATGACTTCCATCTTCGGCGCACGACCCGTCCAACCGCCTGGCACCGCGCTGGAGCCAGAAACGGCAAGGGCTTGTTTCGTTCCATCGGCTGATTCAGCGGTTGAGGAGGAATCATTTCCGCCTCCGCAAGAAGCGAGCAGTGATGAGCAAGCAACCACAACCGGTAGCAGAAGAAGGTGGAATCTTGACTGCCGATCATGAATAGATTTTGGTTTTCCTGACATAGTCCCTCCGTGATTATTGAATACAGTTATAAAAAACTATATTCAATAGTCTTTGTTTTGCAAATTGGATTTTTGAAGCCCTTGCATACCGCGTGGCGGCAAGGCTTTTTCTTGTCGGACGCGGGGAGCGTCCTTGTTCGTGCGTTTTAGCACGGGATGTGTGCGGGTTCGCCATCAGTTTTACCCGTATGGCCCCTTGAGTCGGGGGGTCTTGGTCGGATGAGGAGGCGTTCGTGCCGGCCTGATGGTGGTGTGCCGGGTGGGTGTGTGGGCCCCCCTTCAAAGACTCACCCGGGCGATCCAGGCGCGCCGCCAGTGGGAGGTGGCCCTCAAGGCGTGCACGCTGTGGGGGGGCTCCACGATGGTGGGGCCCAGATGGACGGGGGCTGGCCACCAACCCCCCCCCCACAGAACGCGCTCATCCCCGGGCTTCACGGGAGAAGCGGAAGTCGCTTGCCATAACATAAGAATAATATGATGATTCTTCTTTGACACAGAACATTCAGCCCGGAGAAAAGCGCAATGGACATCGCCAAAGACATCAGAGACCGGATCACCGCTGCAGCGAGTGCCCTCTACGAGGAAGCTGAGCGATCAGACTTCCCGACTGTGGCAGCGGTGCGTGCCCGGGCGGGCGTGGACATGAATGCCGCATCCATCGTGATGCGCGAGTGGCGACGAGCCCAGATGGCGCCGGCATCACCACTCATGATCGAGGTGCCGGAGAAGGTGCGCACTTCGAGTGCGGCGGCGGTCGCATCACTCTGGGCAGAGGCACAGAGCCTGGCGAATGAGAGTCTCTTGTCTGCCCAGGCTGTATGGGAGGCAGAACGATCAGAGGCGGAGACGCTACGGGGGGAGCTTTCGGCGGCCTTCGATGCCAAGGACATCGAGCTACGGGCAGCACTCTCTGAAATCACCCGCGCCCAGGCAGCGATAGCCGAGTCTCTCGAACGCACGCGCGGCCTCACCGAGCAGTTGGCCAGCTTGAGCGAACGTGCCAGCACGGCCGAGGCGCGCGCAAAGGAGATCGAGCGGCGTGCCGATGACCTCAGGGCAGAGCTTGAGCGGGTACATACCCAGTCGAAAGCCGAACGCGACAAGCTTTCGGGTGATGTGACAGCAGCTCAGGCGGAGCTCAAGACCGAACATGAACGCTCGACCGCCGAAATCACACGCATGCGAGGCGAGTTCGACCAGGTGCGTGGTGAACTGGTGGGTGTCCGGGCAAAAGCGGAGGCGGATGCAGTACGCCAGGTCGAGATGCGAGCGCAGCACGCGGCCGAGGTGGGAACGTTGACCGAGCGGATGAACAAGGTCGAGGCCGAACGCGATGCAGCCCGGCAAGCCATGTCAGAGGCCCGGGAAGAGGCGGCACGTCTCTCGGGAAAGGTCGAGGCCATGGCGGCGGTTCATGCCGATCTGACACGCCTGGCGGGGCAGGATACAAAGCCCGGGAAGGGTTCGAAGTAGCCCGTTGACGCCGTTATAAGCGTTTGAACGTAAAAGCGTTTAAACGTCTTTACTTGGGTTCTTGACCAGCCGGTGCAGTGTCGAGCGGTGGACGCCGAAGCGCTTTGCGATGTCGCCGACGTTGTTGTTTCGGTCGGCCATGAGGGATTGAGCCATCTTGAGATCACTGCCGGTGATCTTGGCTGGCCGGCCGCCGGACTTCCCACGTGCCCGGGCTGCTTTGATGCCGGCCATCGTGCGCTCACGAATCAGGTTGCGCTCGAACTCGGCCAGGGAGGCGAAGAGGTGAAACACCAGCTTGCCCGAGGGTGAGCCCGTGTTGATTTGCTCAGTGAGCGAAGTGAGGCCGACTCCCCTGCCCTCTAGATCGCTCACGATGCGCACCAGGTCGGCCAGGCTGCGGCCGAGGCGATCCAGACGCCACACAACCAAGGCATCCCCCGTGCGAAGCGCCTTGAGGGCGTTTTCGAGTTCGGGGCGGGCTGCGGTCTTGCCGCTCGCGTGTTCCTGGTAGATGCACTCGCACCCGTGCGCCGTGAGCGCATCGAGTTGGAGATCGAGGGTCTGATCGTCGGTCGAGACCCGGGCGTAGCCTATGTTCATGGGGTAGGTGGATTAGAAATTGATCGGTCGTGTGCTTCTCAGCGGATGGCATACCAAACGCCCCGCCCTGCCCCCTGTTGCGCGATATGGCCGGCGTCCATGAGGCGCCGGAGGTGTACCTTCACCGTGTTGCGGTTTGCACTGGTCAGAGTGGTAGCCTCAGCAACGGAAATTCGGCCACGAGCTCGAATCAGTTCGAGGATGCGCAGCGAAAGCTCGGGCAGGCTGGCCAGCACGATCTTTTCGTCCTCGACCTTCTCCCGCAAGCGCGCGACCTGGGAGGTCAAGGAGCGCAGAAAGAACAGCACCCATGGGTTCCAGTTGGGCGAGTCCGTGCGGATCGTTCCCTGGGTCTGGCGCAGAGCCAGGTAGTAGCCCTGCTTGTTCTGTTCGATGATGCTTTCGAGCGAGCTATAGGGCACGTAGGCATAGCCGGCCTGCAGAAGCATCAGCGTCGTCAACACCCGCGAGAGGCGTCCGTTCCCGTCTTGGAACGGGTGAATCTCCAGGAAGACCACCGCGAAGATGGCGATGGCCAGGAGCGGGTGAAGCTCGGCGTCATCGCGGGCCCGGTACCAAGCCACCAACTCGACCATTAGGCGCGGCGCATCAAAGGGGGTGGCTGTGGCAAACACGACGCCGATCTCCCGGCCGTCAGCATCGAACGCCGAGACGTTGTTAGGCGTCGTCTTGTACGCGCCCCGATGCCAGGCGTCTTTGTCGCTGTAGACCAAGAGATCCCGGTGAAGCTGCTGGACGTGGTTTTCAGTGAATGGGATGTGTTCGAAGGACGAGAACACCAGTTCCATCACCTCGGCATAGCCGGCCACCTCCTGCTCATCACGGGTTGCGAACGACTTCATCGACAGACGGGATAGAAGCTCTGACACCTGCTGGTCGGAGAGCTTGCTGCCTTCGATGCGGGTCGAAGACCCGATGCTTTCGATGGTGGCCACGCGGCGCAGCGCCTGCAGACGCTCGGGCGCGAGGGTGCCGAAGGCACGCCACGCGCCCTTGAACTCATCGATGCGCGCGATGAGCGAGAGGATTTCCGGCGTGATGGTCAGGGTGTGTGTGGTGAACATACCCACAAACATATCCATTTTTATCCGTTTTGCAAGGTGCGCTCATCCATGTTCGCTTGACGTGTCGCTCTTTCATGTTCGCAGACACCTTTGCGCATCTTAGTTTTTGCGATGGCTTTCGCGACGACATGAACGCAAAAAAGCCCCATCAAGCAGGGCTCTTCGAAGGTGTCGCAAAAACGGTAGTTAGTGCGACACCATCGGCTACTTCTACTTCGAGACCCAGCTTGGCTTTTTCCGCTTCTTCTCGTTCATCGGCCCGGGTTTTTCGTGCCGATCCTTCTTCCCTTTGTAGTTGCCAGTTCCTTGCGCACCATGCGCCACGCTGAAGGTTGGCGATCCTGCAGTTGGCTGTGCTGAAACTGTTACTGGAAACCAAGTCCCAGCGAGCACCACAAACATGACTGCGAAAACTGAATGGATTTGCATCAAGTATTCTTTCGTCAAAGTGGACTTAGAGACGCCGCAGATCGATGCTTCCGGCGTTGTGTGCCTTGAGCCAGACTTGCCAGTGCTGTTCGATTGCCACACGAGCTTGACTCGTGACCCCTTGGCCGACGCCGTACATGACTACATCTGCACCTTTGAGATCGAGCCCGGCGATGCCTGGCAACGGCTTCATGTACTCTTTCGGCCATGCAATGATCTGGGGTTGATACTCCATGCCATCAGTCCAATACTCGATGCGGCATGGCTTGCCAGATTGGCACCACTTCGACGCGTCCAAGAAAGCCGGTGACAAGCTGGACTCTCCTTGCATCAGCTCCGGGTGGGCACGCAAGTTATTGAGGTAGGCCGCGATCATGTTTGGCACGACCGTGGCCAACTCTTTCGCAGTGTCGCCCTGCTCCGTCTTTTGACGTTGAACCCGCATGTCAATGGAAAGCGGCTCAGCTTTGTCGTCGCCCACCGTGAAAACCTTGATGCGCGAACCGACAGGAAGCTTCGCGATGGCTTCGCTCACTTTCGGCACCACAGCGCGCATGAAGGCAGGGGAAACAATGGGCGTGCTGCCAGACACGTCCAAGAGAATTTGATATGTGTCTGCGTGGCTCATTAAGCTCACAAACATCGGCGCAAGACTGGCGATCAATGACTTCAGCTTCATGACGACTCTCCTTTCGCGCCTTACGCGCTTGGGGTTGCAGGTTGATTTGTGGACTTCGAGACCGTGTTCACCATGAGGCGCTCAATCAACTCTTTCAGCTCATGCGTATCTTGCGGGCTTGCCTCTGATGCAGAAATCGCCGCCTCGATCTTTGCGGTAGCTCTCTTTTGGCTTTGATAATCCTCCTGACTCAACTTCGCGATGTTGGTAGCTTTTGGCCGAAAGCCTTCGATGGCGCTGCGCCAACCCTGCACTGTTTCCATGACTTTTCCAAGAATGAAGTTCTGCGCGAAGCTTGTGTCTTGCGTCTGATTGAATTCTTGTTCAGACTGAATCCCCTGTTCTTTGGCAGCATTGCCTTCGGCGAACTTTGAGAGCCCCAAGTTAACCTCAGCAAGCAGTTCACGAGCATGCGCAATTCGGTCGTAGATATGCAACCACGCGACCTCGCAAAGGGCGACGAAGAATGCAACGCCCAAGAACAAGGCCGATGAGCCAACCAGACGCAAACCGAACGGCATGGCCGCATTGAGAGTGTTCACCTGGCTGACTTGAGAGGGATCAAGCGCAACACTCGAACCTGACCCGCCCCATAGCTTGTCGAATAAGCTACCAAACACTGAATGCCCAATGGCAGATGCCACTAAGAACATTCCTGTTCCAATACCTATAGCCACCAATCCGGCTACCACTCGGTACGAAACCTCAACCTTTGGCTTGAAGGCGACGTGGAGACCCAAGACTACGAACATGATCCCAAAGACCATGGCGAATGCCCCGGTTCCTCGGAGCACCTGATCCGCGAATGACAACTCCTCGGCCACGTTGCCACTGATCAAGCGATCATTAAAAATGAACCCAATGCTGAATTCGATCAAGAGGCCAGTGGCTATGAGTATGGTCAGCAAACGCAAAATGAAGAGTTGCGAGTTCAGGCGTGGCTCAAGTTTTGCTTTTGCCGCCTCCCATATCCCCACCTTGCGATGAACTACCGGATCAGGGTCAGGGAAAAGAATCTCAATGCGAGACTCACATATAGCTTGTTCCATGATGAATATCCTTGTGTGCAGGGTTGAACGCGGAAGGGCAACAAGCCCTTCACCAGCTGGCCCCGTGACGGCAGTTGTCATCACGGGCACTGAATATCATTAGGCTGCGGCCAGTGCCGCCAATTGAGGACTGACATCCATCGCTTCGATAGCTGCCATGGCATTGCGATAGTCGAACTGAGCTCCCGCGATGCGCTGCAAGCACTCGGCTGCCCATTGTTGGACGTACTGCAACCACTTGATGAGCGCTTGGATGACTTCGCTGTCTGTGAAGCATCGCAAGTCCTTGGCCGGCGACAGAAGGATTTCAACCGCCTCGTGAGCAAGCGTCTGTGTATCGCTGAAGCGGTTCGCAGTGATCGTCGTCATGGGGGCATCTCCAGGGGGCTGGTTGAAGACAGAGGACTCAGACTCCACCAGCGTTCGGCAGGTGGTGAGGCCACTTTATCCACAAATACAATGCCACGTTATATGTCTTTTGTAACAAATAGTAACCGAAAACTGTGCTCGGGTGCGCAGGATTTAGCGGGGCTGCGACCGGTCAGAATTCATAATCGCTTGATACAAGCGAGGATCAAAATCTCTAAATGTAGCCAAAGGCACTAATCTTAACTCGGCTGCGGTTAGATGTCCTGCGTCAATAATATTCTTTTTCAACCATTCCATGACATTCAATGCCGCCCGACCCCTCGCCGTTTGATATTCAATAGTCCCTTTTAGCGACATCAATTTACTTGCTGCCGCATTGATGACTGTATTTTCAAGAATTCTATCCTGAGCAGGCCGAGTATCGATAAAAATACCCGCAGCCGCGTCAATAGAAGCGAGCTCATATGTGGCTTGCTGAATTATTCTCATAAGAACATTTCTGGGAGACAAATTAAGTTTGTCATCCACATCAGCAGTCGATGTAGACAGGAAATTCTGAACTTTTTCCAAAAAAATTGAAGATGATATATTAGCCGAATCTTGCGACGACTCTTCTAGTCTATAAATAATGGTTCTTTTGTCAACCTCTTTTTCGGCGTCGTCATAGTCAATGTAGTCAACATCATTTGTAATGCCAGGGAGAGATAGATCATTAATATCTCCTATAAGCTCATCGTCAGATCCCAGCTCAGCAGCTGGAGTAATGTTTTCAAAGTGAGGCGCGACTATTTTCTCTATCGAAGTATTCATTGTTGTCTCTGTAAAATTCAAAGTGCATCGCCAGAAGTTGCTGCGCGCTTTTCTTCTAGCACCATTTTGACAGTTTCTTCGAGCTTAGCCTTGAGTGAATATAAATTTTCTCTTAATACCTTGCTAAAACCAGGGGTTGTGTAGTAACCCCTGAATACCTCTTCTCTTTTTGATATATCGGCAATAAGCCGAATTTTTGTGCCTATATCTATATATATTGGCTCTATCGATTGATCGCCGCCCTGGGTGGGATTGTTTATATTTTGTTCGGCCTTAAGTTGTAAGTTATGCTCATTTGACATTCGAGCGCCCTTCTTAATCCTTTCCAGGTCAGGCACCTGCAAACCCCAATCAAAAACATACCTCGGATATGGACATGCGCGCGCAACAGCCACCGACTCCGAATTCATCACTCCAATGAGATTATCTACCATGGATTTTTTTGTAAATCCATTATTCTCTCTCGTTTTCAATATTAAATCATTTAAAGCCTTGCCGAACACTATGCTAATCTGCTTTATCTGAAAATCTCTATACTGCTGCCTAAGCACTCTTTGCGCTGATGATACTATTTCAGAGAAAAAATAGAACTCCTGATTCCAAAAGCCGCTTTCAGACGGCAATTCAACAGGGCGGCTACGACCTTCCTCAAATTCTATTTTTGGCTCAAAAGAAACACATCCAATCGTACCCACAACTGCACCAGAAACATCCAACGGGAATATTATTAGCTTTGTCCAATATCCGTTTTTTCGCGCGAGCTCCGGACCAAGCATTCTGGTTAGATAAAAAAATATCACCACTCGGAGGCAATCCCGTCTTAGCTCCAAATGTTTACCATACTTCAGATGCGATATGGAAAATAACGGCTTCTCTAAATCTGGCAGGTTATCAAATATTTCGCGAAGGCCGTATAAGCGGTCTAGCCCACCCTCGCGGCGGAAAGGCATTCGATAGAGCGCCGACCCATAATAAAACACTGGATCAACAACAGATGTAGAGCTGGAACCAACTTTTGATATAAGCGTGTTGAGAAGAAATGGGATTTGCCTCCCTCCTCTTTCCAATATATGCCAGAATAATTTGTCTAATGATTTAGCGAAATTTTTATAGCCTTCATGCGCGAATGCCCACTCGCCGCCATACCGCTCATCAATATATCCTTCCTCGCCTCTTTCAGCAATAGCTAAAAGGTGTTTTATAATGCTGTCTTTTTGATGATATGGTATTGCAAAGGAAACATTATGCGCGTACCCATGAAAAGTTCCACCTCCATTTGGAAGTTTTCGTACGCACCTCGGTTCTAATCGATCATACGCACGGAGTGAGAAGAATATATTCGGCAATATATCATCCCCATGAACGCTTTTTGAGATGGCGCCAGATCTACCAATTGTTTTAATTGCTTTGCTCGCAAATTTCGCTCTTGTGTATATTCTGTCTAAACCATGGTCGCTGCCTAACGCATTAGAAAAGTACGTTTCGACGGCTTTCTTTGCTTTTTTCTGATCAGCCCGAAGTAAGGTTCTGCTTCGCCGATCATCTGGTGGTTTTTCGTACACTTGCTCTAAAAAGACATCTTCGATTTTTTCTATCATTCCATCCAGAAATTCTATTCCGAAATTTGATTGATCATCTAGATCGAATATCAGAAATCCGCTCAGACATAGCCTGCAATACTCTTTTTTATCTCTTTCGTTGTCATTTTTACCAATTTTTTTGACAACATATGGCTTATTGGATAGCTCAACAAATAGCCCATCATTAAGCTCTTGAGTCTCCAGCAAAAAAACACGGAGGAAGAAGCGTGATCCATATACTCTAAACAGTCCGTCGTTTTGGCAATTTCTTAGCTGAACATTTCCCGGCATCTCCAATATTTGCCTATTTAGGCCTTTTAACTCTAAGCTTCCGCGACTATTTTTTGTTTTATTGAAATCAAAATGCTGCACCCATTCTGCAGAGCTTCCATCTACAGATGACTTGTATAATAGTACTATTGTTGGTTGTTGAAGAAGAACCGTGATGTGATTTAGTATTCCATTCGTAGATATTGGATTTCCACTTGCTGCTAGCAAATCAAATATCAGGCGATGCTTTACAAGAGTGACGCGACGCACTATTTCGGCGCGATCCTCAAGTCTCGTGAAGAGATCTGTTTGGCACCAACTGTGATTAGAATCAGTCGCGTTCATGTGCGCAGGTGGCATTGATCACGTAGCAGCATTGGGGAATGGCTCATCTTGCGGGGGCGCGAAGCGTAAAAAACCAAGGCGCGCAGCTTTGCCCGGACAGGAGTTCGAAGCCGACTCTTTGCGCGTTGCTGGCAGGCTCATGAACATGATGGTCACTGGTTCGCCAACCCGAAAGTGTGCCGAAGTGGGGGCAATTGGCACCACTCGATCTCGTTGAGAGAGTGATAAAAGCGCTGCCAGTTGTTCAAATACAACGCAAGTGTCGTTGTAGCACGAACGGTGCGGCGGTTAGCACGGAAAAACGCTTAAATCGTGCGGCCTTTAGTACAACGTTGATGTGTTGGCTTCATCGCGCGGTAGACAAGCGCTCGTAGCTCGACCGCCCCACCCCGATCAGCACGGCCAGGAACAGCCCGATAACCTGGGGCTCCCCTCCCCGCTCGACCGTGATCGAGGCAAGTAGGACCGAGAGTGAGAAGACACCAGTCAGTGCGAGCGGGCCTCGGATGCCTGTACTGATCCGGTAGGCGATGACGGCAACCGCGACGAAGACGAAGACCAGGAGCACCAAGACACCGATAGGCGCGTTCAGGAGGCCACGCCACAGGTTGATCCAGTCCGAGACCATCATGGCTTGTCGCCGTCCTATGGTTGCGCCTGGGCAGCGCCACGCTTGGACTTTGCCCAAGCCTTGAACGCTGCCTCGTCAAAGGCTGGGGCGACGGTCATCCGGAGCCAGGTTGTGAACCTGATTCGTTGTATCGAATCGGTGAAGTCTGCGGTGTCTGCGCTCCAGGAGGTGGTGCTCCCCTCCCCGACTTCGCGCATGTAGGTGTCAGCGTAGGAGCGTTTCTCGTCGATGGTTATGGCCTTGATGATTGCCGTGACCCGCGCCCGCTGGAAGTTGTCGCGAAGGTCTCGAAGCTGTGCCGCCGCTGCTTCACGCTGAACAGAGTCTGTCGCTGTGGCGAGATCGGATTGTTTTTGTGCCTCATAGGTCGAAGCCCCGACGTCGGCACCGTCCTCGATGAGCTTGCGGATGTAGCCGGCAGTCGATCCCTTGACCTGCTTCTTTTTGTCCTTGGCCTCGACGTACTCGACCACTTCGCGGGCACGCTGTTCGTCTTGAAGAATCCACGCCATGGCGAGCTGGTCACCGATGCCATGCTCCCGAAGACGTAGGTAGATCGGATTTGTCTTGGTCGCCTCATTGCCGTCCAATTGCTCAGGAGCGATCAGAGGAATCTGGGCGTTCTCCCGGATCAAGAACTTCACCGCGATCACCTTGCGGCCGGTCTTCTTGTACTCGGGCGTGAGGTGGATGTCGGACTGGCGATTGACCTCTTCGACGGCCTTGTTGATCACGAAGGACGAGAGCCGTTTGAACTCGCTATACATGGCGGCTTCGGCACCCATGATGCGGCGGAATTTTTCGAGTTCCCAGAACCCCGTTGAGCCCACATCCTTGTAGCGAACGCAGTTCTCGTAGAGGGTCAGCGAGTAGCCCCCTTTGAACTTTCGCTGCACGCCGATGTTGATCGTCGCGTAGACCTCGGGATCAAAGAGGCGCTCAGCGAGCTCCTCAACGTACTTGTACGTGCAGACACCGCCTCGAATCTTTGCGTGCGACAGAAGGCTCGTAATCTCCCACCCCTCTTTGCCATCCTCCATCACGTTGAACTCAACGCTGGTGCCGACGATGCGCCGGAGGGCTTCCTGCAGGCGTTCGACGTTGTGGCTCGCTTCCCAGCCGAGCATCTCGGCCAGGTGCTTTACGGGGATCGCATGGCTTCGCTTGGTCAGCAGATCATCGTAGGCGTTGAGCAAGAGCACGTTGACGACCTTCCGTTCGAGGAGGGTGAGCTCCCCGCTCGTATGGATCGCTGCGACGTGCTTCTTGAACTCAAGCTTGACGAGTGATTTTGTGGGCATAGCGAAGCAAGTGACGATATGTCCATTCTATGGAAAGGACATACGTTGTCAAAAGTTTTGCTATGTCCTGAACGTGAAGGACACCGAGGCGGGATGTATCCCCTGTTCTATGTCCTTTGGAGACATAGCGATCCCCTGTTCTATGTCTTATGTGCTTCGCGTCTCGCGCTGATGGGCTGTATGTGGTAGCTCGTCCCCTGTTCTATGTCCTGTTGTCCCCTGTTCTATGTCCAAGGCTGGACACCTAAGCCGATTTTAGGCTTTTAGTTCTTATAAATCAACAACTTATCTTCTATTCACAGGACATCGAGGAACATCCCCTGTTCTATGTCCTTTGAACGCCAGACCGTCCCCTGTTCTATGTCCTGTCGTCCCCTGTTCTATGTCCATACACCCCGAAAAACCCATACGTGGCGCGGACTTAGAGAACCTAAACGTTTTAAACATTGTTGTTATCTAAACAACAACAAGAACACCGCCGAAAAGCTCCGCCGTCAGCTCTT
>JAYUGL010000066.1:0-6586 GCA_043738385.1 Sterolibacteriaceae bacterium
TCGACTCGCTGCGCGAAATTTCCCGCCTTTCGCTCATCACGCTGCCGTCAAGCCTATACGCGGTGACGGAAGCGCGCGACGCGCAACGGCGTGCCGTACACGCTGCCGACGATCGCGCTCAAGCCCTGATCAATGATCGAATAGATAGATGGCTTAAGGCAGAACCGGATTTAACCCTAGTAGGCCGGTTTTTCGGCAGCCTCGCCGTAGCGCCTAATCCCATCCATGATTTCCTGCTTGGCGTCGTCGACGCCAGCCCAGGCCTGAACGTTGACGAACTTGCCCGGTTCGAGATCCTTGTAGTGCGCAAAGAAATGGGCAATCTGGTCAAGCACGATCTGCGGGAAATCGCGGTGTGAAACCACGTCGCGGTACATGGTCGTCAGCTTGTCGACCGGCACCGCCAATAGCTTGGCGTCGTCTCCGGCTTCATCGACCATTTTGAGTACGCCCACCGGTCGGCAACGCACCACCACGCCTGGCGGAAGCGCGAACTGGGCAACCACCAGCACATCCACCGGATCCCCGTCGCCTGCAATGGTATGGGGAATGTAGCCATAGTTGCACGGATAGTGCATGGCAGTGGACATGAAACGATCAACAAAAATGGCGCCGGACGTCTTGTCCACTTCGTACTTGATCGGCTGGGAATGCATCGGGATTTCGATGACGACATTGAAATCGTTTGGCAAATCCTTGCCGGACGGTACGCGCTCAAGACCCATGGGAAAATCCTCGCAAAAAGACCGGCATTATAAATACGCAGACTGACTTGATGCTGATAAACACGGTTTTCGGCTTGACAGCGCCAGACGGTTAAATGATAATGATTCTCGTTACTTAAATGCGGGGTCCTGTGCCCCGCCCAACAACGCCACCATGGAGAGTCGAGCAATGCATATTCACAAAACCCGGCCGCTGATGCGGACACTCGCCGCAGTATCGGCCCTGTCGCTGGTTTTGGGCCTTGCCACCACTACGGCCTTGGCCACCCAGCCCACGCTTGAGGAAAAAATCGAAATCCTGCAACAGGAACTTGAGGCGTTGAAAGCCCAGATCGCCAAAGTGGCTGCTGCCACTCCAATCGCCAACAACACCGGCAGTGCTTCGGCAACACCCGTTGCCGACAGCAGCACCACCATCGGCGGCTATGGCGAACTGACCTACAACCGCTATCGCAGCAACAGCACTCATGACAATGAGGCCGACCTGCGCCGTTTCGTATTGTTCTTCGGGCATCGCTTCAACGAGAATCTGCGCTTCGTATCCGAATTCGAGGTGGAACACGCCGTGGTCAGCAAGAACGACAATGGTGAGGCGGAGATCGAGCAAGCCTACCTCGACTACCGGGTCAGCGACGCGCTGAATTTCAAGGCTGGCCTGTTCCTGATACCGCTCGGCATCCTCAACGAAACGCATGAACCGCCGACCTTCTACGGCGTCGAGCGCAACGAAGTCGAGACCCGCATCATCCCCAGCACCTGGCGCGAAGGTGGCGTTGGAATTTACGGTGACGCAGCCCCCGGATTGCGCTACGACGTGGGCATCACCACCGGGTTCAACGCCGCCAAGATCGACGATCCTTCGGAAGGCATTCGCAGCGGACATCAGGAGATGCAGCAATCAAAGGCAAATGACCTGAGTGTTTACGCCGCACTCAACTATCGAGCAATTCCAGGGTTGCTGCTGGGCGGTGGAATTTTTACCGGCAACACAGCGCAGAAGGGCGCCAGTCTGACCGACCCCACGGCGAAAGCCTTGTTACAAGGCGTTAACGCGCGTCTGACTCTTTGGGATGTGCACGCCAAGCTGAACGTCGGCGACCTTGACTTGCAGGCGCTTTATGCCAAAGGCACGCTGAGCAACGCCGACACGGTCGCGGCTGCCATTCTCGCCGAACAACAAGCAGGCAATCCGGCGGCGACCGGGATCGCCGTCCCGAAGTCCCTCTATGGTTGGTACACACAGGCTGCGTATCATGTCTGGCATAGTGGCGACATGGACCTCGCCCCGTTTATCCGCTATGAGAAGTACAACACGCAGCAGAGCGTCGCCACCGGCTTTGTTGCCGACCCACTCAACGATGAGCGCGTGATCACCAGTGGCGTCAATTTCAAGCTGCATCCCCAGGTGGTGCTCAAGGCCGACTATCAGAAATTCAAGGCCGACCCAAGCAAGGATCGCATCAATCTCGGCGTCGGCTACATGTTCTGATGATTCGTCTGTTTCCGTTCCTCATGGCACTTGCCGGCCTGTTACAACCTTGGGCCGCAATGGCCGAGGAACGGATTTACCTGCAACCCGCCGATTTCATCGCGGCGGCGTTTACCGATGCCGCACCACAAGTGCGGGTACTCTGGCTGACGCCTGCCCTGCGGGCAGAAGCGGAGCACATACTCGGCCACGCACACGGGCAACTGCGGCAGAAGTACTGGAGTGACGGTCAGAAAACCGCCTGGATCCTGGAGGAAATTGGCAAGGAAGAGATGATCATGGCCGGCTTCGCGATCAAGGATGGACGTATCGAACAGACGCGCATTCTGATCTACCGCGAATCGCGCGGCGGCGAAATTCGCCTGCCGGCCTTTCTTGCGCAGTTTCACAACGCCACGCTGGCCGACGACAATCGGCTCAGCCGTCAGATCGACGGTATCTCGGGCGCCACGCTGTCGGTCAACGCCATGGTCCGCATGTCGCGACTGGCGCTGTACTTCGCCCAGTCGGCAAACAGCAAATGAACCGCACTTCCCTCGCTACCCGATTGCTGCGTCGCTGGCACAAGCAGCTGGGACTGCTGGCGGCAGCCTTCTTTGCTTATCTTGCCCTCACCGGGCTGTTCCTCAATCACAGCGAACTTGTTGATCCGGATTCCACCCCTATCAACGCGCCATGGCTGATGACTTGGTACGGCCTCAAAACCGAGGTTCCGGCAAATGGTTTTCGTGTCGGCGGATTGCTGTTCGTCGCAAGCGATGAAGTCTGGGTGTGGTCCGGAAAAGCGCTCAAACCCAGCCATGGTCAAGCACTGGGTGCCGTGCGCAACGCGGATCAACTGTGGATAGCAACAACCAGCGAACTTGATCTGTTCCAGATTGACGGCCACCTTGTAGACCGCATCGAGCGCGACTTTCTTCCAGCATTTCCGTTACGCAGGCTTGGCACTCTAGACGGCCGTCTAATCGTGGAAACCGGTCGAGGTGCTTTCAGCACCTTGG
Source organism: Sterolibacteriaceae bacterium (assembly GCA_043738385.1). Classification (GTDB taxonomy): domain Bacteria; phylum Pseudomonadota; class Gammaproteobacteria; order Burkholderiales; family Rhodocyclaceae; genus JANYCD01. Next base: position 3,216 of record JAYUGL010000066.1, read on the forward strand.
ACGGCATTACATGGGTGCCGTTGACGGCGGATGCCAAGGTTTCGTGGTCCCGCATTCAGCCATTGAGTGATGCCGAAAAGACTTCGCTCGAGCCACTCTTCGCACCGTCCCGGACGCTGGAACGCATCATCGCCGACGTCCACAGTGGACGCATCTTCGGCCGCTACGGCATGCTGGTCACCGATGCGTTGGCCGCCAGTTTGTTACTTCTGATTGGCAGCGGCATCTGGATGTACTTCAAGTCACCGCGCGGACGGCGGCGTCAATTCGGCCATGCGCGTCACCACGACTCAAAAAAACAATAAGCGCTATCAGCGCGGCGCAAGACGCAACACGTGGTTGAGCCGTATCAGCAAAGCGAACAGGATCATCGCGCCGGCCTGATGCGCGGCCGCCAGCAGGATGGGAACACCGTTCAGCAGCGTGGCAATGCCGAGCGACAATTGCAGCAACAGCATTGCCAGCAGCGCCAATGCGGCGGGCCGTGCCAGCGGTGCGCGCTTGATCACGACCCCGCAGAACAGTGGAATACTGAGGAACAACAACCATGCAATGAGCCGATGGTCGAATTGGATGGTACTTTGATTCTCGAAAACATTGCGCCAAGGCGGCGCCAGCGCAAGGATTTCGGGTGGCACAAAATGCTCGCCCATCAAGGGAAAGCTGTTGTAAAGCGCTCCGGCATGCGTCCCGGCAACGAGGGCGCCAGACAGCACCATCGCGAACAGCATCGCGACGAGAACCGCACCAACCGTTTGCACGGTGCGCAACGACGTTTCCCTTGCGGCTGCCACGCGATGGCCCAGCAATCCCAGACCAGTCCACAGCATCAAACCGAAGATCAGGAAGGCCAGGCCCAGATGCGCCGCGAGGCGGTATTGCGATACGCGTGGATCGTCCACCAGGCCGCTCTTGACCAAGTACCAGCCCAGCGCGCCTTGCAAGCCGCCGAGCACGAAAAAACCAAAGAGCTTGGGTGCCAGACTTCTGTTGATGCGCCCCTTGAGCAGAAACCAGAGGAAAGGTACGAAAAACACCACGCCGATGGTGCGCCCTAGCAGGCGATGCACCCATTCCCACCAGAAGATGAACTTGAAGCCATCCAGCGTCATGTCGACATTGACCTTCTGGAATTGCGGCGACTGCTGATATTTGGCGAACAGTTCCTGCCAGTGAGCTTCGTTGAGCGGCGGGAGGGCACCCAGCAACGGTTGCCATTCGACGATGGACAGCCCGGAATGCGTCAATCGGGTAACACCACCAACAATCAAGGTGGCAAAAACCATTGCGCAGCAGGCGAACAACCACCAGGCGACGGCGCGATTGGGTTCAGTTTTCATGCAGGATGACAGTAAGTGCTATTGCGCTGAAGCGGGCAATTCTAACCTTCGCGCACTACTGTCGAGTGCTGCCCGAGTGTTCGTCCTTTGCAGTCGCACCGGCCATGTTGGCGGCAACGATTTCCCTTGCGCGGACTTCGGCCACCTTGATACTGTCGCCGTACACCTCGGTGACAACCGACGGCTCGGTGCGCACAACATCGGTGACCGGCTTGCCATCACGATTGCCGGTGTCCGCGTCAACGATCAGCGATAGCCCAATGCGCAGCGGGTGTTTCCCCAGTTCCTTGGGGTCCAACGCCACTCGCACCGGCAGGCGCTGCACCACTTTGATCCAGTTGCCGGTGGCATTCTGCGCCGGCAACAGGGCGAACGCCGAACCCGTACCGGCACCCAGCCCCATGATTTTGCCGTGGTACTCGACATCACTGCCATACAAATCCGCGATTACCTTGACCGTTTGACCGATCCGCATGTGCTGCAATTGTACTTCCTTGAAGTTCGCATCGGCCCACACCGCGTCGAGCGGCACGATCGCCATCAGCGGTGCGCCCGGTGCCACGCGTTGTCCGGCTTGAACCGAACGCTTGGCAATATAACCCGACACCGGCGCGACAATCATCGTGCGCGACTGTGCAAGGAAGGCCTCCTTGAAACGGGCAGCGGCTTTGGCCACGGTCGGATGATGCTCGATGGAAGTACCCGCGGTCAGCACACGCGTTGCGTTGAAACGCTCGCGGGTGACGGTCAATGCCGCTTCCGCCATCTTCAAAGCGGAGGTGGCATGCACGATCTCTTCGGCGGATACCGCGCCGGTATTCGCCAATCCATGACGCCGCGCCAGATCATCCCTGGCCTTGGCCAGGTCAACTTCACGCTGGGGTATTTCGGCGGCAAGCGCCGCATCACCGGCGAACAAGCTGCGCACATCACGCACGCTGCGCGCCAGATCTGCCTCGGCCTGCTCCAGCGCCACGCGGGTATCGGCCTGATCAAGTTTGACCAGCGGTGCTCCGGCCTTGATGAAGTCGGTATCTTCAACATAAATCGAAACCACGGTTCCCGCGACTTGCGGCGTGACTTGAATGACGTTGCCAGCTACATAGGCATCGTCGGTGGTCTCGTGGTAACGACCATGAACAGCCCACCAGATACCGTACGCGATTCCGGCGATGACAAATATCACCGCAAGCACGACGAGCGCGCGATTGCGGCCGTCATTATTGGGTTCTGTGTGCGTCGGTGCATTCATTGGATCACTCCGGTGTTATTCGCTCAGCATTCGTTCTATCGGGTTGGATCGCCGCATCGGAGGTCGCGGCAGGGGGAGAGAAACCCCCACCCACCGCGCGATTCAACTCGATGGCGGCCGCAAAGCGCTGCGCCCGAATGTCCACACTACGGCGCCGCTCCGTGAGGAGATCGAACTGGCGATCAATCAGCGGCAATTTGTTGGTCAGGCCGGCGTCATAGCGGCGGCGGGCGTTATCTCGCGCAATGCCGATTTGTTCCGTCTCGGTGCGCTGCGATAGATCTCTGGCCTCGACGCCATGCCATGTCGACACCGCGTTGGCAATTTCCTTGAGTGCCTCGGTCAGCGTGTTGTTGTACTGCGCCACGGCGGCATCGTAATCGGCATAACGTTCGCGCACTTCGGCACGTACCCGTCCTCCGCCATAAATCGGCACGTGAATCGCGGCACCAAAACCGGAAATGCTGCTGGCCGACTCCAGCAGTTTGTTGAGTCCCAGGGATTGCGCGCCAACGAATGCCAGCAGATTGACATTCGGGTAAGCGTCCGCACGTGCCGCTTCGCCATATTTATCCGCCGCCTCAACCCGCAGGCGCTGGGCCACCACATCCGGTCGCCGGCCGAGCAGATCCGCGGGCAACACCGCGGGCAATGCCAGCGCACCGGCATCCGTCAGTTTGGGACGCTCGATGGCAAGGCCGCGATCGGGCCCGGCGCCCAACAATGCCGCCAGTTGATGACGGGTGATGTCGATCTGCTGGTCAATCGCAGGAAGCTCA
>JAYUGL010000067.1:0-6538 GCA_043738385.1 Sterolibacteriaceae bacterium
CGCGCTATGACAAACTCGCGGAACGCTTCGCTTCCTTTGTCGCCCTCGCCGCTGCCGTCATTTGGCTCGCGTGATTTTGATTGTCAACACTCCCTAGGCGGCTATGCCATATTTGAGTTCATCGAAGTGTTCCATAACCGCAAGCACGTCCGTCAGTCGCTCGGCTACCGAACACCCGAACAGGTGGAGATCGACTGGCGGAGAGGTTCTTGATTACGCTGTCCGTGAAATCCGGGATACCTTAGAGACGTTTGAATTTCAGCGCGCTGGATTGCTACACTTGCCGTGGCTGCCATAGCCGAGCATTTGCAAAACACAATAAAAACGGGCCCAGCCTATCCAAGGGGAGGAGTGTCAGCGATGGTTCAACTACAGCGAGCGACTGAGCGACGTTTCTACAGCGGGGTTGCGCTTGCGATCCTGATCACCGTTTTCATCGGTTTTTCGCGCAGCTTGCCGCGCGCGCGGCAAGCCGCATCCCGTCACGCTGTGGGGCGGCATCGTGACCATCGTCTCCCAGCCTGCGCAACTGGTGATTTCCGGTACCGAGCCCTGGCTGGCTTTCGCTCGCTGGGCAACCGGACTGCTCGGATAAGGCGGCCTGCGGCGCGATGAGCCCCGCGGACCTGGAACTGCTGGTGACGCGGGAAATGCCCTTCGGCAAGTACAAGGGGCGGCTGATCGCCGATCTGCCGGGCCACTATCTCAACTGGTTTGCCCGCGAAGGCTTCCCCAATGGGGAGATCGGTCGGCTCCTGGCCCTGATGCAGGAGATCGATCACAACGGGCTCAAGGACATGCTGATCCCGCTGCGACGACCACGCTAGTCATGGTTGAAACTCTGGCCCATCCCTCTCCGAGAGCGGCTCGCAGATCAAATGGACGATGCTCTTGTCCACATCGAACCGTGGTCACTTCTTTCCGGCATCATTGCTTTCCTTTTCCGGGCGCCTGAGCAGCAGCGAAGGGTTGGCCTTGACCTTGTCCGTCAATGCGCCGACGCTGGTCATCACTTGCTTGATCTGGTCCTCGATGGCCGAGAATTTGTCCACCAGCTTCGGAAGCTGGTCGAGCACGGCTTTGAGGCCGGTTTTTTCCGACGGGATCTCGGGAACCTTGCCTTGGGGTGTGACCGCAAGCAGGGTTTCCGCCGCCGGATCGCCGCCGTTCAGTTCGATAAAGACAACGCCGGTAATGCCCTTCATCGCGAGGCTGGCCCGGGTGTCTGTCTTGACCGGCGTTTCCTTGCGCAACCTCAGGTCTACGCGTACCAGGCGCGAATTGTCAGGCTTGATGACCATTGACTTGACTGTGCCGACATCGATGCCGCGAAATTTCACCGTATCGCCGACCGTGAGTCCGCTGACCGAGTCGGGAAAATGGATGCGGTAGACCACGTCGTCATGGCTGCCCGGGCTTCCCATCCACACGGCAAAGATTGCCGCGGCAATGGAGAAACCGATGATGAACAGCCCCTCGAAGAAATAGTGCTTGTCAGTTTCCATGGCTTGTTTTCCTTGCTTTCATTGCGCCTTCAGCGCGCGGCCCGTGAAAAAACGCGTGAATCCACGGATGGTCGGATTTCATCAGCTTGTCCGCCGTGTCGACAGTCAGTTTTCTGTCGACCAGCACCGCAATGCGGCCGCAAACGGTAAACAGGGTGGTGAGATCATGCGTGACGATGACGACGGTAATTCCGAGGATCTGGTTGAGTTGCAGGATCAGCGCATCGATGCCGCTCGCGGCGATCGGGTCGAGATCGGACGTGGGTTCGTCGAGAAAAAGAATCTTCGGGTCGAGCGCAAGCGCCCGCGCGAATGCTGCGCGCTTCACCATGCCGCCGGAAAGCGCGGAGGGGAACTTGATGCCGCTGTCCGCCGGAAAACCGGCCAGCGCGAGCTTCATCGCAGCGATGTGCTCCTGCTCCTTGGCCGACAGCGCCGTATGTTCGCGCAGCGGCACCATGATGTTCTGCGCCACTGACAGCGAGGAAAACAAGGCGCCCTGCTGAAACAGCACGCCGATGAGGGAGGATTTTTCTGCCGCGCTGAGGGATTGAACCGCCTTGCCGTTGAACAGAACTTCGCCGGCATCCGGCTGGTGTAGGCCCAGGAATGTCTTGAGCAGCACCGACTTTCCGGATCCCGATCCACCGGCGATGCCGATGATTTCGCCGGGTGCGATATCGAGGCTCACCTTGTCGTGTACCACCTGCTTGCCGAAGCGATTGACGATACCGTGCGCGGAAAGGATCGGTTCGGCATGCGTTTTGGTTCGGATGGTCATACGCCAAGCTTTTCGAACAGGATGGAGAAAAAAGCGTCGAGCATGAGGACCAGAAAAATCGATTTCACCACCGCGCGGGTGGTCTCCCGCCCGACACTCTCTGCCGAGCCGCTCACCCGCAGCCCGTGCATGCAGCCGATGATGGCAATGAAGAAAGCAAAGACCGGCGCCTTGAACAGGCCGACGAAGAGATCGCTGCCGTCGACGACGTGTGGCAAACGCGCCAGGTATTGCGTCGGCGATACATCGAGCAGGAATTGGGAAATCGCGGCGCCGCCGATCAGGCCCATGATGTCGGCGAAGAACGTGAGCAGCGGCAGGGCGATGACCAGGGCGATCACGCGTGGCACCACCAGCACTTGCATGGGTTCGATACCCATGACTTTGAGCGCGTCGACTTCTTCCCGTGTCTGCATGACGCCGATTTCGGCGGTGAAGGCGGAGCCGGACCGGCCGGCCACCATGATGGCCGTGAGCAATACGCCCATTTCGCGCAATACCGACACTGCCACCAGATTGATGGTGAAATCCTCGCCGCCATAGGGACGCAACTGGGCCACGCCCTGGTAGCCGAGGACGATCGCGATCATGACGGCCATCAGGCCGATGATGGGCAGCGCTTGAATGCCGGTTTCCGTGATATGCCGCGATATCGAAGCCGGGCGCAGGCACCCCGGGTGAATCAGCGCGCTGACCGTCCAACTTGCTGCGCGGCCGACAAAGGTGATGATGTCGATCACGTCGTGCCGGGCATCGTGTGCCCCTTTGCCGAGCTGAATAACGATCTCGCGCCAGCGGGGGATGGATTCGGTTTTTGGCAGCGGCTTTAGATCAAGCCCGCAGATTAGGTCGAAGAGCGCCCGGTGTTCGGCGCGGATGCCGGTGAGTTCCACACCCTTTTCACGAAGACCGCACAGGAACAACGCACCCGCCGTGTCCAGGCTGGCAAGCTTGGCAACATCGAGCGAACGCGATGCTCCGTGCCTCGACCATTTCTTCAGTGAATTTCTTGCCTCCGGGAGCGTCAGTATCTCGAGCGCACCTGCCAGCGCGAGGCGATCACCATCGCCGCTGACGACAACCGTTGGTTGGGATGGGTCTGCTGAAGCTTCCTGCTCGATTACAGGCACACTGGTCACGGTTCGTCCGAGGCTCCACATAATCTGAATGAATCCGAGCCGATACTTCCCCATGTCGGCACGTGCGCGTCTTATGGTCCCGCAGGGTATTTGAAATGTCAGGCGAATTCTGTGCGCTGTCGAACATTCATTTAGGCTCTAGTGCCATTAGGTAGTGACGACTGCCAGAAACCTTGTGGCACAGCGGTTTCACTTCACCAATGCGGTTAAGCGATTTGTAGCTTAAACAAAGGGATTCAGGGCAATTCAACTGTGCCATCCACAGCTAACAGCACTAGAGCCTTCATTTATTGCCCTACATCCCTGATAACGGCATTTGCAGGCCACATTGGTTTTGGAGTACGGGTCGTCCCCAACGCCACGTCATAGTATGCTGCACCACAGAACGAAGACCTCAAATCCAGCACGCCCCAGACGGCACACGGAGATGTCATGACGGATAAACAAATTCTGCTGACCGGAATCTCCGGCTTCATCGCCAAGCATTGCGTGATCGAACTGCTGACGCATGGCTACGCCGTGCGCGGCACGGTGCGCAACATGAACAAGGCCGATGAAGTGCGGGCGACGCTGGCGAAGCATTGCGACATCGCGGGCTTGCAGATCGTGGTGGCGGATCTCTCGGCCGACGCGGGCTGGAACGAGGCCATGCAGGGCATTGCCGGCGTGCTGCATGTGGCTTCGCCGTTTCCGGCGGCAGAGCCGACCAATCCGGACGAGGTATTGCGTCCGGCGATCGAAGGCACGATGCGCGTGCTGAAGGCGGCGATTGCCAACCACGTGCCACGATTCGTGCAGACCTCCTCCAGCGTGGCGATCATTTACGGCCATCCGCACAGCCGCACCGCGCCATTCACCGAGGACGACTGGACCGACGTCGGTAACCCCGGCGTGAGTACCTATGCGCGATCAAAGACGCTGGCCGAGCGCGCTGCGCGGGACTTCATCGCGCAAGCCAAACCCGACATGCATTATTCGACGATCAATCCCGGCTTCGTGCTCGGTCCTCTGCTCGATCAGGACATCGGCACCTCGGGCGAGGTGATCCGCATGTTCCTGCGCGGCAAATATCCGGGCGCGCCGAAGCTGTCGTTCCCGGTGGTCGACGTCCGTGACATCGCCAAAATGCATCGATTGGCGCTGGAGACTGCGGAGCCCAGCGGTGGCCGCTATATGGGTGTGTCCGAGACCGCCTGGTTTATCGAGATGATGCGGCCGATCAAGGCGCGCCTTGGCCGCAGTGCCCGAAAAGTGCCGTCGTACGAGATGCCCAATTTTCTGGTCCGGCTCGTCGCAATCTTCGATTCTGCGGCGCGCGGCATTGTTCCGGAACTGGGTTACCTAGGCAAGGTGGACAACCGCCGGACCCGCAAGGCGTTGGGAATGGAATTCATTCCCGTTACGGAATCCGCCCCCGCCATCGCCCAAAGCCTGGTCGATCTCAAGCTGGTGTAGGCCTGGGCCGGGCGGGAACCGTGGTTTAGCGCACGCCACCCTTGTCAACGAAACGTCGCCTGTCGCCGTTAAGGCTGCATGAGCGCTTTTCAGCGACATGGAGCCAAAATGGGTAACGCAAGCAACGAATCGTTTGACGGTTTTCTGGAATCCCTGAAGCAGGCCGGCATCGAGATCGACAACGAACAGAATCTCAAGGAACGGATGGCGGAAGCCAGCCAATGGCGCTACGCCTTTCGCACGATTGCGGCAAACGGCAACGTGATCGGCATCAATTTTCACGAGTCCGAACGCGGCAGCGATTGTGCCCAGATCCGGCGCACGCTTGATCGGTTTCACTTCCCGCCCGGCATGCAGGATATTTTGGTCGCCAGTCTGAAGGGGCATTGATCGCTCCACCGGCCGCATCTCCGCCATTGGAGTGCTGCCGCGAAGTGTTGGATATCAGTGCTCGATCAGGGCGCTCCCGGACAAAAATAGTTTCTCATTATATACAAAATACTGTTTTTGTATATAATGAGAAACGCTATGCCAGCTCACCCACCAAAAATTGCCAATGCCACGGCCGAGCACCTCGCTCGACTTGGACTGCAGATTCGCGCGCACCGCAAGGCGCTGCGTGTGAGCGCCGCAGCCGCTGCCGAAGCGGCGGGGATATCGCGCGTGACCTTGCACCGGATCGAAAAAGGCGAGCCCGCGGTCACGATGGGCGCTTATGTCAACGTGATGGCCGGGTTGGGACTGGAGTTCGGTGTCGTGCTGCCCGACAATACTGCAACAGTCGGTGATGACATCAAGAAAGGCTGGATACCCGCTCGCATTCAGTTGTCGGACTATCCCCAGCTCAAACAACTTGCCTGGCAAGTGCGGGGGACGGATGAATTGACACCTGCCGAGGCGCTCGGCATCTATGAGCGCAACGCGCGTCATCTGGAGTTGGCAACCATGGAGCCGCGGGAGCGGAACCTGATCGACGCGCTGCGACTGGCGCTGGGTGAAAGCGGCAATCATGTTTAAGCGGCAGCAGCACAACAGGATTGCCCAAGTGCTCTATGCCCTTAGCGGACGCCTGTTGCTGGAAAATCGTTGTCTGTTCGCTGGCGGCACGGTGATCGCGATGCGCTATGGTGAATATCGTGAGTCGGTGGACATGGGTTTTCTGGTTTCCGATGTCGGCTGCTATCGCAATTTGCGCGAGATGCTGACCGGCTCCAGGGGTGTCACCTCGATTGTTCGTGAAGGCAGCGCGCCGCTGGCGCAGGCCCGCGAACTCCGCGCCGATCAATACGGCATACGCACCATGCTGCTGGTGGACAATCAGCCGATCAAGTTCGAAATTGTTCACGAAGGCCGCATCGAGATTGCCCCGCCGACTGCGGGCGATAAAGTGTGTGGAATCGCGACCCTGACGCCGCTCGACATGGCGACGAGCAAGCTGTTGGCCAACTCGGATCGCTGGAACGACGACGGCGTGTTCAGTCGCGACTTGATCGATCTCGCCATGATGAATCTTTCGCTACAGTTGTTGCGTCGGGCCGTGGCGAAAGCCGAGCAGGCCTACGGCGCAGCCATCCTCCGGGATCTCGAAAAAGCCATCGACGCACTGCAAACCCGTCATGGCTGGCTGGAGCGCTGCATGCAGGTGATGGCGATGAATT
>JAYUGL010000068.1:0-38896 GCA_043738385.1 Sterolibacteriaceae bacterium
AAATGCATTTGCGTGGCCCCATTCAACTTCCTGGCATCGATCTTTGTACCCATGCCTCCTTTAACGTACTACGCACTATTTGGTGCACACGTCAGTAACCAGCAGTTGCAGGGGACGCCCCAAAGCGGGCGTCCCTGAACCACACGTTGAGGCTGTAGGAAAAGGCCTTCCGAAAAGTTTGCATCGTCATGACCAAAAATCGATCTCTCAAAACGCCCTGTAGCGGCCGATCTCCAAGCAGTGAATTGTCAATGGACCCCATAAGTCATAGCGCATCGACCCCTGATGGGGTTTGTCTACAGCGTCGTTAGTCGTAGCATTCGAAAAATGGCCAAGAAGGCAAAACAATCCAAAGTATTTCGGTGCCCCGTCTGCAATAGTAGCTTGCCGCTCGGACCTGCCACCCTTGCTCGCCACATCCGAATTGCTCATGGAAGGGAACTGGCGGCAGTAGATTGCGAACGAATGATTGCTGAGAATCTCAGCCAGATACCACCGGAGGCAAAGAAGCTGCCTAAGCTTGAACTCAGTACACGAAGCCCGCGTTTTTTGAGTGACTGGGGAAGATGCGATCTTTGTGGACAGTCTTCTACCCGTCGTTGGCTATTCGAGAAAACGACGCGCGGTGAGGTTATTGTTTGTGTGTCATGCCGTGAACGCATGACCCATAAAAGCAAAAATGAAGCCCTTGATTCATGGGCTCGGCTACCAGGTAGCTATGGCGGCTAACCATCCGCTCCAGTGGGACGCTACGCCAGCAAGTCGGCTTCGCGCCCCTGAGCTTGAGCGTTGCGCAAGTAAACGAACTTTGAATTTCTAGCCGAATAATTCATCATCGGTGAAATCGGCACGGCGCCAGTTCCCCGTCGGATCCGCCGAGCGGAGGACTGTCCGACTGGGGAAGTCCGGCTGTTTGAGCCGAAGGCGAGTTCAGAAACCGGTCGGTTGGATAGTCTGGAGCGAGGGAAGCCCGTCGATGGAGACATCTCGATCACCCGAAGCGGTGACCCGGACGGGGGTAGGGCCGGGGGTGTGGGTAGACGTCAAGTACATGGGTAGCAAAGTTGGCGAAATCCAAACTTCGCAAAGCAGTCCAAACATGGACATCCTTTTGCCGCATGGGTATCCTTTGCAAACTGCAACTTGTCGCAATCAGGTTAATGCTTCCCGGGAGGTTTTATGTCAGATATTCACTTTGTCGTTGAAGAGGCGTCCGAGGGTGGCTATACCGCCAAGGCAGTCAACGAGGATATCTTCACGGAGGCCGATGACCTTCCAGCCTTGCGCGCGAATATTCGTGACGCTGTCCATTGCCATTTCGATGAAGGCAATGCACCGGGTGTGATTCACCTCCACTTTACCCGTGAGGAAGTCATCGCCGCATGAGGCTGCCCCGCGACGTATCCGGGGCTGATCTGGCGAAGAGACTGGAGCGATTCGGTTACCGGATTACGCGGCAGACTGGCAGCCATCTGAGACTGAGTTATTCAGAACCGCCGGAACATCATGTCACGATTCCTGCGCACGACGCACTACGGGTGGGAACGCTGGCGAGCATCCTGCAAGCGGTCGCTATGCGTCATGGCATCAGCAAGGACGCGTTACTGAACAAACTTTTTTAACGCAACACAGTCTTCACACCCTTAGCCGTCGCCAGAAACAGCACATCCGCGCCGCGTCATGCAAACAACCCGTTCGTAACAACACCGACAATCTGATTCACTGTCGTTTCAAAAGCAACCGGATCAACAATCGACAGTCCCTTCACATCGAGAATGACGTTGCCGTTGTCGGTGACAAAGCCCTCACGCAGTTGCGGTTGGCCGCTGAGCTTCGTCAACTCCCTTGCCACGTTGGCGCACGCCATAGTAATCACTTCCACCGGTAGCGGAAACTTCCCCATCGTTGTCACCAGCTTGCTCTGGTCGCAGATGCAGACGAAAGTCTTCGCCGCCGCCCTTGATCATCGCCAGCTTGCCGGTGATTTCGTCAGCGCCATCGACATAGAGCGGGATGTCGTCCACATCGTTGAGATCGACTACCGGAATACGACGGTCTTGTTCCCATGAACGAGAACGCGATCCTCAAGGTGATAACGCAGTCCTCTTGCCAAGACGGCCTTCTCGATGTCCTTGCCATACCGCACCATGTCTTCCACCGAATCGGAGTGGTCGACGCGGATTACGTCCTGCTCGATGATCGGGCCCTGATCCAGATCGGCGGTCACGTAGTGGCAGGTGGCGCCGATCAGCTTCACGCCGCGCTCGTAGGCCTGATGATAGGGCTTGGCGCCGACGAAGCTGGGCAGGAAGCTGTGATGGATGTTGAGAATATGGCCCGGATAGGCGGCGCACAATTCCGGCACGAGGATCTGCATGTAGCGGGCGAGCACCATGGTGTCGCCGCGCGCTTCCTCAAACAGGCGCCGCACTTCGTCGTAGCCTTTTGCCTTGTTGTCGGGTGTGATTGGGACATGGTGAAACGGAATGCCATGCCATTCGACGAAGCCCTTGAAGGTGTCGTGATTCGAAATCACGCAGGGAATCTCGATATCCAGTTCCTTGCTCTGCCAGCGTGCCAGCAGATCGTAGAGACAATGCTCCTGCTTGCTGACCAGCACCACCACCCGTTTTTTTACGGCAGAATCGGACAGCGTCCAATCCATTTCCAGCGCTTTGGCGACAACGCTGAATCGTTGGCGAAATTCGGCCAGGTCAAACGGCAACGAGTCGGCGCGTATTTCGATGCGCATGAAATAACGTTGCGCTTCGTCATCGGCGTGATAGCTGGATTCGAGTATCCAGCCGCTGTGCCCGGCGATGAAACCGGAGACGCGGGCGATGATGCCTACCCGATCGGGGCAGGAGGCTGTGAGCGTGTAGAAGCGTTTGCGATGCATGGGTTTTTCAGTGAGGAGTGAAGAGTGAGGAGGCAGGAGTAGAACCGCCGGTCGCCACGCTCGGAGCGTTTTCCCCACCATTGCCTTTACTCATCATTTCTCCTTACTCCTCACTCTTCACTCCTCACCAATCTTTTTACTTGCTTTCAATATTTCGTTTTTCAGTTCTGCGTAGTTCATCGTCACCGGAAATTGCGGAAACTCGCGGATCACGTTTTCCGGCGGGTGGAACAGGATGCCGGCGTGGGCTTCGCGGAGCATGGCGGTGTCGTTGTAGGAATCACCAGCGGCGATCACCTTGAAGTTGAGTTCCTTGAAGCGCCTCACGGCTTCCGCCTTCTGGTTGGGCATGCGCAGATGGTAATTGACCAGCAGCCCCTTGGCATCCGCTTCGAGCTTGTGACAAAACAACGTGGGCATGCCCAATTGCTCCATCAACGGCATGGCAAACTCGTAGAAGGTGTCGGACAAAATGATGACCTGAAATTGTTTGCGCAGGTCGTCGAGAAGATCCTTCGCGCCCGGCATCGGCCCCATCGCGGCGATGACTTTCTGGATATTCGGCAAGCCCAATTTATGCTCGGCGAGAATGGCCAGCCGGTACTTCATCAGCTTGTCGTAGTCCGGCTCGTCGCGGGTGGTGCGGCGCAATTCCGGGATACCGGTGCGATTGGAAAATTCGATCCAGATCTCGGGGACCAGCACTCCTTCAAGGTCGAGGCAGACGAGTTGCACGGAGTCGCTCCTGTTCGCAAAGCGGCGGATTTTACGCGATCAATCCAGGGTGCGCCGGTAGAAGCGCAGGCCGATGGCGATCACCGCCACCATGAAGGCGACGATGGGCCAGTCGCGCTTGTAGCGCTTTGGCATTGGCATCGGCCTGACTCAACGCGGCAATCTCGATGGCCCGTTCCAGGGGGAATAGCGGAGCATCGACGGTTATCGATTGACCACGCGTCACCGATAGGGTTTCCAGCATGCCGCCGATCGGCGATGCGACTTGCACGTAGTCGTCCTCGACATAACCTTGGAACTGATCATGCGGAGCTTCGCCGCACCCCGCCAGGGTCAAGGCAAATATCTCGACCGTGATCCAAAACCTCATTATTGCCTCGTTCACGGTGGTCGCCAGACTAGCAAATCCACAGGCATCATGGATGCGGTTAGTGGTAGTCCTCTTCCCGCTGGTGACGCACGGCGAGAATGGTCACGTTTCGCGTGTCCTGAATCTCGAACAACGCCACATAGCCGGAACTCCCGAAGGGACTGATCAACTCGCGCAGGAAGGAACTGCCGGAACCGTCGACGGCTTTGCGACAAGAGAACGGAAAGACTTCCAGCAATTCGACCGCCTTGGCAATCGCAGCTTCGGCGCGCTCGGCTGCGGGAATATCCTGCTCGATCAGAAAATCAAACAAACGTAACAGGTCTGCTTCCGCTTCGTGGGTAAAGCGGACCCGGAAGCGAGTCATGCAGTAACGGTACGCCCCTTGCGGGCCTTGTCGAGACGCCGGGTAAGCTTGTCCAATACCGCAGCCGACGAAACGTACTTGCCGGATTTTTTCGCCGCGGCGGCCGAGGCCAGCCCGCGTTCGATGAAGGCTTGCTGCGCCTGACGAAACTCAACATTGCGCCGCACGGCTTCCTCGACGAAGCCGGACAGCGTCTCACCTGTACGAAGCAATTCTTCGGCGGCCTGACGTAGTTCGGGCGAAACACGCACAGCGGGGATGGCGGCAGTCTTCATGGTCCGTCCTTTTGCATTACATTTGTGATGCGATAGTGCATGAGTCACCGTGAAATGGCAAGCCGTTCAGTGGCCGCCTGTTGCGAGTTAATGAGTTGTCCGGTTGTGTAGCACGCCATCTGTCCGGTTGTCATAGTGCCTCGAAGGGGGCACGACATGAGACGGACGGAACTGCTACAGGTGATCTTTCCCACGAACACCGTCATCAAGCACTTCAAGGATCGGAACTTGGATGCGTTCAAGAGTACGGAGCGTCTCTACGTTGCTGTCACACGCGCACGTTTTAGCGCGACGTTTGTTGAATAGGTGCTAGCGTCTTCACCATTCATGAATACCGAGCCGAAAACGGCAGCCTACGGCACCAACGTATCCAGCGCTTCCTGCGTTTGTAGCCAGCGTGCCTCTACCTTCTCGATGGACTGCGTTAATTCAGCTTGCCGCTTAAGCAATCCTTCCAGCAAGGCCTTGTCGGACGATGCATACAAAGCCGGATCGGCCAGTCGCGTGTCGAGCAGCGCTTTTTCTGCTTGCCAAGCGGTCAACTGTTTTTCCAGTTTCTCGTTTTCCTTGAGCAGCGGACGCCGCTTCTCCTGCACCGCCTGACGCTCTGCGTCGCTGCTGCCACCTGCCGGTCGAGCAGCATCCTTTTTCTTGGTCGGGGGCGGCGCAGCGCGCTGCTTGCCGAGCCAGGCTGCGTATTCATCAAGGTCGCCGTCGAAAGGCTGTACCGCGCCATCGGCCACCAGAAATAGTTCGTCGGCCGTGGTGCGCAGCAAGTGCCGGTCATGCGACACCAGGATCATCCCGGCGTCGGTCTCCTGCAAGGCGAGGGTCAGCGCCTCGCGCATTTCCAGATCGAGGTGATTGGTCGGTTCATCAAGCAGCAGCAGGTTGGGCTTTTGCCAGATCAGTAGTGCCAGTGCCAGCCGCGATTTCTCGCCGCCGGAAAAACGGCCGCAGGGCGAGGACGCAAAGTCGCCACGAAAATCGAAGCCGCCGAGGAAGTCGCGCAGTTCCTGTTCGCGTGTTCTTGGATCAAGACGAACCATGTGTTGCAACGGCGACTCATCCGGCCGCAGTTGTTCGATCTGGTGCTGGGCGAAGTAGCCGATGCGCAGACCCTTGCCTTCGAGCCGTTCGCCGGCCAGCGGCTTGAGCTCGCCAGCCAGTAGTTTTATTAGCGTCGACTTGCCGGCCCCGTTACGACCGAGCAGGGCGATACGTTCACCGGGACGAATGGTGAGTTTGATGTCGCCGAGCACAATGTGATCGCCGTAACCGGCGGCGACATCGTGCACCGTCAACAACGGATCGGGGCTGGAAACCGGCTCGCGAAAACGAAACGTAAACGGTGTGTCGACGTGCGCTGCCGCGACTTCTTCCATCCGCGCCAGCGCCTTGATGCGACTTTGTGCCTGACGCGCCTTGGTGGCCTTGGCGCGGAAACGCTCGATGTAACTGTGCAGATGGGCGATCTCGCGTTGCTGCTTTTCATACATCGACTGCTGCAGCGCCAGCCGTTCGGCGCGGGTGCGCTCGAAGGTGGAGTAGTCGCCGGTGTAAAGCTTAAGCCCCTGCTGCTCAAGATGCAGCACATGACTGACCACCGCATCGAGAAAATCGCGATCGTGCGAGATCAGCAGCAGCGTGCCCTGATAACTGCGCAGCCAGCCTTCGAGCCACAACACCGCATCGAGATCGAGATGGTTGGTCGGCTCGTCGAGCAGCAACAGGTCGGAGCGGCACATCAGCGCCCGCGCGAGATTGAGACGCACGCGCCAGCCGCCGGAGAACTCCGCCACCGGACGTTCGAAGTCGTCATCGGTAAAACCCAAACCGTGCATCAGCTCGGCAGCCCGTGAGCGCGCGGCATAGCCGTCAATCTCGCCATAGCGGCCGTGCAACGTACCGATCAACTCGCCCGCCGCATCATCGTGGCTGGCTTCGGCAACCGCGAGGTCGCGTTCGATCTGGCGCAGCTCGACGTCGCCGTCGAGCACAAACTCCAGCGCCGCATCCGGCAACGCCGGCGTGTCCTGCGCGACGTGGGCCACGGTCCAGCGCGCCGGGAGCTCCAGATCGCCGCTCTCGGCGTGCAACTCGCCGCGCAACAAGGCGAAGAACGATGACTTGCCGCTGCCGTTGGCGCCGGTAAGACCGATCTTCCAGCCCGCGTTCAATTGCAGGCTGGCCCCCGTGACCAAAGGGGCGCCATTGCGGCTAAAGCTGAGTGAACGCAGGGAGATCATGAATGACAAAAACCGGTAAGTGGGTGGGCAAGCTGCTCAAGAGTTCCGCAGTGAGCGCTTTCAACAACGCGCTGCTTGTGTGCTGCGGAACTATTCCACACCCTGCGATTGCAAATACTCATCATAGGTGCCGCGATAATCGACGATGCTGTGATCGGGTTTTATCTCGATGATGCGCGTTGCCAGCGATGACACGAATTCGCGATCATGCGAGACGAACACCAGGGTGCCGTTGTACTTTTCCAGCGCCGTATTGAGTGACTCGATCGACTCCATGTCGAGGTGATTGGTCGGCTCGTCCATCAACAGCGCATTACGGCGCAGCAGCATCAACTTGCCGAACAGCATGCGACCCTGCTCACCGCCGGAAATGACCTTGACCGATTTTTTCACTTCATCGCCGGAGAACAGCAGGCGGCCCAAGGTGCCGCGGATCAGGGTCTCGACATCGCCGCCCTCGTAGCCGCCTTCGCGCACCCACTGCACGATCCACTCGGTGAGGCTGCTGCCGTCGGCAAAATCTTCCGTGTGGTCCTGGCCGAAATAGCCGGGCTTGGCCTTCTCCGCCCACTTCAGCTTGCCGTGCAGCGGCTTCAATCCACCCAAACCTTCGCCGGCCAGCAAGCGCAGCAGCGTGGTCTTGCCGACACCATTTTCGCCGATGATCGCCACCTTGTCGCCGGCCTCGATGGTGATGGTGAAATCCTTGATGACCGGGACCGTCGGCTCATCCCCCAAGAGGACTTCCTTCGGGGCGTACCCGAAACTCAACTTTTCCAACTCGACGGCGTGGCGGTGCAGCTTGTCCTTCTCGTCGTAATCGAAGCGTATCCACGGGTACTGGCGGCTGGACGGCTTGATGTCCTCCACCTTGATCTTCTCGATCTGCTTGGCGCGGCTGGTGGCCTGGCGCGCTTTGGACTTGTTGGCTGAAAAGCGCCGCACGAAATCCTGCAGCTCGGCAACTTTCTCCTTGGCCTTGACGTTGGTGGAGAGCTGGCGCTCACGTGCCTGGGTCGAGGCCTCCATGTAATCGTCGTAATTGCCCGGATAAACCTGGATGCGGCCGTAGTCCAGATCGGCCATGTGGGTACACACCTGGTTGAGGAAGTGGCGATCATGGGAGATGATGATCATCGTGCTGTTGCGATCGTTGAGCACGTTTTCGAGCCAGCGGATGGTGCTGATATCGAGGTTGTTGGTCGGCTCGTCGAGCAGCAGAATCTCCGGGTTGGCAAACAAGGCCTGGCACAGCAACACGCGCAATTTCCAGCCCGGCGCCACTTCACGCATCGGGCCGGTGTGCTGTTCGGTGGGGATGCCAACGCCGAGCAACAGCTCGCCGGCGCGCGACTCAGCCGTGTAGCCATCGTACTCGGCAAACTTTGCTTCCAGCTCGGCAGCGTGCATGTAGTCGTCTTCGGAGGCCTCGGGATTGGCGTAGATCGCATCCTTCTCCTGCATGCAGGACCACATCTGTTCGTGGCCCATCATCACCACGTCGATCACGCGCTGCTCTTCATAGCCGAACTGGTCTTGCCGCAAAAACGCCATGCGCTCGCCGCTGTCGAGGGCAATGTTGCCGGCGGAAGGTTCCAGTACGCCCGCCAGGATTTTCATGAAGGTGGATTTGCCGGCGCCGTTGGCGCCGATCAGCCCGTAGCGATTGCCGTCGCCGAACTTGACCGAGACGTTCTCGAACAGGGGCTTGGCCCCGAACTGCATGGTGATATTGGATGCGACAAGCATGATGGACTGCCGGAGGGAAGGGTTTTCAGCGGAGGCGGGATTTTACGGGGAAAAGCGCGGTGCTGGGGCTGAATCCCGCGATCCAGCGCCGTCGGGTAGCCTTTACAATAACGCCATGCCCAACGACGAACTCTTATTCGAGCTGCGCGATGACGGTATTGCCGTCATTACCTTCAACCGGCCGCAAGCCCGCAACGCCTTGACCTTCGCCATGTACGATGCCCTGCTGGAAGCTTGTCAGCGAGTCGCCGCCGAACCGACGGTGCGCGTGCTGGTTCTGCACGGTGCCGGCGATCAGGCCTTCGCCGCCGGCACCGACGTGGAACCGCTGAAAACCCTGAACACACGGGACAAGATACTGGCCTACGAGGCACACGTGGATCACGTCTTCGCTGTGCTGGAACACTGCCCCAAACCCACCATTGCCGCCATCGGCGGCGCTTGCGCCGGCGCCGGCCTGATCATCGCCAGTTGCTGCGACCTGCGCATCGCCGCCGCCAACGCCAAAATCGGCATGCCGGTCGCCCGCACGCTGGGCAATGCGCTCGGCACCGCCAATGTCGCGCGACTGTTGCGGCTGTTGGGAGAGGCCAGGCTCAAGGAACTGGTATTCACCGCCCGACTGGTCGATGCCCACGAAGCCCTTGCTGCCGGCCTGGTATCGCAGGTGGTGGATGATCCCGCGCAATTGCTGTCGGAAGCGGTGGCATTGGCCGGCAGCATCGCGCAGCATGCGCCGATGACTTTGGCCGCCACCAAGGAAACTCTGGCCCGCATCGCGCGGGAAGGTCCTGCTGCCGACAACGATGACCTGGTCGTGGCCGCTTATCTCAGCAAAGACTTCCAGGAAGGTGTCGCCGCCTTTCAGCAAAAGCGGCCGGCGCGTTGGCGTGGCCAGTAACAATAAATTACGCCGCCTTCGCCAGCGGAGTCACTTCCATCTCGATGCGCTTGTGCATTTCACGCTCGACTGTTTCCAGATCAAACTGCGCTTGCAGGTTCATCCAGAAAGCCGCATCCGTATCGAACAGACGGGCGAGACGTAGCGCGGTATCCGCGGTAATGCCGCGACTCCCGGCGCAGATTTCGTCGATGCGTCGCTGCTGTACTCCGGCCAGCTTCGCCACCTTGTAGCGGGTCAATCCCAGAGGTCCGATGAAGTCTTCCATCAGCACATCCCCTGGATGTACGGGCGCCAACCGACGGCCGGAGAAAACATCACGGAAGTTGGTTTTTTTCAGCTCTGCGCGAGAGATAGCCATGATGCTTCCTTTTCTTCAGTGATAGTCCGTAATCTCTACGTCAAACGCATCGCCACTTTTCCAGCGCAGGCAGATTCGCCACTGGTCGTTGATATGGATACTCCATTGCCCGACACGATCACCTTTTAACAACTCCAATCGATTGCCGGGTGGTACCCGCAGGCTGTCGATGGTCGTCGCGGAATCGATCTGTTTGAGCTTTCGCCTGGCAGTCTGCTGAATCTCCTTGGGCAGTTTCCGGACCTGGTAGCCCTCGAAAATTGCCGCCGTCTGTTTGTCGGCAAAAGTCTTGATCATGGATGGATAGTATTGAATGTCGATAGTATTGTCAATGAACCCGGCTTCGTCACTTTTGGGACAACCTTATTGCAAAACAATCACGGGATTATTTTGACAACTCCGGCGTTACACTGCGGTCTTCGCTGTATTACCCACTACCGATGAACGACCCAACTCTGGACATCGCCCTGCACGGTCAGGTATTCACACCCGCACTCATCGTCGAGCGGATGCTGGGACTGGTTCGCAATCGTGGCCGGGTGCTGGAGCCGGCTTGCGGCGACGGGGCGTTTTCATCACGCATTACTGGCTGCGTCGCGGTTGAAAACGATGCCCGTGTTTGTCCGCCGGGTGCGTTGAATCTCGATTTTTTTGCTTATCCAGAAAGCGAGAAGTTCGACACCATCATCGGCAATCCGCCCTATGTGAAGGCGCGCGACATTCTGCCGGCAACGCGGCTGCGGCTTGCATCGCAACTGCTTGATGGCCACGCCAATCTGTATCTGCATTTCATCGAAAAATGCGTGCGTCAGCTGAAACCGGGCGGCGAGTTGATCTTCATCACGCCGCGCGATTTTCTCAAGGCCACGGGGGCTTCGCGGCTCAACGTCTGGCTGCACGAACAGGGCACGATCAGCCACATCGAGGAACTGGGCGATGCCCGCGTCTTCGACGGTGTGGTGCCCAACTGCGTGATCTGGCGCTTCGTGCGTGGTGACGCCTCAAAACGCACGGTCGACGGCCGGCGCATGCTGCTGGCGGGCGGGCAGTTGTTGTTCACCCGTGGCGTCTACAGCGTGCCGCTGGCCAGCGTGTTCAGCGTCAAGGTCGGCGCTGTGTCGGGCGCCGACAGCATCTTCGCCAACGCCGAACTGGGCAACACCGATTTCGTCTGCTCCAAGACCGCCCAAACCGGGGAACTGCGGCGCATGATCTTCGACACGCCGCTGCCCTTGCCTTTTCTGGAAGCGCACAAAGAGCGTCTGCTGGCGCGGCGGGTCGCCCGCTTCAACGCAAGCAATTGGTGGAAATGGGGACGGCGCCATCACCAGTCCGCTGCGCCGCGTATTTACGTGAATCAAAAAACCCGCAACGCCGCGCCTTTTTTCGTTCATTCCTGCAACGATTACGATGGCGCAGTGCTGGCGTTGTTTCCGCATCGTCGCGAGGCCGACACGGCACATCTTGCGGCATTTCTGAATGGCGTTGATTGGAACGAGCTGGGCTTTGTTTGCGATGGCCGCTATCTTTTTTCTCAGCGCAGCCTGGAGCAAACGCCGTTACCGGAAGACTTCGCCGAGTTCGCGGTGGACGGCCTCATGTAGCAGGTAACGCGCAACGTCGACCACGACGCAGTTATTTTTTGGTCGGCGGCAGATCGGTACAGACGCCTTCGAACAACTCGGCAGCCATCCCGATGGATTCGCCCAGCGTCGGATGCGGATGGATGGTCTTGCCAATATCGATCGCGTCGGCGCCCATCTCGATGGCCAGCGCGATCTCACCGATCATGTCCCCCGCATTCGGGCCAACGATGGCACCGCCAACAATGCGGTGGGTCTCGTTATCGAAAATCAGTTTGGTAAAACCGTACTCGGCGCCATTGGCGATTGCCCTGCCCGATGCCGCCCATGGGAATTTGCCGACGCCGACTTTGCGGCCGCTTTGCTTGGCGTCATCTTCGGTCACGCCCACCCACGCCACTTCCGGATCGGTGTAGGCCACGCTCGGAATGACGCTGGCGTCAAAGCTTGATTTCTGCCCCGCCGCCACTTCGGCCGCGACGTGGGCCTCATGCACCGCCTTGTGCGCCAGCATGGGTTGACCGACGATGTCGCCGATGGCGTAGATGTGCGGCACATTGGTGCGCATCTGGCGATCGACCGGAATGAAGCCGAGTTCGCCGACCGTTACACCGGCTTGCTCGGCGCCGACGTTCTTGCCGTTCGGTGAGCGTCCGGCGGATTGCAGAATCATGTCGTAGCGCTGCGCTTCGGGTGGCGCATTTTCGCCTTCAAACTTGACCCACAGGCCATCTGCCTTGGCTTCGACTGCGACGGTTTTGGTGTTGAGCATGATCTTGTCGAAGCGAGGGGCGTTCTGCTTTTGCCACACTTTGACCAGATCGCGGTCCGGCCCCTGCATCAGCACGCCGAGCATTTCGACCACCTCGATACGCGTACCCAGTGTCGAATAAACCGTGGCCATTTCCAGACCGATGATGCCGCCGCCGATGACCAGCATGCGGCCCGGCACCTGGCGCAGTTCGAGTGCACCGGTGGAATCGACAATGCGCGGATCATCGGGAATGAACGGCAGGTGCACCGCCGATGAGCCGGCGGCAATGATGCATTGCTGGAACCGGATCACTTTCTTCTCGCCGGTCCTGGCCTGTCCGTCGCCGCTGGTGGTTTCGACTTCGAGATGATGCGCATCGAGAAAACGACCGGCACCGCGCACGACGTCGACCTTGCGCACCTTGGCCATGCCGGCGAGGCCGGCGGTCAACTTGCCGACAACTTTATCCTTGTGCGCACGGAGCTTGTCGAGTTCGACCGTTGGCGCACCGAACGCGATACCGAGTGTGGCAAGGTGGGCGGCTTCGTCCATCACCGCCGCCACATGCAGCAAGGCCTTGGAAGGAATGCAACCGACGTTCAGGCACACGCCGCCCAGTGTCGCGAAACGTTCGACCAGCACTGTCTTCATGCCGAGGTCGGCGGCACGAAACGCGGCGGAATAACCCCCTGGGCCGGCGCCAAGCACCAGCATTTCGCAATCGACATCAACCTTGCCGAGGGTGCCATCAGCAGCAGCAACTGCCGGGGCAACGGATGGGGCTGTTGCCGCCGCTGCCGGCGTGACGGGTTGTGTTGCTGATATTGGCGCGACTGGCGCCGACGCAGCTGTCGTAGCAGCGGTTTCAAGCAGAAGCACCACCGTTCCCATCGAAACCTTGTCGCCAAGCTTGACCTTGATTTCCTTCACCGTGCCCGCGGCAGGCGAGGGAACATCCATCGTTGCCTTGTCGGACTCCAGCGAAATCAGCGAGTCTTCCGGCTTCACGGTATCGCCGGGTTTGACCAGTATTTCGATGACCGGTATGTCCTTGAAGTCACCGATGTCGGGGATTTTTACTTCGATGGTTTGCGTCACATTCATCCTTCGCGCTCAGACCAGAATCCGCCGCATGTCAGCCAGCAATTGAACTAGGTAGACATTGAAGCGCGCGGCCTCAGCACCGTCAATCACGCGATGGTCCCACGACAGCGACAAGGGCAGTGTCAGGCGCGGCATAAAAACTTTGCCATCCCACACCGGCTTCATGAAACTCTTGCACACCCCGAGGATCGCCACTTCCGGCGCATTGATGATGGGCGTGAAGAACGTGCCGCCGATGCCGCCCAGCGAGCTGATCGAGAAGCAACCGCCCTGCATTTGATCGGCTTTCAGCTTGCCGTCCCTGGCGAGCTTGGCCAGAGACGCTATTTCCTGGGCAATCTCGACGATGCCCTTCTGGTCCGCATTACGAATCACCGGCACGACCAGGCCTTGCGGCGTATCGGCAGCGAAACCGATGTGGCAGTAGTGCTTGAGGATGAGGTTATCGCCGTCGAGTGAGGCGTTGAAGTTCGGAAACTTCTTCAGCGCTGCGGAACACGCCTTGACCAGGAAAGCGAGCATCGACATCTTGACATCGCCCTTGCCAATCTCCTTGTTAAGTTCGACGCGGAAGGCTTCGAGTTCAGTGATGTCAGCTTCGTCATGGTTCGTGACGTGCGGAATCATCACCCAGTTGCGATGCAGGTTGGCCCCGGCGAGTTTCTTGATGCGCGACAGCGGCTTTGATTCGACCGGGCCGAACTTGGTGAAGTCGATCTTCGGCCAGGGCAGCACATTGAACCCCGCGCCCCCGGGCGCAGAACCTTGAGATAACGCTCCGTCAGAGACCCGCGCCATCACGCCTTTGACGAAATTCTCCACATCCCCGCGCTGGATGCGACCTTTCAGCCCGGTGCCGGGAACTTTGGAAATGTCGACGCCGAGTTCACGCCCGAAACGTCGCACCGAAGGTGAGGCATGCGCCTTGCCCGTCGGCATGCTTGCCTCATTGGGGGATGGAACAGGAAAAGGGGTGGAGGAGGTTGCGATGCTTGCCTGGGGCTGGACCGGGGCGGCTTCCGCTGCCGTCGGAATGGGCGTCGGAATGGACGCCGGTGTTGGCGCTGTCGAAACCGCAGCCGACACGGACGCATCGACTGCGGCGAGGGTGATGATCACGCTGCCCTGCGAAACCCGGTCACCCAATTTGACGGCCACCGACTGCACCGTGCCCGCAGTCGGGCTGGGCACATCCATCGTCGCCTTGTCGGATTCGAGGACAACCAGCGAATCTTCGGCCTTCACCACATCACCGGGTTTGACCAGAATTTCGATAACTGGTATGTCCTTGAAGTCACCGATGTCCGGGACACGTATTTCACTGATGGTCGTCATGGGGAATAATCGTCAAGAAAAGTTCGGCCTTCTCGCGCAGATCGAAACAAATTTTCGGGAACCTTCTGCTTACTGTTTGCCAGCCAAGAATACTAGCAAAGCCAAGGCACCGGCGTATCAGCTTCGATGGCGTAGCGCTTTATCGCTTCCGCCAGCACGCTGCGTGGGAGCGTTCCGGCACGCGCCAGCGCATCGAGCGCCGCCAGCACAATCTGGTGCCGGTCAACCTCGAAGAACCGGCGCAGCGCAGCCCGGGTGTCGCTGCGGCCGAATCCATCGGTTCCCAGCACGATGAACCTTGCGTCGACATAGGACACGATCAACTGCGGATACGCGCGCACATAATCGGTCGCAGCGATCACCGGTGCGTCTCCGGCCAGCGAAGCCTCGACATGGCTGAAGCGGACCGGCGCCTCCGGGTTCAGCCGGTTCCAGCGTTCGACTTCGCGCGCTTCGCGCGCCAGTTCGCTGAAACTGGTGACACTCCACACGTCTGCGGCAACGCTCCAGTCCTGCGCCAACAGTTCGGCAGCGACAATTACCTCACGCAGGATGGCGCCCGATCCGAGCAGGCGCACCACGCCCTTCGGTGCATCGACGGCCGCCTTCGAGAAGCAGTACATGCCGCGGATGATCTGTTGTTCGACGCCGTTGGGTAGCGAGGGCTGGGCGTAGTTTTCGTTCATCACGGTGATGTAATAGAACTCGTCCTGCTGGTGCTCCATCATCTGGCGCATGCCGTGGTCGACAATCACCGCGAGCTCGCCGGCAAACGCCGGATCGTAAGCGCGGCAGTTGGGGATGGTCGCCGCGATCACGTGGCTGGTACCGTCCTGGTGTTGCAGGCCTTCGCCGCCCAGCGTGGTTCGGCCCGCCGTGGCACCAAGCAGAAAGCCGCGCGAACGCTGGTCGGCCGCGGCCCAGATGAGATCGCCGACGCGCTGAAAACCGAACATCGAGTAATAGATGTAGAACGGCAACATCGGCTTGCCATGTGTGCTGTATGAAGTCGCTGCCGCTATCCACGAAGACAGCGCGCCGGCTTCGGTAATGCCCTCTTCCAACAATTGGCCATCCTTAGCCTCGCGGTAATACAGCATCGACGCCGCGTCTTCGGGTTCGTAGAGCTGCCCCAGAGGTGAGTAGATACCGATCTGACGAAACAGGTTGGCCATGCCGAAGGTGCGCGCCTCGTCGGCGACGATGGGCACGATGCGTGGCCCGAGTTGCTTGTCCTTGAGCAGGGTGCCGAGCATGCGCACCACTGCGGTCGTGGTCGACATTTCCTTGCCGTCCGATTCGAGTGCGAACTGGGCGTAGTCGTTGATCGCCGGCACCGGCAGTGTCTCCGCCGCGCTTTGACGTACCGGCATGTAGCCACCCAATGCGGCACGATGATTGCGCAAATAGACCATCTCCGGGCTGCTCTCGGCCGGTCGGTAAAAGCTCAACTGCGCGACATCCTCATCCGAGAGCTTCAGCGCAAAGCGATCGCGGAAGGCTTTCAGCGCATCGATATCGAGCTTTTTGGCTTGATGCGCGGTCATGCGCGACTCTCCCACACCGCCCATGCCGTAACCTTTTTTGGTCTTGGCGAGAATCACGGTGGGCCGCCCCTGATGCGCCTTGGCGGCGGCGAAGGCGGCATGCAGTTTGCGAAAATCATGGCCGCCACGCTTCAGCGCATCGATGTCGGCATCCGACATGTGGGACACCAGCGCTTGTACTTCGGGATCCTTCTGAAAGAAATGCAGCAGGTTGTAGGCGCCGTCCTTGGCGCCGAGCGTCTGATATTGCCCATCGACGGTCTGCGCGAAACGGCGCAGCAGTGCGTGATGGGTATCGCGCGAAAACAGCGGATCCCAATCCGACCCCCAGATGACCTTGATCACGTTCCAGCCGGCGCCGGTGAACAAGGACTCAAGTTCCTGGATGATCTGGCCATTGCCGCGCACCGGGCCATCGAGCCGTTGCAGATTGCAATTGATGATGAAGGTGAGGTTGTCGAGCTTCTCGCGCGCCGCCAGCGTGAGGCCGGCGATCGACTCGGGCTCGTCCATCTCGCCGTCGCCGAAAACACCCCAGACATGGCGATTCTCGGTGTTCGAAAGCCCGCGATCCCGTAAATAGCGCATGAAGCGCGCCTGGTAGACCGCGCTGATCGGGCCAATGCCCATCGACCCGGTGGGAAGCTGCCAGAAGTCCGGCATCAACCACGGATGCGGATAGGAACACAGCCCCTTGCCACCCACCTCCTGCCGATAGTTCGACAGCTGTTCCTCACTGAGGCGACCTTCGAGGAACGCACGTGCATAAATACCGGGCGCCGAGTGCGGCTGATAGAACACCAGGTCACCCCCGTGTTCGGCATCGCGTGCACGGAAGAAGTGATTGAACCCGACCTCGAATATTTCTGCGGCCGAGGCATAGCTGGCGATATGGCCGCCCAGTTCGCCATAAGCCTGGTTGGCGCGCACCACCATGACCAAGGCGTTCCAGCGGATGATGGAAGTGATGCGTTCTTCCATTGCAAGGTCGCCCGGGTAAGGTGCCTGCTTTTCAATCGGAATGGTGTTGCGATAGGCCGAATACGGCTGCACGTGGCCAATGATGTCCAGTTGGCGCGCCTGCTCTTCCAGTTGCTGCAGCAGAAACAGCCCCCGCTCCTGACCCGATTCGGAAACCACCGCCTCCAGCGCCTCCAACCACTCGCGGGTTTCCTGCGGATCGATGTCCGATGGCTGACTCCCGGTGTCATTGCTCAACGCATGCTCATCGCGTCCAGTCATGTTTCTTTCTCCTCAAGATGCGCCGGGAAGCTTACCGGTGAAAGCGCGGCATAGGCTTCCCAATTACGCTTTCTATATGCCATAATTAAGCATCTTGTACTTAATATTGCATTTTTTAATACTATTTATGCCATCAAATTTTCTTGACGCAACAAATCTGCGCATCCTCGACGAGTTACAGAAAGACGCACGGCTCACCAATGTGGAGTTGGCCGCCCGTGTGCATCTGTCACCCTCACCCTGCCTCGCGCGCGTCCGTGCCCTGGAAAAATCGGGACTCATCAGCCGCTACGTGATGCTGCTCGATCCGCTCCAGATCGGCCTCAGCGTCAGCGTGTTCATTCAAATCCGCCTCGAACGCCAGGTCGAGCGTTCACTTGAGCAATTCCAGGCCGCGATCTGCGAATACCCCGAAGTGATGGAGTGCTATCTGATGACCGGCGACTCGGATTACCTGATTCGCGTGCTGGTGCCCGACGTGCAGGCATTGGAGCGATTCATCGTGGACAATCTGTCGAAGATTCCCGGCGTGGCCAATATCCGATCCAGCTTCGCGCTCAAGCAGGTGAAGTACAAGACTGCGTTGCCACTGCCGAATCTCAAAAAATCTTCGTCAAAAGCCAAACGCGCGATCACGCAGCAAAAAAAGGCTTAGCGCGCTTGTAAGATTCGCCGTGGCGGGCCTCATGTAAGATTGACGAATGACTTCCGGCCGCACGGCGCGGAACGCGCTCACCTTCGGAATAACTCACACCCCTTATGGTTCCCCATTTGACTACCGCACTCACCGGCCCGCTGCTGGACCTGGAAAAGCGCATTCTCGCCAACGATACGAGCATCGAGCAATGGCTGCGCAGCCAATGGCTCGACCATTCACCGCCGTTCTACGCTTCGGTGGATCTGCGCAATGCCGGCTTCAAGCTGGCGCCGGTGGATACCAATTTATTTCCCGGCGGCTTCAACAACCTCAATCCGGCCTTTCTGCCGCTGTGTGTACAAGCGTCGATGGTGGGTATCGAGAAGGTCTGTCCGGACGCCAAGAATCTGCTGCTGATCCCGGAGAACCATACGCGCAACCAGTATTACCTGCAAAACGTCGCGCGGCTGGCAAGCCTGCTGCATCATGCCGGCCTCAACGTCCGCATCGGCAGTCTGCTGCCGGAGATCACCGCGCCAACGACGCTCGAATTGCCCGATGGCCAGTCGCTGACGCTGGAGCCACTCAAGCGCATCGGCGCGACCGGCGGCCGGCTCGGCATCGGGGACTTCGATCCGTGCGCCATCCTGCTCAACAACGATCTCTCGGCCGGCGTGCCGGAAATTCTCAAGAGTCTGCATGAACAGTGGATGATCCCACCGCTCCATGCCGGTTGGGCGACACGCCGCAAGTCACGCCATTTCAGCGCCTACAAGGAAGTCGCGGAAAGTTTCGCGCAGCATATCGGCATCGACCCGTGGCTGATCGATCCAGCCTTCGGCGTTTGCGGCGAAATCAATTTTCAGGAGCGCACCGGCGAGGAGTGTCTGGCTTCCAACGTCGACAGGCTGCTCACCCGCATTCGCAGCAAGTACCATGAATATGGCATTGACGCCAAGCCTTTCGCCATCGTCAAGGCCGATGCCGGCACTTACGGCATGGGCATCATGACGGTGCACGACGCGGCTGAAGTCAAAAGCCTCAACCGCCGCCAGCGCAACAAAATGTCGGTAATCAAGGAAGGCCTGGCGGTGACCGAAGTCATGATTCAGGAAGGCGTACCAACTATTGAAACAGTAGACGAGAGCACTGCCGAACCGGTGGTGTACATGATCGACCGTTACGTGGTCGGTGGTTTTTACCGCGTCAACAAGGCACGCGGCATCGATGAAAATCTCAACGCGCCCGGCATGCACTTTGAGCCGCTGGCCTTCGAAACCGTGTGCACGCTGCCCGACTCGGCGCAGTCGCCCGATGCCCCACCCAACCGCTTCTACGCCTATGGCGTGATCGCCCGGCTGGCACTGGTTGCGGCAGCGCTGGAACTGGAACGCAGCCAGCCGGCGGATGCGTAAATTGCGTATCGGGCTTTACCGAGGGACGGCGCTCCTTCCGGTTTTTATTTTTGTATTGTCGCTGGCCGGCTGCGGCCGCGAACCGCTGCTGACGCGTGAATCCTACGTATTTGGCACGCGTGTTGAGGTGCTGATCTGGGGCGAACCGGAAGACAAGGCGAGTCATGCGGCCGCTTCGGTATTGCAAGAATTTGATCGGCTGCACCGGGACTATCACGCCTGGCGACCCTCGGCGCTGACTGCGCTCAATGACGCCATCAGCGCCGGGCGCGCGCATGAAGTTTCTCCCGAACTTGCGCAACTGATACACGATGCTCAAACCATATCGGCGCGCGGCGACGGATTGTTCGACCCCGGCATCGGCTTGCTGGTCAAACTTTGGGGATTTCATGACGACACCTTCAAACCGCAATTGCCCGATCCGGCGAAGCTCAAGGCGCTCGTCGCGGCAAAGCCTTCCATCGCCAATCTGCGTCTTGAAGGCAAGTGCCTGCCATCACTCCCGAAAACGGTGGGCAAATGCCTCGTCCGCAGCAGTAATCCAGCGGTGGCACTCGATTTCGGTGGCTATCTCAAGGGCGTGGCGCTCGACCGGGCCGCGACACTCCTGCGCGCGCAGGGTATCCGCAACGCACTTATCAACATCGGCGGCAACATTATCGCGCTCGGCAGCAAGGGAGAGCGGCCATGGCGTGTCGGCATCCAGCAGCCGCGTGGCACGGGTCCGATGGCCACGCTGGACTTGCGCGATGGCGAAGCCATTGGCACCTCCGGTGACTATCAGCGTTACTTCGAACTGAACGGGCGACGCTATTGCCACCTGATTGATCCGCGCAGCGGCGAGCCGGCGCAGGGCACCGAAGCCGTCTCCATACTGGTTCCACCCGGCCCGCAGGCGGGCGCGTTGTCGGACGCGGCGACCAAGCCGCTGTTCATCGCCGGGCCGGATTGGCTGGCGATGGCCAGGAAGACAGGGGTAGACCAGGCGATGCGGGTCGACAGCCAGGGGCATGTCCAGATCACTGCCGCGCTCAAGTTACGGTTAAAATTCGAACAGCCCGATATCAAGGTCGAGGTGTTGCCATGAGCGACGACGGTTTCATCGAACCATCCGTTCGCCGCCGTCGGGGATTTGTCATGCAAAGGAGTTATCCATGATCGGATTGTTCCTCATCACACATTCTTCCTATGGCGAATCGCTGATTCAGTGCGCCTGTCATGTGCTTAATAAACGGCCGCCGCAAATTCTGCAACTGGGAATTGCGGTGCAGGACGACCCACTCGATGCCCTGCCGCTAGCGCGCGAGCTGCTGCAACTGGTCGACACCGGGGAAGGCGTGCTGGTGATGACCGACATCTATGGCGCAACGCCGTCCAACCTCGCCATGAAGCTGCTCGATCCAGGACGCATCGAGGGCATTGCCGGCATCAATCTGCCGATGCTGCTGCGGGCACTGACCTATCGCGACAAGGACATGTCCACCCTGGTTGCGCGCGCCACCTCGGGTGGCCGTGACGGCGTGCTCAACATGCTAAATCGCTGAGCAGCGGGAGTCTTTTTGCGCAACCCCCGCTAGCGGTTTTTTTCGACGTAATAGGCTGGCCAGATTTTCTGGATAATGGGGCTATCCTCGGCATACGAGTGACACGTGTTGAGCAAGGGCGGGCGGTCCGACCCTGAGTTGAATATCTTCAACCTGGTTGCCATGTCCTCGGTGGAAGAGCGGCTGGCATAGAGGGTCTGCATGGTGCAGGTCGCCGCGACCTGCATCATCGTGGCCAGATGGGTGCAGTTTTCGGTGCGGCCGATCCTGGCTTGCGCCTCCTTGATGAACCCCTTGGCGACACTGACACCCACCAGCCGCTGGTAGTTCGGCGGCACCGCAGGGCAACGCTGCGGAAACGGGGCGGCATCCATGACGACTTCGATGGCGCGAATCACGATGTTTTCATCCACGGTCCAGCGCAGCCACATTTCGTGAATCGGCGCGCCGGCGGCCACTTCGCCGCGCCATTGGTTACTGGTGGGCCGACTCCGCGTATCAAGCAGATGGACCTCGATATCCCACATTCCATCCTCGCGTTCGTAACCTTGGCAGGTAATCTGGCGTTGATGCAAGCTCTTGCGGGGCACAGATTTAGACAGGGGCATCAGGACTTCTCCGGATATAATGATCAGATTGGACAGGCCGTCAGACGAACGTAAGCGCGACGCAACGTTTCTTCGATTGACACCCGAACATTGATGTTGGTAGTTTAGTCCCTCATACTCCAACCAAACGGAGGCGGACCCTGCCCCGTCTGGAAAAATAGTCCGCGGACCCACCGCGGCGCCGAACCGCCAGGAGATTGCCGTGCCGAGAGCCGAAACTGAAATTGTCAACAAGCTGGGTCTTCACGCCCGCGCTTCGGCCAAGCTCACCCAATTGGCGGGCAGTTTTCCCTGCGAAGTCTGGATGGAACGCAATAGCCGCCGCATCAACGCAAAGAGCATCATGGGGGTGATGATGCTGGCCGCCGGCAAAGGATCTTCAATTACTATCGATTGCGTTGGCGAGCGTGCCGACGAAGCATTGGCCGCGATGCTGGCCATGATCGCCGACAAGTTCGGCGAAGGCGAATAGTTGAGCGCGCCATGACGTTCTCCTTGTTCGGACTCGCGGTATCACCCGGCATCGCCATCGGGCGCGCCCACCTAGTATCCCATGCGATGCTGGAGGTATCCCATTATCGCGTGCGGGAACGCGATGTGGAGGGTGAAGTCGTCCGTCTTGACAATGCGTTTGCCGAGGTACGCGCCGACTTCGAGTCCGTGCGCGAGGAAGCCACCGCGCCAGGAACACCCGCTGAGGCAGAAGCTTTTGTCGACCTGCATCTGATGTTTCTGGCCGACCCCTTGTTGGCTGAGGAACCCAAAAAACTGATCCGCGAACGCCGCTGCAATGCCGAGTGGGCGCTGGTGCAGCAGATGGAGTTGCTGGTCGCCCAGTTTGACGAAATCGAAGACGCCTATCTGCGTGAGCGCCAGCAGGACATTATCCAGGTGGTGGAGCAAGTGGTAAAAATCCTGCTGGACAAACCGCGCAAGCTGGGTCGAAGCGTACGCGCCGACAAAGGCGGCGACGAATTGATTGTGGTTGCGCACGATCTGTCGCCGGCGGACACCCTCCAGTTCAAAAATCTACGCATCGGCGGTTTTGTCACCGATTTGGGCGGCGGCACCTCGCACACGGCCATCGTCGCCCGCAGCCTCGCGATCCCTGCCGTGGTCGGCATGCACCATGCCCGGCCACTGATTCACGACGACGACCTGCTGATTCTGGATGGCACACGTGGTGTGCTGATCGTCGATCCGGACGCGCGCGTACTCGACGAATACCGTCTGAAGAAGAGCCAGCGCGAGTTGGAACGCAACAAGCTCAAACGCCTCAAGACAACTCGCTCGGTGACCCTCGACGGGGTTGCGTGTTCACTCCAGGCCAATATCGAATTGCCGCAGGATGTGCAACAAGCGAAGGATGTCGATGCGGCCGGGATCGGATTGTTCCGCACCGAGTTTCTGTTCATGAACCGGGACGACCTGCCCGATGAGGATGAGCAATTCGAAGCCTATCGCACGGTGGTCAAGGGCATGGGTGAAAAGCCGGTCACCATCCGCACGCTCGATATCGGCGCCGACAAGACGGTGCGCGCCCTGCGCGGCGCGGAACGCATGGAGCCCAATCCATCATTGGGATTACGCGCGATCCGCTATTGCCTGGCCGAACCACAGATTTTTTTGGCGCAGCTACGGGCAATCCTGCGCGCCTCGCACTACGGCCGAATCCGGCTGTTGATTCCAATGCTGGCCCAGGCCGTCGAAATCGACCAGACGCTGGCGATGATCGCGCAAGCCAAAAGCCAGCTGCGCGAAGCGCGGGTCCGCTTTGACGAAGGCATTGAGATTGGCGGAATGATTGAAATTCCCGCTGCCGCGCTGGCATTGGGACCTTTTCTGAAGCGGCTTGACTTCCTTTCGATCGGCACCAACGACCTGATCCAGTACACCTTGGCCATTGACCGTACTGACGAAGCCGTATCTCATTTGTACGACCCGCTGCACCCGGCGGTATTGCGGTTGATCGCGCAAACCATCCAGACCGCCGACCGCTCCGGCATGCCGGTATCAGTCTGCGGTGAAATGGCCGGCGATCTGACCATGACCAGGCTGCTGATCGGCATGGGCTTGCGTCAATTTTCGATGCACGCCTCGCAGGTGCTTGAAGTCAAGCAACAGTTGTTGAATTGTGATGCGGGACAACTGAAAGCAAAGGTCATCCGTTTGTTGCGGCTTGACGATCCAGCCCGCATTCGCGAGCGGTTGGAAAAGATCAACGCCGACTGAATCTCGCTGGTCTTGCCGACGATGATTGACAAGCGCACCAGCGGCCGGTAGCCTTCCTCACGTTGCGCCGATTTGACTCTGCTTGCGGGCGCTTGATAAATACGGCTAAAGCGAGGACGGCTGAACCTCAAACCCGATCCGCGCCATGTGCTGATCGGGTTTTTATTTTGTGACAACGACCGAAAAATCTCAGGGTGTGGGGCTCGTGAAAGCGCAGCGGGCCCATTTTGCCGAACCGCTCCAATTGCGCAGCGGCGCCGTGCTATCGAACTACGACTTGGTGTATGAAACTTACGGCAGCCTCAGCGCGGCCAAGTCCAACGCGATTCTGGTCTGCCACGCCTTGTCCGGCCACCATCACGTCGCCGGGCACACGGCCGACGACCCGGACAACGTCGGCTGGTGGGACAACATCATCGGTCCGGGCCGGCCGCTCGACACCGACAAATTCTTCATCGTCGGCGTCAACAATCCGGGTGGCTGCCATGGTTCCACCGGTCCCGCCAGCGTTAACCCGGCCACCGGCAAACCCTGGGGTTCCGACTTTCCACTGATGGCGGTGGTGGACTGGGTCCACGCCCAGGCACGACTGGCCGATCTGCTCGGCATCGATGCCTGGGCCGCGGTGATTGGCGGCAGCCTGGGCGGCATGCAGGCGTTGCGCTGGGCCATTACTTATCCGCAGCGGGTGCGTCACGCGCTGGTGATCGCGGCAGCGCCCAAGCTTTCCGCGCAGAACATCGGCTTCAACGATGTCGCCCGGCAGGCAATTCTTACCGATCCCGATTTTCATGACGGGCACTACTACGAACATGGCGTCACGCCTTGGCGCGGTCTGCGGCTGGCGCGCATGCTGGGTCACATCACCTATCTTTCGGACGACGGCATGGCGGCAAAATTTGGCCGTGAGTTGCGCGGCGAGAACGTCAAGTTCGGTTACGGCGTGGAGTTCGAAATCGAGGCCTACCTGCGCCATCAGGGCGACAAGTTCGCCGGCTATTTCGACGCCAACACTTATCTGCTGATGACCAAGGCGCTGGACTATTTCGATCCGGCGCGCGAAACAAACGGCAATCTCGCCGCTGCGCTGGCGGTGGCCAAGGCAAAGTTTCTGGTGGTTGCGTTTTCAACCGACTGGCGCTTCGCGCCGGCGCGTTCGCGCGAAATCGTCGACGCACTGCTACGTAACGGACAGTCGGTGTGCTATGCAGAAAGCAAGGCCAACTTCGGCCACGACTCGTTTCTCATGGTCGATGACTACTTTCACGGCGTGGTGCGCGCCTATCTCGCCAACGTAAACAGATGAGTACCGCTTTCGACCGTCCCGATTTCGATGTCATCGCCAGTTGGGTGCAACCGGGTGAGCGCATACTCGACCTCGGTTGCGGCGAGGGCGCGCTGCTCAAGCGGTTGATCGAGACCCGCGGCGTACGCGGCTGGGGCGTGGAAATCGAAGACGCCAAGGTGCTCGCCGCCATCGCCAACGGCATCAACGTCATCCAGGGCGATCTGGAGGGCGGGTTGACGGGCTTCCAGAATGGTGCGTTTGAGCATGTGATCCTGTCGCAGACGCTGCAAGCCATGCGCCACACCGAAGAGATCGTGTCGGAGATGCTGCGCGTGGGCCGTGAGGCGGTGGTGAGCTTCCCCAACTTTGGCTACTGGAAGCACCGCATGGACATCCTCAACGGCCGCATGCCGGTGTCCGACCGCCTGCCTTACGCGTGGTACGACACACCCAACATCCACCTGTGCACCATCGCCGACTTCGACGCCTTCTGCGCCAAGCGCGGCATCACCGTCAAGGAGCGCAAAGTATTTGATGACGGACGCGAGATTACCGAGGAGCACAACTTCCTCGGCAGCCTGGCGGTGTATCGGATTACCAGGGAATAAGTTAACTGCAGATCGCTTTCACGAATTTACCCACACTATTGTAGGAAAACCCTTTACCTTGGTCATTATTCCCGACAATAATGGGATGCGTTTTTTCAGTCTGATTTTTTCTTTAGGGGATCTCGTGCACATCAAGACAATACTCGCCACAGCAGTTCTTTCTCTCGCCGCGGTCTCCGCCTCCGCCGGCGACTGGTATGGGGTCGGCTCGATTGGCCGTTCATCGCTCCCCAATGACAACTCAAAGGGCGACATCGACTCGGCATTGGTTTCCGCTGGCGCTACCGGCTTGTCATCGTCCTTCGACGATAGCGATACCGGCTACAAGCTACAATTGGGCTACCAGTTCAATCAGAACTGGGCGGTCGAAGGGGGCTACGTCGATCTGGGAGAATTCAAATACCACGCCTCCTATACCGGCGGCGCCGCGAACGCAAAAGCGAAAGCCGATGGCTGGAACATTGATGTGGTTGGCATTCTGCCAATCAACGATCAATTTTCCGTGTTTGGCAAGCTCGGCTTCATTGATGCCAAAGTCAAAATCGACGCCAGCGCAACAGGACCTGGCGGCTCCGCCAGCGGTAGCGCCGACGACACCAGTTGGAAGGGTACATGGGGTGTGGGCGCCACTTACAATTTCTCCAAGACCATCGGCATTCGCGCCGAATGGGAGCGCTTCGACAAGCTGGGCGACAAAGGCAGCACCGGAGAAAGCAATGTCAACCTGTTGTCAGTCGGGTTATCGTTCAAGTTCTGATTCCGTAGCACCGCTTGCGAAAGCCCGCCGCCTCAAAAGCGGCGGGCTTTTTTTGTGGATTAGCGGAACTGCGTCGAGATAATCCGGGAAAACCGGTTTTATCGTCGCGCCAAGCGGTAGGCGGACTGCTACATTTCGCGGATGCCCGTTCCCGCCTGGTTTGCCCCGCTAGTGAACCGCCGCATGCTGATCTGCGTGTTCACCGGTTTCAGCTCCGGCCTGCCGCTCTATCTGTTGCTGAATCTGCTGCCGGCCTGGCTGTTCACCGAAGGCGTCAGCCTCAGGGAAATCGGGGCCATGGCGCTGATCCAGTTGCCGTATACGTGGAAGTTCCTCTGGGCGCCGCTGCTAGATCGCTATCCGTTGCCGGGTCTCGGGCGCCGCCGCGGCTGGATGTTGGCAACCCAGATCGCCTTGTTCGTCGTGATCGCCAGCTTCGGCCGCCTGTCGCCGCAACTGGACTTGACGACGATCGTCATGCTCGCCGCCTTGCTCGCCCTGCTCTCGGCTACCCAGGATATTGCGGTCGACGCTTTTCGCCGCGAGATACTCAGCGACGAACAGCTCGGCCTCGGCAACTCGGTGCACGTCAATGCCTACCGCATCGCCGGGCTGGTGCCGGGCTCGCTCTCGTTGATCCTCGCCGACCATCTGCCGTGGGCGCAGGTCTTCATGATTACCGCGCTGTTCATGCTGCCGGGCATGGCCATGGCCATGCTGGTGCGCGAGCCGGAAGCTAGCCGCATTGCCCCGAGAACCCTGCGCGAAGCGGTGGTTGAGCCATTCCACGAGTTCGTGCAACGCGGCGGCTGGCGCAACGCGGCGTTAATACTCGGTTTCATTTTTTTCTACAAGCTGGGCGACTCCATGTGCACCGCCCTGGCCACGCCCTTCTACCTGGCCATGGGATTCGCCAAGTCGGACATTGGCCTGGTCGCAAAGAATGCCGGGCTGTGGCCAGCGGTGATCGGCGGACTCGTGGGCGGACTGTGGATGGTTAAGCTCGGAATCAACCGGGCGTTATGGCTGTTTGGCATCGTGCAACTGGCGTCTATCCTGGGTTTTGCCTGGCTGGCCGCCGCCGGGCCACAACTGGTCATCGGTGCTGCGCAGCTGGCGCAACTGGCGCTGGTGATCGGTTTCGAAGCGTTGGGGGTCGGTCTCGGCACGGTAGCGTTCGTGGCCTACATCGCCCGCGCCACCAACCCGCTTTACACCGCGACCCAGTTCGCGCTGTTCACCAGCCTCGCCGCCGTACCACGCGCCTTCATCAACGCTGCCGCGGGCTGGCTGGTGGGCGCGCTGGGTTGGGTCGAGTTTTTCATGCTGTGCTTTTCTCTGGCATTGCCTGGAATGCTGCTGCTGGTGCGGGCTGCACCGTGGCGCGAATCCAACAAAAGTCACATGTCGATGTAGTTCCGTGCAACCTTTTGCAATCTGCGTCGTTATACTTTGCAGGTCTGCGAATCAACGAGGAGCAGAACATGATTGTGGTGACTGACATGAATACGGGCAAAATCATTGAAGACGAGTTCGGGTCGTTCGAGGACGAGGTGATGAACGCGGAATGGCAGCCGCCACTTCCCGAACTGCAACTCGGTCTTCAGGCAGCGGTTCCGGCAAGGCAGGCAGCAAGCGGGTTTGACGCTGACGCTTTCCTCCACTCTATCTACTCGAGTCAGGAATAAAGCCTCATTTCAGGTATTGCCACCTTGGCGATGCTGTAGTGTATCGCCCCTAGTTAAAGTAGCTTCGGGCTTCCTCGAAGCGTTCGGCGAACCAACCTTTGCTCAAATTCTCGGTGCGGACTTTCTCCCCACTTTTCGGCGCGTGGACGAAACGGCCGTCGCCGATATATATCCCTACGTGAGAGTGGGGGCGATTGAGCGTATTAAAGAACACCAGGTCACCGGGCTTCAGCCTGGCGCTATCCACCGGTCTGCCCTTGCGGGCGATATCGGCGGCTGACCCGGCGAGCCTGATTCCCGTCGCGTTCTCGTAGACGTAACTGACCATGCCGCTACAGTCGAGTCCCGCGTCGGGGTTCTTGCCGCCAAAGCGATAGCCGGTTTCCACCAATCCGATGGCGAACAGCGCCACATCCTGCCCTCGACTCTCGGCGGCGCTGAGCGCTTCTGCGGCGTAGTCAGCGCTCGCATGGGGAGCGGGCAAGCCGCCGCACGCTGAAAGGAACAGCACTGTTGCGGTGGTGACTGCGGCGCGAATGAACTTGGGAATCATCCCGCCATGCTAGTCCAGCCGGTTTCCCGAGATTGTTTCAAACACCACGGGAAAATTTGCGTAATTGCGCGGAACTTTTCAGGAACTGCCGCCCAGTTCAGGCTTTGTCGTTGGGCCGCAGCCGTCGCCACGCCTGCCAGGCAATAAACCCGCGCCGCGCCCAGCGCCACCCGGCTTTCGGCCTTACCACCAATACCGCTATCGCAATGCCCACGACCAGTTGCGGGTGGGTGCGCAACCAGGTGATGCCGGCACGTACCTGCTCCACCGTTCGGAAGGCGGGCGTGGCCCCCTTCATATCCTCGGCGAGGTCGCGGCGCAACGTGGCGCTCCTGAATTGCAGACGTTGCTTCTTTAGCGCCAGTTCGACCTCTTTGTTCATTTGCCGGATTCGAGTTCTGCCCGATCCTGATTCAGTTCGGCCAGGCTCGCCGCAAACAGCCGCGATCGTGCGTGCGCGGCACGCCAGGCAAGGCAACAGGAAGTAATCCCGGAGGTCAAAAAAACCGCGGTGAGAAGACCGAGTGTCAGCAGGCGATGGTCATCCCAAAACAGCACCGTCAGATACACGGCGAGGGATGCAATTCCCGCCGCAAGCAGGAAAAAAGCCGCCGCGCCATAAACCAGCAGGCTGAGAAAGCGCGCTCGCTCCTGTTCCAGTTCAGTTGCCAGAAGCTGGATGCGGGTTTGCAGAAGCTCCAGACCATGAACCAACAAACTCCGCAAGGAGCCCAGCAGCCCGCGATGGGGCTCGGCTTCCATCGGGGAATTAACGGCGGCCGATCAAGAGGCCGATGACCAGGCCCACACCGGCGGCAATGCCCACCGAACGCCAGGGATGATCGTGCACATATTCGTCGGAGGCGCGACCCACCGCTTTGGCCTTGTCCACCATCACCTGTTGTGCATCGGCCAGGTGCAGCTTGGCGTCAGCCAAGCTGCTTTGTATCTTGCCGCGCAACTCGACGGCTTTTTCGCCGGCCTGTCCCGCGGTGACGCGCAGCAGTTCCTCCGCGTCGGCAACGACGACTTTGAAATCGGCTATCAATTTTTCCTTGGTGACATCGGTCATGGCTTTCTCCGTTAAATAAGTAATGATTAACGCTGGAAGGCTACCGACTTTACCGCGTTAGTGCAATGACGTAAGTCAAAGGGACCAGTCATACTCGATGATCAAAGGCGCGTGATCGCTGAAACGCTGCGCCTTATAAACGCTGGCCGCCTTTGCCTTTGCCGCGACGCCGGGAGTGGCGATTTGGTAGTCAATGCGCCAGCCAACGTTGTTGGCCCAAGCCTGTCCCCGGTTCGACCACCAAGTGTAAGCCTCGCCGGTGGTGTCGGGATGCAACTGTCGATAAACATCGACCCAGCCCAGTTCGTCAAACGCCTGCGTCAGCCATGCGCGCTCTTCTGGGAGGAAGCCGGAGTTTTTCTGATTCGACTTCCAGTTTTTGAGATCGATCTCCTGGTGGGCAATGTTCCAGTCGCCGCACAAAATGATCTCCCGCCCTTCAGCGCGCAGCGCCACCAGCTGGGGATAAAAGAATTTCATGAAACGAAACTTGGCTTCCTGGCGTTCGGGCGAACTGGAGCCTGAAGGAAGGTAGAGCGACACGACCGACAGATTGCCCCAGTCAGCGCGGATATAGCGACCCTCGGCGTCGAACTCGGCGTTACCCACGCCCTCGGTCACGCGATCCGGCTTGTTCCGCGCATACAGTCCAACGCCGCTGTAGCCCTTTTTTTCCGCGCAATGAAACCAGCCGAGGAAACCCTGCGGTGAAAGCATCGCTGCGCTGAGGTCGGGTAATTGGGCTTTGAGTTCCTGCAAGCAGACGACATCGGCTTGCTGCGCTTCAAGCCAGTCGTACAGGCCTTTGGCAGTCGCGGAACGGATGCCATTCAAGTTCAAGGAGATGACGCGGAGCATGTAGAATGGAAGGCTTATGACGAGCCCGGATTCTAGCCGCGATTTCATCGCTTTCGCGTGCCAACGCGGCGTGCTCCGTTTCGGCGAATTCAAGACCAAAGCCGGGCGCCTGTCACCCTATTTCTTCAATGCCGGCCTGTTCAACGACGGTGCCGCGATGGCACAGCTTTGTGACTTCTACGCTAAGGCCATTCTGGCATCGGGCATCGCCTTCGACGCCCTGTTTGGCCCGGCGTACAAGGGCATCCCGCTAGTCGCAGGAATTGCCATGGCGCTGGCGCAACGCGGCTGCAACAAGCCTTTCTGCTACAACCGCAAGGAAGCCAAGGATCACGGCGAGGGTGGCACGCTGGTGGGCGCACCGCTGGCCGGCCGCGTACTCATCGTGGATGATGTCATCTCGGCCGGCATCTCGGTCAGGGAGTCGGTCGACCTGATCCGCAGCGCTGGCGCCACCGCGGCCGGCGTGGCAATCGCGTTGGACCGTCAAGAGCGGGGCAGCGGTCAGCTTTCTGCGACTCAGGAAGTACAAAGTACCTATGGAATTCCAGTGATCTGCGTCGCTACCCTTAATGATCTGATAGGATTCCTCGCAGGGAATGAGGAGCTGGAACGAAACTTGGATGCGGTAATCCGCTATCGGAAACACTATGGAATTCAGGAGGGCTGACCCATGTTGATGCGCACGACGATTTCGGTACTTGTTCTGGGGCTGGTGTTGGTCGTACCCACCGCCAAAGCCGCACGAACTTTCTGTTGTGCCGACGGACAAGGCAAGCGGGTATGCAGCGATGTGTTGCCTGATGCCTGTATCAACAAGCCTTACAGCGAGTTCAACGAACGCGGCGTCAGGGGGCCCAACCATGACGCTCCGCTGACCGAAGCACAACTGGCTGTGCGGGATGCGGAATTGAAGAAAAAACGTGGGGCCGACAAACTGGCGCTGGATCAGCAGCGCCGTGATCAGGCGCTGCTCAGCACCTACGCTACGGAAGCTGATCTCGATGCCGGGCGAGGCCGGGCAGTGGGAGAGGTTGAGCGCAACATCACGCAGGTTCAGGACAAGCTCGACCAGGCGCTCAAAGACCAGAAAAAGCTGTCAAACGCTCTTTCGCACTACAAGGCCAAGGGCGAAGAAATCCCGCAGGATTTCAAAGAGCAGGTCAGCCGCAACACTCTGGAGGTCAAGGGACAACAAGACGCGCTGGTCTCCAAGAAACAGGATTTCGAGCAGATCAAGGCCAAGTTCGAGGCTGACCGGGTTCGCTTGCGTGAACTGCGCGGCGGCGGCAAACCCGCGGACGACGCCGCCAAGCCCGCAGCGGCGAAACCCTAACCGACCAGCTTCTTGCGCAGCAGGTCGTTCACCTGCTGCGGATTGGCCTTCCCTTTCGTGGCCTTCATCGCCTGGCCTACCAGTGCGTTGAAGGCCTTTTCCTTGCCGGCGCGAAATTCTTCGACGGATTTCTGGTTGGCGGCGAGCACTTCGTCGATGATTTTTTCGATGGCGCCTGCGTCGTTCATTTGACGAAGCCCTTCAGATTCGATCAATTTCGAAATACGGTCAACGCCCCCGTCTGCCGAAACATCTGAACGCTGAACGCCAACATCACTAGGGCTCCGATTCCAAAGTAGTTCGACGAGATGCTTTGCGCCGTTGTTGTTGATGGTTCCATCCATTACGTAAGATATCACCAAGGCTAGTTCGAGGGGCGTAATCGGGCATTGATCAATCGAGATGTCTTGTGCATTTAGACGACGCGCGATTTCGCCAGTGATCCAGTTGATTGCGAGCTTGGGCGGCGTAAGTGCTCTAACCATGTTATCGAAATATTTGGCATAGGCCGGACTTTGCGTGAGCAGGGCTGCATCGTTCCTCGACAACCCATACTCGTGTCGATATCGCTCGGCCATAGCGTGTGGCAGCTCCGGCATCTCAGTCTTCACATGCTCAATCCATTCAGACGTAATCTCCAGCGGAAGCAAATCCGGATCAGGGAAATAGCGATAGTCATGCGCGTCTTCTTTGCTTCGCATGGCGCGGGTTTCGCCTTTGTCCGGGTCAAACAGCACTGTG
This sequence comes from Sterolibacteriaceae bacterium, assembly GCA_043738385.1. Lineage (GTDB taxonomy): Bacteria > Pseudomonadota > Gammaproteobacteria > Burkholderiales > Rhodocyclaceae > JANYCD01. The sequence goes on from JAYUGL010000068.1 coordinate 32,809, forward strand.
GCTTGTTGAATCTTGCGGCCTTCTTCAATCTCGTTGATCTGCCACTGAATCTCGTAGTCGATGGCCTGCTGCATGAACTTGAAGCTGTTGAGGTTCTTGATCTCGCGTCTTGTACCCAGCGGTTCGCCGGGGCGGCGCACGGACACGTTGGCATCGCAGCGGAAGCTGCCTTCCTGCATATTGCCGTCACAAATGCCGATCCACTGCACCAGCGCGTGCAATGCCTTGGCGTAGGCCACGGCCTCGTCGGAGGAACGCATGTCGGGCTCGGACACTATTTCCAGCAATGGTGTACCGGCGCGATTGAGATCAATACCACTCTTGCCCTGAAAATTTTCATGTAAAGATTTACCCGCATCTTCTTCGAGATGGGCGCGCGTAAGACGAACTGTCTTTTCGTCAAAACCAACTCGGATCGTCAGCGAACCACCCGAGACAACAGGGATTTCGTATTGGCTGATCTGGTAACCCTTGGGCAAGTCAGGATAGAAGTAATTCTTGCGCGCAAAAATCGAACGCGGCGCGATCTGTCCGCCAACGGCAAGCCCTAGCTTGATGGCGCAGACCACCGCTTCGCGATTGAGCACCGGCAGTACACCGGGCAGCGCGATATCTACCGCACAGGCCTGTGCATTGGGCACTGCGCCGAAGGCCGTGGAAGCGCCGGAAAAAATTTTTGATTGGGTCTGAAGCTGGGTATGTGTTTCCAATCCAATCACGACCTCCCACTGCATGGTCATATCCCCTCCGGCATCTTCAGATGCCAGTCGGTCGCCCGCTGGTATTGGTGGGCCACATTGAGCATGCGCGCTTCGCCGAACCAGTTACCGATGATTTGCAAACCGACCGGCATGTTGTGGTTGCCGAACCCACAGGGCAGCGACATGCCGGGCAGGCCGGCCAGGTTGGTGGAGATGGTGTAAATGTCGGAGAGATACATCTGTACCGGGTCGGCGCTTTTTTCACCGAACTTGAAGGCGACGGAAGGCGAGGCCGGTCCCATGATCACGTCGCACTGTTTGAACGCTTCAGCGAAATCGTGGGCGATCAAGCGGCGGATCTTCTGTGCCTTGAGATAGTAGGCATCGTAGTAGCCATGGGACAACACATAGGCGCCGATGAGGATGCGACGCTTTACTTCGGCGCCGAAACCTTCGGCCCGCGTCTTGCAATACATGTCGGCGAGATCCGTGTAATCCGCTGCGCGGTGGCCGTAACGCACGCCATCGAAGCGCGATAGATTGCTCGATGCCTCGGCAGGGGCAATGACGTAATAGGCGGGAACCGAGAGCCCTGAGTTCGGCAAACTGACTTCAATCGTGGTGGCGCCAAGCTTGCGGTATTCGTCCAGGGCGGCTTCCACGGCGGCGCGCACGTCAGCATCCATGCCGTCGCCAAAGAATTCCCTGGGCAAGCCGATACGCAGACCGTTCAAGGGCTTTTCGAGATCGGCGCTGTAATCCTCGGCGGGTCGCTCCAGCGAAGTCGAGTCGCGCGCATCGAAACCAGCCATGGCATTCAGCAGCACCGCGCAATCCTCGGCGCTCTTCGCCATTGGCCCAGCCTGATCCAGTGAAGAGGCGAAAGCGATCATGCCGTAGCGGGAGACCACGCCGTAGGTCGGCTTGAGGCCGGTTAGACCGCACAGACTGGCCGGCTGGCGAATCGAACCGCCGGTGTCGGTGCCGGTCGCGGCGGGCGCCAGGCGCGCAGCGATGGCGGCGGCAGAGCCGCCCGACGAACCGCCAGGCACGCGACTTACGTCCCAAGGATTTTTTACCGGGCCGAAAAACGAAGTCTCATTGGACGACCCCATGGCGAATTCATCCATGTTGAGTTTGCCCAGCGTCACCATGCCGGCCGCTTTGAGGCGCTCGACCACCGCGGCGTCGTAAGGTGAGATGAAATTGGACAACATCTTCGAGCCGCAGGTAGTGCGCCAACCCTCGGTGCAAAAGATGTCTTTGTGGGCTAGGGGAATACCGGTCAACATACCAGCCTTGCCGGCGGCACGCAGCGCATCGGCGTCCTTGGCCATGGCCAGTGTCTTGTCGCGATCCACGGTGATGAAGGCATTGAGGATAGGGTTGATCGTGCCGATCCTATCCAGAAACAGTGTCGCCAGTTCCACTGCCGATATCTGCCTCGCGGCCAAAGCCGCCGCAAGTTCCCTGAGCGATACGTTGATCATGACAGACCATTCTCGCCCGCAACGCGGGCGAGCCAATTAGTCGCACCCGCCCCGGGTCGGGTGCCGGGGAGGGGAGCCTTACTTGGCGAATGAATCGAATGAGTAATTCGATTCATTCGATTACCTTGGGTACCAAGTACAGCCCCGCCTCGACATCGGGTGCAATTTTCTGGAAGTCGGCACGGCGGTCCGGCTCGGTAACCCTGTCCTCACGCAGGCGTTGCACAACGTCGACCGCATGCGACATCGGCTCTATGCCGGTGGTATCGACGGTCTGAAGCTGTTCGATAAACGCGAAAATGCCTTTGAGTTGGTCGCGGGTGGTTTCGGTCTCGCTGGGGGAAAGTTCGATGCGGGCCAGCCGGGCGATGCGGCGGACTTCGTCAAGGCTCAGTGACATGCGGAATCTGGCTTAAATGGCGGGCGCGATAGGGTATCATAAGCCCCTTCCCGCCGTCTGGATACCGCATTCCAGACGGCTGCAACACCCTGATCGGAATCACGATGTTCAGTTCCCTGCGCTCTTATTTTTCGAATGACCTGGCTATCGACCTCGGCACCGCCAACACGCTGATCTATGTGCGTGGCAAAGGCATCGTCTTGAACGAGCCCTCGGTCGTGGCGATTCGCACTGAGGGCGGCCCCAACGCCAAGAAAACCATCCAGGCGGTCGGCATGGCGGCCAAGGAGATGCTGGGCAAGACGCCCGGCAACATCACCGCCATCCGGCCGATGAAGGACGGCGTCATCGCTGACTTCACCGTCACTGAGCAAATGCTCAAACAGTTCATCAAGAAGGTGCATGACTCGCGCCTGTTCTCGCCCAGCCCGCGCATCATTATTTGCGTACCCTGCGGCTCGACCCAAGTGGAGCGTCGCGCCATTCGCGAATCGGCGTTGGGTGCCGGCGCCAGCCAGGTGTACCTGATCGAGGAGCCCATGGCAGCCGCCATCGGCGCCGATATGCCGGTATCGGATGCCACCGGTTCGATGGTGGTGGACATCGGCGGCGGCACCACCGAGGTCGGCGTGATCTCGCTGGGCGGCATGGTGTATGCCGGTTCGGTGCGCGTCGGCGGCGACAAGTTCGACGAGGCCATCATCAACTATATCCGCCGCAACTACGGCATGCTGATCGGCGAAGCCACGGCCGAGGCAATCAAGAAGCAGATCGGTTCCGCCTTCCCCGGCTCCGAAGTGAAGGAGATGGAGGTCAGAGGCCGCAATCTGGCGGAAGGTATTCCGCGCAGTTTCACCATCTCCTCCAACGAAATTCTCGAAGCCCTGACCGACCCGTTGAACCAGATCGTCGGCGCGGTGAAAATCGCGTTGGAGCAAACGCCGCCCGAACTCGGCGCCGATATCGCCGAAAAAGGCATGGTGCTGACCGGCGGCGGCGCGTTGCTGCGCGACATCGACCGGCTACTGATTGAGGAAACCGGGCTGCCAGTGCTGGTGGCGGACGACCCGCTGACCTGTGTGGTACGCGGATCCGGCCTGGCATTGGAAAAGATGGACAAACTCGGCAGTATTTTTGCCAACGAGTAGTGCTCTCACCGTGTAGTTTGCAAGTCGGCGCCGGCATGGCGTCGGTTTCGACCTATATTCATCGTCGGGGAGAAGAACAGCCTTGATGTCCGTTGTCGGCCATTCGCCACCCTCATTCTTCAAGCGGGGTCCGGCACCACTCGCCAAGCTGACCTTCTTTGTCATTCTGTCAGTGCTGCTATTGGTGGCCGATCTGCGTTTCCATACGCTGGAGTGGGTGCGCCTCGGCGTCGCGACCGCCGCGTGGCCCATGCAGCGCGTGGCCTATCTGCCGGTCGAGGCTGGCGGCGATCTTGGCAAATACTTTTCCACGCTGGCCACCCTGCATCAGGAAAATGACGGGTTGCGCAAGAAACAGGTCGCCATTGCCAACCTGCTGCTGCGCCAGAACCATCTCGAAGATGAAAACAAACACTTGCGCGCGCTGCTCGACATGCGGGCGCGGCAGTCGGTGGAGGGCCGGATTGCGGACATCCTTTACGCGGCGCGTGATCCTTTCTCGCGCAAGATCGTGATCGACAAAGGCATGCAGCAAGGTATTGCGGATGGTCAGGCGGTGATCGACGATATCGGCGTGATCGGCCAGATCACCCGGGTGTTTCCGCTCACCGCCGAAGTCACCCTGCTCACCGACAAGGGGCAGGCGATTCCGGTTCAGGTCCAGCGTAACGGGCTGCGCGCCATCTTGGCTGGTGCCGGCGCCGGAATGCTGGAGTTGCGCTACATGGCGACCAATGCCGAGATACAGCCCGGCGACATCCTGGTCACCTCCGGCCTTGACGGCATTTATCTGCCCGGCTTGCCAGTGGCCAAGGTGATTCACATCGATCACAGCAGCTCCTTCTCCTTCGCGCGCATCCAGTGCGCGCCGCTGGCCGGAGTAGAACGCCGCGGCCAGGTGCTGGTGCTCGGCAACCGCGAGTCATTGCCGGCACCGCCGGAACAACCGGTGCCGGAAGAAGAAAAATCCAATCGTGGCAAGCACGTGAAAAAAGGGCATTGACATGGCAGTGCAACCGACCCACGCTTCGAATCGCATCCTGCTGCCCGCCCGCAGCTGGTTCATCATGCTGTCGATGGCGGTGGCGCTGCTGCTGAATCTGATTCCGTTCGGACATCTTCCCGGCGTCCCCGACTGGGTCGCGCTGGCACTCACTTTCTGGTGCATTCATCAATCCCTCATGATCGGCATGGGCGCGGCCTTTTTCCTCGGCCTGGCGATGGATGTCGCTGATGGGAGCGTCATGGGGCAGCACGCCCTGGCTTATGTACTGCTCGCCTTTGCGGCAGGAGGATTGTCGCGCCGCCTCCTCTGGTTCCCGCTCGGCCTGCAAGCCTTGCATGTGCTGCCAATGCTGCTCGGCATGCAAATTGTGATGCTGCTCACGCGACTGATCAGCGGCGGCGAGTTTCCCGGGTTGTTGTGGTTCCTTTCCAGCTTCGTCGCCACGGCGCTCTGGCATCCGCTCACCCACCTGCTGCTGCTGCCACAGTATCGTCCGACGGAACGTGACGACAATCGCCCTATATGAGCATTCGCTCATATAGGGCGATTTCGTCCCAACTAACGGCCCTCCTCCCATCCCCCTCCCCCAGAGAGGGGGCGACTAGTCAACGCGCCTTCGGCGCGCACATTAGTCACCTCCCCCTCCCGGAGGGGGAGGCTGGGAGGAAGTGCCCCCAATTGGCCGCAGGCCTTCCTGAGGATTCGTAAATGGAATTTACGAATCCTCAGGAAGGCCTCGATCGCTTCCGCACACGCCTCGGCATCGCCGGCGCATTTGTGCTGTTCTGCTTCGGTTTGCTGATCCTCCGCTTTCTTTGGCTACAGGTTGTTCAGCACAGCTATTACCAGACCCGCGCCGAGGACAATCGCATTTCGCTGGTTCCGGTGGCCCCCAATCGCGGCCTGATCCTTGATCGCAACGGCGTCGTGCTGGCCCACAATTACTCAGCCTATACCCTGGAAATCATGCTGTCCCAGGCTGGCAATCCTGAGTCGGTGATTGATCAGCTGGCCGAAATCGTCGAGATCCAGCCCAAAGACCGCAAGCGTTTCAGAAAGCTGCTCGACGAATCGAAAAACTTCGAGTCGCTACCGATCCGCACCCGACTGACGGATGAAGAAGTGGCGAAATTCACCGCGCACCGCTACCGTTTCCCCGGCGTGGATATCAAGGCCCGCCTGTTCCGCCAGTATCCGATGGGCAGCTTTGCCTCGCATCTGCTCGGCTATATCGGTCGCGTGACCGACCAGGATATCGACAAGATCGAAAAACAGGATCAGGAAGACAACTATCGCGGTACCGATCACTTCGGCAAGAGTGGTCTGGAGCAGCATTACGAGTT
>JAYUGL010000069.1:0-38832 GCA_043738385.1 Sterolibacteriaceae bacterium
GCCCGCATCGCCGCGATTCAGGCGACCAAACGCACCAGCGAGCTGATTCCGCTATGCCATCCCATCGCGCTGACACATGTGTCGGTCGATTTCCTGCCCGACCTTGAACATTGCAAAGTTACTTGCCGTGTCACGACGGAAACCGTGGGGCGTACTGGCGTCGAAATGGAAGCGTTGACTGGCGTCAGCGTCGCACTGCTGACCATCTACGACATGTGCAAGGCCATGGATCGCGGCATGCATATCGAGGGCGTCCACCTGCTGGAAAAGGATGGCGGGAAATCCGGCCGCTGGGTTGCCGGGACCAAATAAAGTAACAATCCGCTCCACTCATCGGACTGGCATTACAGAGTCAACTGCTGGCACTAGCACCACCGATACGACTGCTGGCACTAGAATCACCCCATGCCCGACGAAATCGAACTCAAGCTGGCGCTGCCCGAATCGGAGCAACGCCGCTTCCTGCGCCACGGGCTGCTGAAACAAGCTCTATCGCGAGAAACTGTTCAACTGGTCAATATTTACTACGATACCCCCGACTTCGCATTGCATAAACGCGGCATCGCCATGCGCCTGCGCCGCCAGGGGCGGTTGTGGTTGCAAACTGTCAAATGTGCCGGCGTTTCGGCGGCCGGCCTGAGTCGCAGGCCGGAATGGGAAATCCCCTATCGAGGGCAGTTTGATTTTTCAGCTATTTCGGACGAACCACTACGGAAATGGCTGATGCGGCCAAAGATCAGTGGACGAGTCGGCCCTGTATTCGAAACAAGTTTCCACCGTACCACGTGGCGCTTCGAGCCCGAAACTGGGCGCGCGATGCTGCTGATGCTCGATCGTGGGTGGATCTCTGCCGCCGGCAAGCGAGAACGTATTTCGGAAGTTGAAATCGAATTGGTGACCGGGGATGTCGCATCGCTATTTCAGCTTGCACAAAGCCTGTCCGCCACGCTACCCCTAACCCCGGCCATGCGGTCAAAGGCAGAGCGCGGCTATCGTCTGTTTGGTGCGATCGAGGAAACGCCTGTCAAGGCCGGCAATATTCCACTGCAAGCCAACATGGCGCCGGTGATGGCCTTTCAGCGCATCGCGTTGTCCTGCCTTGAGCATCTACAGACCAACCATCACGGTGCGGTCAGCGGCGGCGACCCCGAATACATCCACCAGATGCGGGTGGCGACACGCCGCTTGAGAGCCGCCATGCGCTTGTTCCGAGCCGTGCTTCCGCCCGGGTTTTCCGAGGAACTATTGCCATCATTGCGCGAGCTCATGCTCCCGCTCGGCCAAACGCGCGATCTGGATGTGCTGCTGACCGAAATCGTCGCCCCCGTCATGAGCGCACTGCCCACAGAGCCGCGGCTCGCCGCCCTCGCCGGACATGTCACGGAACGCCATCACGCCGCGCGCACGGCTGCCATCCAAGTGTTGCAAGCGCCAGAATATGGTCGGCTGATGCTGCTCGCCACCCACATGTTGCATCAGCCGATCTTCACTTCTACCAACGAATCGATCAATACGCCACTGACGCGCTTCGCCACCTCGCGGCTCAAGCAGCTACGCCAGAAGATCTTGCGCCTCGCTGCAGAATCGCGCAGCAATGACCCGGCATCGCTGCATGCTTTACGCATCGGCATCAAGCGGCTGCGCTACGCGCTCGAATTCTTCAGCCCGCTGATGGCGGAAAAAAATCTGCGCGCAGTATTGCGCCATCTCGTCAATTTGCAGGACAGCCTCGGCCAACTTAACGATCTGGCAAATGCCGGCGATTTGCTGATGCAATGCGCCGCCGATATCCCCCATCTGCGCGAGGCCGTATCCCTGATTGGCGGCTGGCATGGCCCGCGCCACAAGGAACTATTGACCATTGCTGCGAAGGCAATAGCGCGATTGCGCCACATCCCACTCCCACCGTTGCCAAAATAGTCCATGGAACTGATACTTTGGCGTCATGCCGAGGCCGAAGATACTTACCCCGGCATCAACGACACCGAGCGCAGGCTTACCCCTCACGGTGAAAAACAGGCTAAGGAAATGGCGAAGTGGCTGCGCCAGCAGCTTCCCGAGCAAACCCGCATTCTGGTCAGCCCCGCGCAGAGAACCATTCAGACGGCCGATGCCCTCAAACTGAATTACACCGTCGAACCGCGGATAGGCACCAGTGCTGCGCCCGCCGAACTGCTTGCCGCAGCCGGCTGGCCTGATGGCGAAGACGCGGTGCTATTGGTGGGCCATCAGCCAACCTTGGGCCAGGTCGCAGCCTCATTGATGACCGATCAGAAAATGGAATGGTCGGTGAAAAAAGGCGCGGTATGGTGGTTGTCGGGGCGGGTACGCGCGGGAAAACTGCAAACGGTGATACGCAGGGTATTCAATCCGGATATGCTTTAGCATTTTTCGTCCCTCTCCCCTTGCAAACTCACCAACCCGATAATGCAGATGCCAAAAAAGCGCTGCATCAATTTGTACAGTACGCCCTCGTAGGCGGTACCGCCTTCGCCGTCGATTTTTCCACGCTGTATCTGCTGACTGAGCAGGCCGGCTTTCACTATCTCGTATCAGCGACCATCGCGTTTCTTCTCGGGCTTGTAATCAACTACCTGCTCTGTATTGCCTGGGTCTTCGATGTTCGCATCATGAGCAATCGACTGCACGAGTTCAGCGTGTTCGGTCTCATCGGCATCGCTGGCCTGCTGCTCAACAATGCCCTGTTGTATGCGCTGACGGATGGGTTGGGGTTGCACTACCTGATGTCCAAGGTGATCGCCGCCGGCATTATCCTGACATTCAACTTCTCGCTACGGCGACGCATGCTGTTCAGCGCGCGGCATTTTGCTACGGAACAACAAGTGGATATTGGCTAAAATTGACACCTTCACCCTCTCATACTGACCCCATGGAAAAGCGCGTACTGATCGCCGGCGCCGGCCCCGCTGGATTAACAGCCGCCCTGGAACTGATACGCCGTTCCGATATCAAGCCCATCATCTTCGAAACGCTTGATGACGTTGGTGGAATCTCACGCACCATCAACTACAAGGGCAACCGGATGGACATCGGCGGCCATCGCTTCTTTTCCAAATCTGATTGGGTCATGGACTGGTGGCGCACCATTCTTCCCGTCGCGCCCGAAAATACTGTCGATGGCCTCAGCGTCATTCCCGCCGCGGATCGGCACATGCTGATTCGACCGCGGCTTTCGCGCATCTACTTTCTGCGCAAATTCTTTGACTACCCAGTGTCTTTGTCTCTGGGAACCATGACCAATCTCGGCCTGTGGCGGCTTATCAAGATCGGTGTTGCCTACGCATGGGCCGCTATGTTCCAGCGCAAACCCGAAAGAAACCTGGAAGACTTTTTCGTCAACCGGTTTGGGACCGAGTTATATCGCACCTTTTTCAAGGACTATACGGAAAAGGTGTGGGGCGTGCCCTGCCGTGAAATCAGTCCGGACTGGGGTGCCCAGCGCATCAAGGGACTTTCCATCATCGGCGCCCTCAAACACGCGGCTGGCAAGCTGTTCAGCCGCTCAGGCGCAGATGTCGCCCAAAAGGGCACCAACACCAGCCTGATTGAACGCTTCATGTATCCAAAATTCGGACCCGGGCAGATGTGGCAGGTGGTTGCCGAAGAAGTCAAAGCCCGTGGCGGCGAAATTCATCACGGCCATCGGGTGGTCAAGGTGTCGCTCGATGCGGGCAAGGTCACTGCTGTCGAAACCGAGGACCGTGAAGGAAAACGGCACGCTTGGGCCGGCGATTGGCTCGTCTCCACCATGGCGATTCGCGACTTGATGCAGGCATGCGAACCGCCGCCGCCAGCAGCGCCTGCTGCTGTTGCCAATGGGCTTTGCTACCGGGATTTCATCACCATGGGACTAATGGTCAAGAAATTGAAACCCACGCGTGATGGTCGTGGCCCCACTAATCTGGTACCTTATACCTGGATTTATATTCAAGAGCCCGATGTGAAAATCGGACGCTTGCAGATATTCAACAATTGGAGTCCGGCACTGGTCGCACAAGAAGACGTGATCTGGATGGGACTCGAATACTTCTGTCAGGAAGGTGACGAACTCTGGTCCATGTCTGACGAAGGTTTCGCCAGATTCGCCATCGACGAACTGGCCAAAATCGAACTGATTGATCCCACCGACGCCATTGACTGGCATGTGGTACGCGTACCCAAGGCATACCCAGCCTATTTCGGCAGCTATGACCAGTTCGACAAGTTACGCGCCTACACCGATACGATTGCCAACCTGTTTCTAGTAGGGCGCAATGGGATGCACCGCTACAATAATCAGGATCACTCCATGCTCACGGCGAAACTTGCCGTCGACGCGATTCTTGCCAATAGCCCCGACAAGTCTTCCCTGTGGAAGATCAATGTAGATGACGACTACCACGAGGAAAAAAAAGATGCTTCTGCCGGCTAAAGCCTGTCTTTACTCACTTGTGGCTCGTCAGCGAGCATGGATCAGAGGTGCCTTGATCGGTTTTTGCGGGGCAATGCTAACCCGATAGTCGAGAAGAGATAGATGAAGTGTGGAAAACAAACCAAAAAGCAGCAAAAAAACACAACCAAACCTAGCCCCAGATTTGTTTTCCTGCTGTTCCGAAAGAATCACTCCCAGTGCAATCGACAGATAAATCAGGTGCTCGAGATGATACATGGCAGCATCAAACAAACTTGACACAAAGATATACAACACCACAGCGCGTGCAACAGCACCATGCGAAGAAAGTGGCGGCGAGATCAATGCCTTTAATATAGTTCCAGCGCCAAAAAGCACTGACAGAAAAAGCCCGACCAAACCCCAATCGGAAAGTATCTGAATCGCCACGTTATGTGGCTGCGCCATCTGGCCATCCAATGGCAGATGCATGCGAATGAAGCCATTGCCTCCGGCACCGGTGAGAAGCAGATGACGACTCACCAAGGCATCGATCGTCGACTTCCAGATCTGGATCCTGCTTGAAGATAGTGCGTCCAACGATTCCGACTGCGCAGACCTGAAGAAAGCATTCCAGACTCCCATGCTTGCGTTGCCAACATCAAAGATAATCGCCAAAGCCAGCGCCGCTGAAATTTCAATAATCGTCCCTTTAAAATAGTTTGAATTCGGCCAGATCTTTAGATACAAGAACAAAGACAATAGCCAAGCCAGAATCGGCCCCCTACTTCCAGACCAAAACAACATCGCCAGACCTATTACCCGAACAACCTTGAGGAACACCTTTTCATATTTTCCGGTTTCACTGCGGTCGTATAGAAGGACAGTAAATACTCCCATCGTCAATGAAAAATGCCGGATGTTGCCGAAAACAGGCGCGTACTTCCATTCAAAAACCCATTCAGCATTTTCTAGATAGTAGATAAGAATAAGGACAATACTGAATGCTGCGGATAATCTGAAAATGCGCGGCGTGATTGGCTGAAGTCTTACCAACTCTGCAATGAGCGTTATGAATATCGGCAAAATCAGCCAGTGTGTATCTCGTGCGAATGCCGCCAAGAAGTCACCTGAGATTGCGTCGACATACACGATCCAAGCGGCCCACATTAGGTACAAAACTATTGTCTGTTGTGTGACTTGAATTTTGAAACGCAAGATGAGCGCCGAACAATAGGCAGCCAATGCCAGAGACAACGGGCTGGCGAGGCTGTTGAATCTAAAACCCTGAATACTTTTCCAGCAGAAGATCACCAGAAAAAATAAGGTTCCAAGAAAAAGGAATTGAATCAGTTTGTCGAGACTGAGTTTCAATAAAACAGGGTGCCGATCAAGCTGGCGTAGCTTCACTGATTCTTTACCTGTCTTACTGTTACGCATCGGTAAAAATAGGCGGTGCCATAACTGGATTTATCCGCGCCGATAATCGGGAGGGTCACCGCGGCCTGGATCGGATGAGTGGAAACCACCCAGTCAAGTGCAGGGTCTTCACACAGATAGCGTAGCCCGAAGCCCGTCAATTGCATGGGTTCGTGTCCATGCAGGTTTCCTCTACTCGCGCCGTGTTGCGCCTCAATTGCATCTTCATACTGCCGCAGCAGCGCCACTTGTCGGGCCGAGGATAGTGGCCAAGTATCAGCAAGAGACGCGACGGACAATCTCTTCAACCGGACATCCAGTTCTACGGCTTTTCTTTGGGACAACACGATCCCGATTGCCTGAAATGAGCTGGCATAGCTGGCCGTACCCAATTCGAAAAAAACCCGTTGAGAGTTGCCCGGCCACAGGACTACCTCGCCTCTGCGCACCGGTGACTTCAGCATCTGCGGCGTCTGGGCCACAGGAACATTGTTTTCCAAGCGCAACGTTCCTCCCAACCGGTGATCCCAGTGCATGGCCGTAGCGGCCAACCCCGTTAGCAACAGCAGTGTCATCATGGTTCTAAGCGCCTGCAGCCCCATCATGCCGCACCAAACCAGCGGGCCAAGCCCAAGGCCGCCGACAATCAACAGACCTTTAAGGGCTGCGACATCGGGCAACCAGGTGACAATCAGACTATTACCCTCGATGACAAGGTCCTGGTAATACGTCGGTGCCACTGCGAGGATCAAACCAAATGCTAAAGCCGTGATGTAGCGACCGTATGACTCAAATGCTTTTCTCCATGCAGCGAAAACTATTCCCTGCAATTTTCCGCGCAACAGTAACCAGCAGCCCAGGAGCAGGGCAGCAGATTGTTCCATGCCGACAAAGAGAATGACCGCTACGATCAAACCTGTAACCCGCAGATGTCGCTCGCCGAAGACAAACCGCTGCCCGACATCGGCCAGTGCAAAGATGCCGAAATAAATTGCCAGCCACATGACGCGCCAAGGTTGGGCCTGCATCACCAGTTGAATTGGATAAAAATTGCTGCACAACTGCGCCAGCAGGAAACCATAGCTCGCCACCAGCGCTGTCACTTGATACCAGCGTTGCATGCGCGGGCTGCCAAAGCGGGCACCGAGCAGTGGCGCCGCGACCCAGAACAGCGTGGCATTCAGTCGCACATTCCCGTACGGGCCCACGAAGACATCTCTGGAAGACTGTCGGACCATTTCGGCCCAGTCCGCATCCATCACATGAAATGCGGCAGGGCCAGGCATCAGGCTCGCCCCGATTATCGTTGCGGCACCCGCAACCAACAAACCAAGCAAGACCCGGTCGTTCAATCTCACACCCATCATCAGCACCACGCCCCAAATCCCGAGCAGCGGATGAATCGCCATGGATAGCAGCGCCATCACTCCCGCAAGCATCCATTTTCGCTCCAGCGAAAATGCCATCGCCATCACCATGATGGGGATAGCGATGACGCGCGCGGTTGCGAAATTCTCGTTCAGAACAAAGGTCGCGTTGTTGGGCGAGTAATTGAAAGAATAGATCGCCAGGGACAGTACGACGTAGGCCTGCACCCGCCAGTCATCGAACACGCGTCGCGCCAACATCCAGGCGGCGCCTATCCAAAGTGTGGCGGCCGCAACCATCACGATCTGCGCCGCCAAAGACAACCCGCACCAGCGGATCAGCGTGCCGTACAGGGGAGAAAAGATGGTGAGGTCGTCCTGCGACCCAAACATGAAAAAGGGGTCGCGGGCATAAGCCGAAGGGTCAAGCCAGTGCAACGCCAGTAGCGAATAGATGCGGGCATCGTGGAACGAAAATCCGACATAGGGATGATTCAGCATCCACAACACCGCTGCCAGTAGCAAGATACAGAGCATCGGGGTGGGTGAACGAGCCCTGTCGAAAGCCGTATATATGGTGCGGAACATCAGCGAGAACGACTACTCGCCAATGGCTTGCATGAAGGCGCTTTCCAGCGACAGCGTGGGCCTGACCTCGATGATGATATGTCCCGCTGCGCGCAACTCGTCGAGCTTCTGCCACAAGTCGTCGCGCGCCACCTCGACCGACCAGCGCTCCGCGAAATCGGAGCACATGCCGGCTACCAGCGCCGCACCCATACTGCGCACCTGCACCATGTCCTTGCCGCCAGCCAGTTCCGCTGGCGACTGCACCGCTCGCAGCCGTCCTTTGTGAATCAGGCCGAAGCGATCCGCCAGCCGCTCCACATCATGCAGCACGTGGGAGGTAAAAAACAGGGTGCCGCCACCGCGCTTGTATTCCGCGAGGATATCGACCACATCGCGCCGGCCCACCGGATCAAGACCCGACAACGGCTCATCGAGGATCAGCAGCCGTGGCTGAATACACAGCGCCTGAGCGATGGCAACGCGCTGGGTCATGCCTTTGGAAAAGGACCGAATCTGCGTCTTGGCGACCTTACCCAACTCCAGACGTTCCAGCCAGTTCAAACAATGGCCAGGTAAGTCCGCCACGGTCACCTTGTGGAGATGCATTCCCATCTGCAAAATTTCCAGCGGGGTCAGGTAGTCGTAAAGATAGGGATTCTCCGGTACATAACCCAGCCGCCGGCGCGCCTGCGGCTGTTCCACCGGTACCCCGAACAGCAGAGCGCGTCCGGCACTGGCGCGCAACACACCGGTCAATATCTTGATCGTGCTGCTCTTGCCGGCGCCATTGGGGCCGATGAAGCCAAAGGCCTCTCCCTCAGCGACGGAGAAGGACACTTCATCCACGGCCTTGACCGCAGCTTTGCGGAAACCGCGAAAGGTCTTGGTAAGACCTTCGACCAGAATTGCATCGTTCATTGTGGCTTCCTGAGCGGGGCGTTGAGAAGAATTGGCTGGCCCTCATGGTCGACTGCATAGCCGAATCCAAAGGGATCCATCGGCAGTGTGCGGATCAGTCCGGCGTTCACCAGTTCCTGCAAGTCGCGCAAGGGCCGGCCGGTGTTGGATTGATATTTCACGGCGGCTTCCCGCAAGGTTTCTAGAGACCGCAAACGCGCTGCCCGCGTCTGGAGATAGCGCTTGAAGCCGCCCTCCCGCGACTGATTGGCCATGCCTTCGATGACGCCGATGGCAACCCGCGGCTCGTACCCCTTTTCGAACCAGCGCGCCGCCACATTCTCAATGGCAAAGCGATCGTTCTGATCCGTCGCCCGAGGCGAAGCCTTCATCAGCCATTGCGCCGCAGCGATCGGATCGCGCTTGAAGTGGTAGAGATTGAAAGCGTAATAAAAGATCGGCTGCCAGTCGAAGGGACGGGCGACGATGGCCCGCAGCAACACGTCCTGCGCCGCATCGACCTCGCCATTCCAGGGCAGAATCGCCGCCGCAATGTAATAGTTGTCCTCATGGGCCGGGTTGAGCCAGGCCACGTCCTGCTGCACCCGGCCCTGTATCCTGAAATTGTCGGCCTGCATGCGGTCGGTTGACGCCACCAGGGCGCGAAAACCGTTGATATTTGCCGCCAGATAGCGATCGCCGCCGGCCAGGCCAACCTGCACGAAGCGCGGCAATGCCACCTGCATCTCGCGCACTACGCCGGTCCGTGGAATGTTGTTGAGATGGTTGATCGCGGCGCCATAGAGCAGCACTGCGATCAAGAGAATCGAGATATGACGAACATCCATTCGTGTGATTAGGTAAATTCCCGCCGTGAAAAGGCCGTCGCCGCAAGCCCGATCATCAGCGCAATGTAGCCCAAGGCCATCGGCACCGCCCACAGCACCTCGTCTGCCCTGGGCGGCATGGAGTACATCGGCCACAGCCGCCAGTCGAGGCGGGAGAGGTCGGGCATTAGCCACTGGATGCCATAGGTAATGGGATCGAAACGCGCCACCATGGCGATATCGCCGTCCGCGCCATGGCTCAGATAATCGCGCACCGCGCCCAGGCTGTTGGCGCCGATCGCGAAAGCCGCGCCCAAGGCGAGTGGCAGGACGGCAACGGTGGACAGCGAGGCAATCCACAAGGCGAACGCGGTGACCACCGCGACCTCAAGCCATAGCCCGGCGATAGTCGTCCAGTAGGGCAGGCCCAGCATCACCGGGAACTGCTGTTCATAACCGCCACCGGCAAGGATTACCGCCAGCCACAGGGCCAGACCGAGGATGATCGTCGCGACCAGCGACAGCGCCAGTATGCCCAGATAGCGGCCGATCACATAGTGTGAACGTGGCACTGGATAGGTCAAGGCGAAAATGACGGTACGGCGGTCGATTTCGCGGCCCACCAGTTCCTGCACCCAAAACAGGGAGAGCAGCACGAGCGAGAAGCGCAGGCCGGACAAGCCGACGTCAAGCGCCACGGTCTGGGGTTGGCGCGGCGAGAAATGCCCGGTCAGATAGGCGACGCCGACCAGCAACAGGCCGAACACAAAAATCGCGTGGAAGCTCTTGCCGCGAAAGCCGGAACGCCATGCAGAAACGACGAATTGGAACATGGGGGGACTCGCAAAAGGACAGTGCGCCGAAGCGCACTGTCTTGACTCAGGTCCTGCGGGAAATTCCCCGGGGACGATGAATCAATTAGCTGCTGATCGCATCGGCAAGCGTCTGTGCAGCATTAACATCCGCTGCGAGGCAGCCGGTTGCCGCACACGTTGCCGCGGTATTCGGCACAATGCCGCCGCCGGCCGAGGAACCGTAAAAGGCGTTCTTGCCCTTTACCGATGCTGCTGCCACCGTATAGTAGGTGACGAGGTCGTTACCATGAAGTATTACGTTGTTGGAACACTTGGGGGTAAATGCGACGATCACAAACGTGCCGATCGGCACTTGGCTGGCAGTTTGGGCGACGCCACCAGTACAGATCGTTGTGGCGGCAGCAAAGGATCCGGCCGAAGCCAGCAGGGCGGTCACCAGAAAAGCAATCTTCTTCATATCAAATTCTCCTGAGAAAAATTTTGAAACCGGGTATTGAACGCTGACGGCCGTCGTTACTGAGTCGAATTGGCGATGGACTGGGTCATCAGGTTGCGCGCATCGGACTGGGCAGCCTTGTCCTCGCCCTTCTTGGTGTACTGGCTGAACTGGGGAATCGCGACAGCGGCGAGAATGCCGATGATGGCGACCACGATCATCAATTCGATGAGGGTGAAGCCTTGTTGCAGTTTCTTCATGAAGTTCTCCTTACAGGTTGAACCAGGGAAATCCGGATCGCTTTCGCGACCGGTATGCAGAAGCACAGGCTCTTATGAGCAAGGGGCATGCCAATGGTAATCTCGTGACATATTTAACATTTTTCCTTGTTTTCCCCTATGGAGGCCGCGATTGCTCGTCCCGAACACGTCATGAACTGACAGTTCACGTCACATTGCCGACATGGTTCCAAGGACGGCCGCTTCGTCGATTTCATCAATCTGCTGTGGGTCGAGGAAGGTCTCGGCATACTTCTGATAGATTTTTTTCTCGATGAATACCCGAAACAGATCAGGGTCAATGTGCCCGCCGGCGGAAAACTCGCGCAGGATGCTCAGCGCCTGTGAAAGTTTCATGCCCTGCTTGTACGGCCGGTCACGGGCGGTCAAGGCTTCGAAAATGTCGGCGATGCCCACGATGCGGGCCTGCACCGACATCTGGTCGCGTGTCAGCCCTTTTGGGTAACCCTTGCCATCCATGCGTTCGTGGTGACCGCCAGCGTATTCGGTCACGTTTTTCAGGCGGGCGGGCCAGGGCAATTGCTCCAGCATCTTGATGGTGGCGACAATGTGATGGTTGATGGTCTCGCGTTCCGCACCTGTCAGCGTGCCAGCGCGGATGGTGAGATTCTCGATCTCGTCGGCGCTGAGAAAATCAGCCTCGACACCCTCCACGTTGCGCCATTTGCGTTTCATGCCGATATCGCGCACCCGTTGCTGATCCTCGGGGCGCATGGCCTCCCCGCCGACATTGCAGCGGCGCAGGAATTCGCGCTCTTCATCGAGTTTTTCCAGAAATTTCGCGCACTCGCTCCATAAGCGGGCCTCAAGCGTGGAATCTTTTGCAACGCGCGACTCTAGTATCTGGTTGAGGGTGGCGATCTGCGCGTCCCGTTTCAGCACCTCAAAACGGGCGTCGATCAGATGGATGCGGTCGAAGATGGTTTGCAGCTTGGTGGCCTTGTCCACCACATGCACAGGCGTGGTGACCTTGCCGCAGTCGTGCAGCAAGCCGGCGATCTTGAGTTCATAGCGATCCTTGTCGGTCATGCGGAAGTCGGCCAAGGGGCCACTATCGGTTTCGTTCACCGCCTCGGCCAACATCATGGTCAGGGCTGGAACGCGCTGACAGTGGCCACCGATATAAAGCGACTTTTCGTCGATGGCCAAGTTGATGAGATTAATAAAGGACTCAAACAACGCCTCAAGCTGAGTGATGAGTTGCCGGTTGGTCAAGGCGATTGCCGCCTGCGAAGCGAGTGATTCAACAAGCCGCTGATCGGAAGTGGAGAACGCCTCCACATTTTTCGTCGCCGGATCGGCCGCATTGATCAACTGCAGCACGCCGATAATCTCACTCTCATGATTCTTCATCGGCACCGTCAGGAATGACTGCGACCGATAGCCCGTTCCCGCGTCGAATTTGCGCGTTCCGGAAAAGTCGAAGCCGGCCTCAATATAGGCATCGGCAATATTCACGGTCTTGTCGTTGATGGCGGCATAGGTGGCCACCATGGCGTTGTTCGGCTCACCTTTCCCGTTGTGCAACGGCAGATCGGGCAAGGTAATCGGACTACCTGTGGCACCCCCCAGGGCGATACCCAAAGTATCGGTGTGCATGATTTCGAAGCGCAGATGCTGGCGGTCTTCCGTCATGCGGTACAGCGTGCCGCCATCGGCATGGGTGATGGTCTTGGCAGCGACCAGAATACTTTCCAGCAGCCGGTTGATGTCGCGCTCCTTGGAAAGCGCGGCGCCGACCTCGTTGAGCTGCTCTAGCCGGCGGAAAAGATCATCGGTATCCGTGTGCATGACTACTTGATACAGACCGCCCTGACCTGCTTCAGATCGGTGATGCCTTGCAGCACCTTTTCCATACCGTCCATCTTCAGGGTCTGCATTCCATCATCAAGTGCCTGGGCGAACAGCTCGGCGACGCGCGCGTGCTCTTGAATCAGTTTTTTGATCGCATCGGTGCCGACCATCAGCTCATGCAGGCCTAGCCGTCCTTTGTAACCCGTGTTGCCGCAATCGGGACAACCCCTGGGATGGTACAAAGCAAACTTGCCGTCCTTGCCGTAGTCCTTGAGCAGGCGCTTGTAAACGTTTTCGTAAGCAGCTTTGCCTTCCTTCTTGAAGGTCTCGGTATGAATCAGTTCGGTACAGTACTCGGTGAGAAACAGCCTCATCTCCGCAGCGTCCGGGGTGTAGGCCTCCTTGCATTTGCAGAGCCTTTTGGCGAGACGCTGTGCCAGGATGCCGAGGATGGCATCGGCGAAGTTGAACGGATCCATACCCATGTCGAGCAGGCGGGTCACCGATTCCGGAGCACTGTTGGTATGCAGAGTGGCGAACACCAGGTGACCCGTAAGCGACGCCTCGATGCCGATCGCGGTGGTTTCCTTGTCGCGCATTTCGCCGACCATGATGATGTCCGGGTCGGCACGGAGAAAGGCTTTCATGATGACCGCGAAATCCATGCCGGCCTTTTTGTTGATCTGGCACTGACGCAAGCCCTTCTGCGTAATTTCGACCGGGTCTTCCGCCGTCCAGATCTTGGTGTCCGGCGTGTTGAGAAACTTGAGCACGGAGTGCAGCGTGGTGGTCTTGCCGGAACCGGTCGGGCCGCAGACGAAAAACAGCCCGTAGGGCTTGCTCACCGTCGCCTTGAGCGTCTCCAGATTCCTGGGTAACACACCCAGTTTATCGAGCGGAATCGGCTCTCCCGCCGCAAGAATACGCATCACCACGTCTTCGACACCGCCCGTCGACGGGATAGTCGCCACGCGCAATTCGATGTCGAGCGGGCCGAATTTTTTGAACTTTATCTTGCCGTCCTGCGGTCTACGTTTTTCGGAGATATCAAGATCGCACATGATCTTGATGCGCGCAACGATGGCGTTGCGGTAGCTGGCCGGGATCTCGATGTATTTGACCAACCCGCCGTCCTTGCGAAAGCGGATCAAGGTTTTTTCCTTGCCTGGCGCCGGTTCAATATGAATGTCGGATGCACCTTGCTGATAGGCGTCCACGATCACCTTGTTGACCAGCTTGACCAGTTCGTTATCGGCGGCGGCGGAAACATCGTCGGACGACGAGTCCATGGCTCCCTCATCGCCCTCATCAAGACTTGAGAGCAGGTCGCCCACCGAGGTCATGTCCAACTCGGGACCGCTGGCGCCAAAAAGCTGATCCAGGGTTTCCTTGAATTCCTTGTTGGTCGTCACCCGGTAGGCGATCTTGCCGCGGGAGAACACGTTGCTGACGACTCGCGATCCTTTGACCTGTTCCGGATCCATGCAAATAACGATGATGCCCTCGGGTGTATCGTCAATCGGCGCCCATTGGTGCTGCTCGAGGTACTCCCTCTTGAGGTTCTTGAGCAGATCCAACGGCTTGATTCGATCAGGCTTCAAAGGTTCGTAGGGCACGCCAAAAAATTTGGCCAGAGACATGCCAAGAGTGGACAACTTGATCTGGAATTGATCGATCAGTATGTCTTCAATGCTGCGTTTGTCCTTGCGCGCAGTACGCTTGGCGACACCCAGTTCTTCCGCAGTGAGCAATGCATCAACCACCAGATAATCATACTTTGAGCGCACCATTTGCGCCGGCTTGTTGCGCTGGGTGATCGCGATGGCGAGCGTCTCGCACAGACCCTTGACACCCTCTTCCGCAACCGACGTGAACGGGGTTCCGCCCTTGTTATTGATGATCTGCACGACCCCCAGCAGCTCGCCGCTACCCAGCTCAACGATGGGGCCGACCAGCATTTGCCTGGTACGGTAACCGGTGCGTTTATCAACTTCCTGAAGAAAGCGCAGGCCGGGATGAATGCTCTTTAATTCGGCATCGTCATAAACATCGCGAACGTTGATGATCCGCCGCGACAGCGCAACATAGCCCGCGACACTCTGGTCGGTAATCGGCAGCTTCAGATCCTTGAAAGAATTGAGGCCGGTCTTCACCTTGGAGACGATAGAGGCTTTGTCTTCGCCGATGGCATAAATCGTCAGCCGGTCGGCATTGAACAGGGCGCAGATATCCTGCGATAGCGCCAGCATGATCTCGTCCACATTGGATGTGGCGTGGATTTTGTTGGTGACCGCTTGAAGCGTTTTGAAAAATTGCAGCCGGGTGCCGACATCGCCTCCGGCAGCATCTTGCGGACTATTCAGAACAGCACTCATAACGCCACCTTCTTTCCTGACGCAGACTTGCAATAATTTTCAATTTTAACAAATCGCCGATGAACCCTGCCTTCGAAGGGTCGCAATTCAATTGCGTCGGCCACAAACAAGGAAATGCATCTCAAAACTCAAACACCTGATTGTTTTGCAGCATCCGCGGTCGAAATTCGCCGATAGACTCTTCTAGCTCCAGCATCGTCAGCTCACTCTGGCCCGGCTTGAGATGCGTGATCAACAATTCCACTTTGTGCCTCAAGTGCTTCAATTCTTCGGCCAGCATGCTGGGACAAAGGTGCTTGGAAGTTGATGCCAAGGCATGTTCCCGATTTGGAAAAGCACACTCATAAATCAGATAACGCAAATTCTTGATCTTGTTGATTTCAGCCCATTGTTCCAGGCAGGCCGCGGTATCTCCCGAAAAAACCAGGCTCGCGGCGCTGGAATCCAGCCAATAGCCAACCGCCGGCACGGTGTGGTTGGCCGGCAACGCGGTGATGGTACGCCCATCGATGACAATTGGTTCACCGACGCCAAGTGGTTGAAATTTCATGAGTGGCTTTTCGATGCTCGGAATTTCACAAAAATTTGGCCATATCAGCCAGTTGAACACATGGGTACGGAGAATATCGATGACCGCCTCGGTGGCATGAACCGTTAGCGGCCGGTCACGCATTTCGCCAACGGTATCGACCATGAGCGGCAGGCAGGCTATGTGATCGAGGTGAGTGTGCGTCAGGAACAGGTGGTCGATCTGAGTCAGTTCCGAAATGGACAGATCGCCAAGCCCGGTACCGGCATCGATCAGAATGTCATGGTCCACCAAGATTGACGTTGTCCGCTGATGACGCCCGCCGATGCCACCACTACATCCGAGGATCCGAACTTTCATCCAGATATCACTTCGTGTCGAACTTCCACGAACCATCCCAATCCGCGCCCGGAGGTTCCTTGCGGTAATGGGTAATCCGCTCTACGTAGACTTTCTCGTACAGGTAGCGCGGATGAATGCGTGACAGATTCAGCAAGACAACTTCAGCCGTATCCCAATCCTGCGCCCGGTAGGTGCGCAGGAACTGTCCCCACATCTTGAGTTCCTCCATCGCGGCAGGGCTCGGCTCACCTTCCAGCCCGACAGGCTCGTAGATGGTGACTGACTGGTCCTTGCCCTTGACCTTGACCCGGTCAAGTTCGCGAAACACAAATTCTTTCTTGAGTATTTCGCGCGTCACTTCGCCGACGATGATGCCAACGCCATACTGCTTGGTGATGCTTTCGAGACGCGAACCAAGATTCACGGCATCGCCCATCACGGTGTAAGCCTGACGCACATCCGATCCCATGTCGCCGACGATCATCGGACCGGTATTGACGCCAACGCCGATCTTCAGTTCGGGCCAATCTTTGGCTACGAATGTCTTGTTCAAGTCAAGCAATGCAACCTGCATCTGCATGGCTGAAAGCACTCCATGTTTGGCATGATCAACATCCTCAACGGGGGCGCCCCAAAAGGCCATGATCAGGTCACCGATGTATTTATCGAGGGTGCCGCGATTCGACCGAATCACTGTCGTCATGGCGCCGAGGTATTCGTTCATCAACGCCGTCAATTGATCCGGCGCTAGTCCTTCGGAAATTGTCGTGAAGCCACGCACATCGGAGAACAATACAGTCAGATCGGCCTTGCGTCCGGCCATGCTGTAATTTTCGGGGTCGCGGCTCATCTCCTCAACCAGCTCCGGTGGCACGTACTGGCCAAACAGGTTGGTCAATTGGCGCTTGGTGCGTGATTCGACAAAATAGCCCCAGGACATGTTGAGGGCATAGAGCAAGGCCACCAACACCAAGCCATTGGCCAGCGGCAGAACCAGGTTGCCGAAATGCCAGAAGGAAAAATTTACCCCCAGCAAGAACAGCAAGACAACCGCGGAGACCATGGTGGCGCGAAACGCCGACAGTAATGGCAGCAGAAAGACCATGACCGACCCAGCCAGCAGCACCAGGATCACGTCCGCGCCGAGAACATACGAAGGCTTGTACTTGATGTTTCTATCCATCATGCCGGCGATCAGGTTGGCGTGAATCTCCACGCCGGGATAAGCGGGATCGACCGGCGTAACGCGCAAGTCCACCAAACCCGATGCGGTGGTGCCGACCAATACAATTTTGTTCTTGAGTTGCTCGGGAGGCGTTCTGCCCGCAATCACGTCGGCAATCGAGATATAGCGGAAACTGCCGCGATAGCCACGGTAGGGCACCAGAGCCGCCACATTTTCGTCGACTGGGATTCTCACCGTGCCTTTAGTGATATGCAGGTCAATCCACTCCATCGCACCGTAGGTCTTGGCGTCCACTCCTCCCGGATAACCCGGCACCACTTTTGGATTGCCGAGTAACAGACGTACCATCGCAAGCGAAAGTGCTTCGTAATAGGCGCCCTTGTACTGCGTCAGCATGGGGACACGACGGGTCGTTCCGTCGAATTCCACTAAAGGCGCGATGTGGCCGCCGCCGGCTGCGGCTTCCTGAAACTCCGGGAGGTTGCCGCTATGCCCTGTCCAGCTGACAAAGGGAATATTCCGTCCCTGGAAGGTGCCGGCAGGAAGCACGGGAGAAGACAAGACGCCGGCCGATGTTTTTTCGTCGCTATTGAAAGAGAATGCCAGAATCACCGGGCGACCCTTGAGCGCGGCAGCAAACCGTGCGTCGTAGTCGAGCCGCGGTTTAAGTTTACGCAGCGCCGCCTGAAATGCACCGTTGTCTTTGAGTTCATTGCCGGCCAAATTATTCATCGACTTCAGGCCGGAGCTATCATCACGCTCCGGAAAAAAAACATCGAAGCCGAGAGCGCCGACGTGATACTGATCAAACAATCGGTTGACCAAAATCGCCAACTGGTCGCGGCCCCACGGCCAATGCCCGAGCTCGGCAAGCGATTTCTCGTCAATATTGAGAATGACCACCCGGTCATCCATCTTTTGCGGCATGGTAAGCCGAACCTTGGCGTCATAAATGATGGCATCCAGGTTGTTGATGAACGGTATTTCGTAGCGTCGCGCTGAATGGCCGAGCAGCAGCAGCAGGACAACGAATCCCAGCACATGACGAACCAGGTGTTGTTTCAAGTGGCCCCCGTAAGTGGCATGCGCCGCCCCCGGACAACCGGGGCGCCTTATGCCTTGATGAAGAATTCCATTTTAATGCCACTCAATTCGATGATGTCATGATCTTTGAGCGAATGCGCCTGAGCGTCCAATGTCTTGCCGTTAACGATGGGGAATTGGGCGCCTTCAACGTGAGCGATGAAGTAGCCATGGGGCCGGCGCGCAATGACGGCCACCTGAATACCAGGTCTCCCGAGCGTGGTCAGATTTTTGAGCAACTCCATCTCACGCCCGGCATTACCGCCTGAGAGTATCTGGATCGCACCCAACGGTAGCGATGGCGCTTGAGACACCGGGCTGGCGGCGGGTGACGGCGACGGCTGAAACATGGGGGCTGGCGAGTCAGAGGTGGCGGACTTCATGCCAGCCTGCGAATCGCTCAAGGCTGGTGACTGCATCTGCTCGGCACTTTTTTTCAACATGTCCGGCCGCAGGATCATGGTCTTCTCGAAATCAGCGGCGGAGGTCTGCTGGGGAACTTCATTGATGTATTTCAAGCGATACTTGCCCAGCTCGATGACATCACCGTTTTGCAGGAAATGTTTCTTCACCGACTGGCCGTTGACCACCGTGCCATTGGTACTACCCATGTCCTCCAGGAACGAGTCGTAGAGAATCGTCACGATCACCGCGTGCTCGCCGGAAATCGCCAGATTATCAATCTGAATGTCATTGTGGGCCTTGCGTCCAATGGTAATCCGCTCTTTGCTTAGAGGGATCTCCTTGAGCGTGAGGCCTTCCATGCTGAGAATTATTTTTGCCATCTTAGTCGTCCCTCAATGCGCCATTATTTCCCGAACCAGGCCAGCAATCGACTCCACCGACTGCGCGGAGCCCCAAATTCGTTCCTGACTTTGACAAGAATTACCGATACATTATCGCGACCGCCATTGTCGTTGGCCATCTGTATCAACTGCATTGCACACAATTCCAAATTCGCCGAAAGCGCCTGCACGGTCTCGCCGATCTCCGCATCTTCGACCATGTCGCTGAGTCCGTCCGAGCAGAGCAAATACACATCGCCGACAGCGACCCCATAGTCGTGAATTTCCGCTTCCACCTGCGGGTCGATCCCCAGCGCACGTAAAACCAGATTCTTGCCCTGCGCATGGCGTGCTTGCTCTTTCGCAATCAGCCCGCTGTCTATCTGCTCCTGTAGAAACGAATGGTCACGCGTAATCTGCTCAAATTGCTCACCACGTAACCGATACAGACGAGAATCACCAATATGGGCAACCGTCATCAGATTGTCGTGGAACACGGCCATCACCAGCGTGGTCCCCATTCCGGCATACTGCGGCTGACTCTGTGCCAATTGATAAATGGCGCCGTTGGTTTGTGCAATCTCCCGTTCCAGAGCTTCATGAGCCCACAAGAAACCTGTCGCGGCATCGCGCTGAAAAGGCTCTTTTTCAACAAAAGCTTTTTCCAACTCGGTACCCAGCAATGCTGTTGCCATACCGCTGGCAACTTCCCCGGCATTGTACCCTCCCATACCGTCAGCCAGCACGGCCAATCCCAAGATCGGATTGACGCATACTGAATCCTCATTGTTGGACCGCACCATACCCGGATCCGAGCGCGTGGCGAACGCCAGAGCATGAATCAAACTCATGCCGGACCTCGATGATACATCGCCATTAATGGCCGCCTTCTTGGGTTGATGCCATACAACTCCTCAAATCCAGCGCCATCTCGGCGCCAACCTGGTAGCGCTGATCGCCATCCTTGGCCAACGCCCGGTCGATAGTCACCGCCAAGCAGTGGGGAACATCGGGACGACTCGTACGGATATCGGGATGGGGTTCGTTGGCGATCTTGAACATCAATCGCGCCATCATCGAATCGTCGCCAAAAGGCAACTGGACACAGGTCATCTGGTAGAGCATCACACTCAGGGAAAACAGGTCGGAACGGCTATCAATCTTCTTGCCCGTCAACCGTTCGAGCGACATATAGCTGGGCGTGCCGAGCACCATCCCGGTCTTGGTCTTGGACGAATCGGCGATCCGGGCAAGACCAAAGTCGGTCACCTCGACCTGATCCGACTCGGGTTGGTACATGATTTGGGCCGGTTTGATGTCACGATGCACAACGTCGTTTTCGTGGGCGTAGGAAAGGGCGCGGGCGACTCGCGCGACACTACTTTTCACCTTGTCCGACGGCGTGCGGGAAGTCATCGCCACGGCCATGCGTAAGCCTTGCTTTCGAGACTTTGGAGCAGGTCGCTGTCGCCAAAAAACAGCACGCCGATGCTGACGATGAGCCCGACCAACCAATCACGTTTCCAGAAATTGGCTTTGGCCATTTTCATATTGCCGCATCCCCTGAGCGCACCACCTGTCCAGCAGCAACGCCGCATAGAAACAGGATGATAGTGTCAATTCTTGCAGTCAAGCATGAATATAGTCAAATTTTTGTGTTGATCGACCTGCAATAATGCCCGGTCGCGGTTTCACGCTGGCCCGAAAAGCTCCGGCATATTCCCCATCGGAACTCCGAAAATGAAACAGCCGACGTTCGCCGGCTGTTTCATTAAAAGCTTACCGCCAACAAGATTAAAGCAGTGCCTTGAGCAGTTTCCCCATCTCGGAGGGATTGCGCGTCACCGTGAAGCCACACTCTTCCATGATGGCGAGCTTGGCGTCCGCCGTATCGGCGCCGTCCGAAATCAGCGCGCCAGCATGGCCCATACGCTTGCCGGGAGGAGCGGTTACCCCGGCGATGAACCCGACAATCGGCTTCTTCATGTTTGCCTTGCACCAGCGGGCTGCGTCCGCTTCGTCCGGACCGCCGATCTCACCGATCATGATCACGGCATCAGTTCCCGGATCGTCGTTGAACATTTTCATGACGTCGATATGCTTCAGCCCGTTGATGGGATCGCCACCGATACCGACGGCAGAGGACTGGCCCAGGCCAATCTCGGTCAATTGCCCAACGGCTTCATAGGTCAGCGTTCCCGAACGGGAAACCACGCCGATACGACCCCGCTTGTGAATGTGGCCCGGCATGATGCCGATCTTGATTTCGTCCGGCGTAATCAAACCAGGGCAGTTGGGGCCCAATAGCAAAGTCTTCTTGCCGCCGGCCGCTTCCTTGGCTCGCATCTTGTTGCGCACCATCAGCATGTCGCGCACCGGGATGCCTTCGGTAATGCAGATCGCCAGATCCAGGTCGGCTTCCGCCGCTTCCCAGATGGCATCGGCGGCGCCCACCGGCGGCACATAGATGACCGAGACGGTGGCGCCGGTTGCCTTGGCAGCTTCCTTGACGGAACCATAGATCGGAATATTGAAAATGCTCTCGCCAGCTTTCTTGGGGTTGACGCCAGCCACGAAGCAGTTTTTGCCGTTGGCATACTCTTGGCATTTCTCGGTGTGAAACTGGCCGGTCTTGCCGGTAATGCCCTGGGTCATGACCCGGGTGTTCTTGTTAATCAGAATCGACATTCAGTTGCTCCTTACTTGACCGCAGCGACAATTTTTTCAGCCGCTTCGGCCATGCTATTGGCGGAAATAATGGGCAGGCCGGAATCCTTGAGGAGCTGTTTGCCGATATCCTCATTGGTGCCCTTCATGCGTACGACCAGCGGCACGCTCAGATGGACTTCCTTGGCCGCGGCAACCACGCCGGCAGCGATGGTGTCGCAGCGCATGATGCCACCGAAAATATTCACCAAAATGCCTTTTACCTTGGGATTCTTGAGCATGATCTTGAAGGCTTCGGTCACTTTCTCGGTGGTGGCGCCACCGCCCACGTCGAGGAAGTTGGCCGGCTCGGCGCCGAACAGCTTGATGGTATCCATGGTCGCCATGGCCAAGCCGGCGCCATTCACCAGACAGCCGATATTGCCGTTCAGCGAGATATAGGCAAGGTCGAACTTTGAGGCCTCGATTTCATCGGCGTTTTCTTCATCCAGATCGCGGTAGGCCACGATTTCGGGATGACGGAACAAGGCATTGGCATCGAAGTTGAACTTTGCGTCCAATGCCTTGATGTCGCCATTGCCCTCCAGGATCAACGGGTTGATTTCCGCCAGCGAGGCGTCGGTTTCCATATAGCAGGTGTAGAACTTTTTGATCTGGTCCACAGCCCTGGCCACGGAGCCATCAGGCACGCCGATAGCGCGGGCGAGGTTCCCGGCCTGCTTGTCGGTCATGCCGATGAGGGGATCAACGAATTCCTTGAGTATTTTCTCCGGCGTACTGTGGGCGACTTCCTCAATATCCATGCCGCCTTCACTCGACGCCATCACGGCCACCTTCTGCGTGGCGCGGTCGGTCAGCGCGGCCAGGTAGTATTCCTTCTTGATGTCGGCGCCATCTTCAACCAACAGGCGGCGAACCTTCTGTCCCTCGGGGCCGGTTTGATGGGTCACCAATTGCATGCCGAGTATCTGACTGGCGTATTGCTTCACCTCATCGAGCGACTTGGCGACTTTCACTCCGCCACCTTTGCCGCGCCCGCCGGCATGAATCTGGGCCTTGACCACCCACACCTTGCCGCCCAATGTTTGCGCGGCCTTGACCGCATCATCGACGGAAAAACAGGGAATGCCGCGCGGGGTGGCGACACCGAACTTCCTCAGGATTTCCTTACCCTGATACTCATGGATTTTCATGCATCATCCTTGCGATTGTTTATTTGAGGGCTTTACCGCCAGCGCGATGTTGCAGCGCTGACCTCATTGCCCACGGAGACAGACAGGAACGCGCTACACATCACACAACGCGTGCAGCCACGCATGCTATCGCATCGTCGAGGCGCCATTTTAAGCGCAATGATTTCAAGCCCTTATGGAGTGTCGCCGACAACCTGGCGACGCGTACCGGCAATCTGGAAGCGTCTGGCGACAAAGGCGCTGTCGATATAGGCGGCGTTGCCGGAGCGGTTCGCGCCGCTGCCGTGCAAATCGGAAAATCCGTTTTCCTGGTTGGTCAGCAGCTCGCCCGTCATGTTCAGTGACAGAGCAACGCCAACACGCAAGGCTATTTTTGTGGAGAACTGATGCAAACGGGGATTGACCGAATACACCGCGAACATCAGGGCGCCTTTGTCGCGCATCACACGTTCCGCGACGGCCAGACTTTCCGCGCTGGTTGCGGTTTCTACAATCATGAGAATGGGACCAAAGTGCTCTCTCGCATAAATAGCCTCATCGCTGACCGAAACTTTCAGCAGCAAGGGAGTATGTACCCGAGCTTCCGGCCATTGCGGATGCGCAAGGGGGAACGAATCCCGCAGTACCTCGCCCAAGTCGCGAGCGGCATGAATGTGATCAAGCGTTTCCCCTGAGCGGAGCGCGCCCAGTAGCTCCACGGCACGTCCCGGGTCTTCCATCAGATTGCCAATGGCGAAGGCCATATCCTTACCAAATTGCTCACTGGAAACCAGCCCGTCCGGAGTTTGCACGCCTTCCCGCGATACCAGCAATACCCTTGGCGCAGCGCATAGTTGTCCGGAATACAGGCACAGGCTCAACGTCAGATTACGCAGCATGCCCTTGTAGTCGCTGGTGGAGTCCACCACCACACAATTGACGCTCGACTTTTGGGTAAACACCGCGGCATGAGTGGCATGCTCCTCAATCCATTCACCGAATTCGGAGTTTCCGGTGAAATCGATAATGCGAATGTCCGGGTTCAACGCCAGGATTTTGCCCGATGGCGTTGCCGCATCGTCGATCAGCAAGGTTACAAGATTGGCGTCAAAGCCAGCCTCCTTCAAAGTCTGGCGCGCCATCGCCACGGTAATCGCCAGCGGCAGGATAACCCCTGGATGGGCTTTGACAATGACCGCGTTACCGGTCACAAGACTAGCAAACAGTGCGGGATAACCGTTCAATATCGGCGCAACCGAAGACGCAATGATCAGGGCAATGCCACGCGGCGTGATAGTGAAAGATTTCTCAATTTTCAGTGGCAAACTCGTGCCTTGCGGCTTTTCCCAGATCGCCGACGCCGGCATCTGCTTCATCTCCCGGTAGGCAACCGCAACTGCTTCAAGGCCGCGATCCTGAGCATTGACCGTCGAATACTGGAACGCCACGGCAAACGGCTGTCCGGTCGTGTGGATCAAGGCCTGGGCCATTTCCATGCTTCTTTTGTTGAGACGGGAAAGTATTTCCAGACAGACGCCGGCTCTGACGTCAGCACCGGTTTTGGTCCACGCGTGCATCGCCATCCGCGCGGCAATGATCAGCGCATCGGGATTGCATAGTGGGTAAGTAATATTGAGCGGCAAGCCAAACGGAGAAAACTCTTCGCCGCCGCGTCCGACTACACCGGGTTGATCCAGATAGAAAGAAGCCGCGCGATAGGCCTCGAAGGCAATGCGACCTTTTTCAATGGCTCTCTCGCCATAGTTCGCCGGGTTTTCCGAAAACGGGCTCCAGAACGCGCGCGCCTCAACCGCAGCGATGGCCTTGTGCAACAAGGCCGAATGCTTCTCGAACATGGGATGTGGCATGGTTTCCCCGCAGCATTTTCGAACTTCGACTTACGCCAACCAAGACCGATTTTAAAACGATTATAGTGGTTGCCTTCGATGCGGCATATTATCGACAACACACTTTGGAGGATAAACCATGCTCGAATCGGCGACTTTAGGCGGCGGATGTTTCTGGTGCGTGGAAGCGGCCCTGAAACAGCTTGACGGCGTCGTGACGGCGGAATCTGGCTATTGCGGCGGCCACGCGAAAAATCCTGGCTACGCTGCGGTGTGTGGTGGGGCCACCGGCCATGCGGAAGTGGTGCGCTTCAGTTTCGATTCGACGAAAATCGACTATCGAACCTTGCTCCTGGCATTTTTTTCGGCGCATGACCCAACCACCCGCGACAGGCAGGGCAATGACGTCGGGTCGCAGTACCGCTCCGCGATATTCACCCACTCGGTTGAGCAGGCGCGTATCGCCAAGGACGTGATACGCGAACTCGATGCGGAAAAAACCTGGCCCGACCCGATTGTGACCGAGGTCCTCGCTGCCCCCACATTTTGGCCGGCTGAGGATTACCATCAGGATTATTTTCGTAACAATCCGAATCAGTCCTATTGCGCCTATATCGTCGCCCCCAAGGTCGCCAAACTGCGCGATAAATTTCGGCATCTCCTCAAGCGATCCTGACCGTTCCCTCTCTGCCGTTGGTCGCCGCGACTTGAGGCAGGCTTCAACAAGATAACGTTGAAGCTGTCAATCTGGCGAATAGGAACGGGAATTCATGTTTCGAGGAGCCTATCCAGTCGCCAGGTGTAGGGTAATTTCTCCCCCTACATTTATTGCTTTTGACGGCAATGCGCATCCTTCTCCGGATCCTGATTCTTTCTACAGCGTTGCTGCCAGGGGTTCACGCGGCCAACGATTCAAATCGCCAGCCGAGCGACGATTTCTCTCGTCCCGAAAGACACACCGCGCCATCAGCCACCGCGTTATCCCAGGAGCAGGCCTATCCTGCGGAAGCACCACCGCCCCCGGAATATCAAATTCTCTCCCACGTCATTCGTATGAGCGAGACTGCCGCCCGGTTGCGCGCAGTGCTGGAAGCGATGCCGGGATCAAACCCGGCGCCGGAACCATTGATGCCGCAAACACCGCCGTCGTTGCTCAATGCAACATACCGTTCGATGGTCGATGAAACGCTGGCCCGCATCGCCCGTTTGGAAACGCTAGTCGCCGACCTGGGGCGGATTATCGGGGCCATGCCTGACCCCCAGCCGAAACCAGTCACTGTCATTTCTCCGGCTTTACCTTCCGTCACGGAAACAAAGGCCAACGACAACGACAACTTGCGATTACTGTTGTGGGCCAGCGCAGCAGCGATCGCTCTGCTGATGGTATGGTGGTCGGTACGCCGCAGGAAAGACGCAACAATTGAGGGAATACCGCACTCTCCGACAAACTCCGCACGCGAGCGTACGTCTGACGCCAAGTCACTTGTCGTCGCAGCGCATGTTGACACGCCGCAAGACGATATGGAAATCCCGCCATCAACTTCCGCGATCATCAACAATTTACGTCCGATAGTTGCGGAAAAGACCTCGCCGGTCACCCCTCCCGTAATCGCGAACGATGAACACCCGTCGGCTGCGATACCGGATCCCGACCTGCCGCTGGCGTTCGAGCCCGCGCCACTCTCCGCCACTTCGCCAACGCGGGAGGAAGCGCCTGTTGCGAAACATGCGGCCACTCCCCCAGGAATCGATCAGGCTCTGGAACTCGCGGAAATCATGATAGCGATGGGGTTAACCGAAGGGGCCGCGCGAACACTGGTTGAACAGATAAAGGTGGATCCGAAACGGGCACTTCCGCATTGGCTCAAGCTTCTCGACATTTACCGCAAGTCGGGAATGAAGGATCAATTCGAACACTCCGCGCATCAGTTGCAAAGTCAGTTCAATGTCCGCGCTGCCGAATGGAAGGCAGCGGGACAAGCCGGCACCATGGAGTCCCTCGAAGCCTACGACCGCATCATCAGCCGGGTACAGGCGCTTTGGCCAACGCCGGAATGCGGCGAGTTCCTCACCAGTTTGCTGGAAGACAACAGAGCCGGCACTCGTGCCGGATTTCCTCAACCGGCTGCGGAGGAAATCCTGCTCTTGCTTTCAATGCTGCAACACCGCTAGGCAGGATTGTCGATCTCGACATAGCTACAATCGAGCTCGAACGTCTGCGTCAAGTGCGTCGCCAGCGCCTGCACACCGTAACGCTCCGTGGCATGGTGCCCGGCCGCGACATAGGGCACTCCGGACTCGCGCGCCAGATGAACCGTTTGTTCGGATATTTCGCCGCTCACGTAGAGGTCGGCACCTGCCGCAATCGCCTGCTCCAGATAACCCTGAGCACCACCGGTGCACCAGGCCAGTCGAGCGACCATACGGTCGGGATCGCCGGCCAACATGGTGGCCCGGCCCAACGAATGCTCCAGCGAAGCGGCAACCTGAGACGCGGGCAGCGGGGTTTCAAGCGTGCCCAGAAAACCGATCTCCTGCTCCGCAAAACGACCATCCACGCGCCAACCGAGGCGCCGTGCAAGTTGCGCGTTGTTACCCAGTTCGCTATGCGCATCAAGCGGCAGATGGTAAGCCAGCAGGCTGATGTCGTGACGCAGAAGCGTCGCCAGCCGCACCTTGCGTATTCCGGTCACCCGTCCGTCCTCGCCGCGCCAGAAGTAGCCGTGATGCACCAGAATCGCGTCGGCATCGCAGGCAACCGCGGCATCAAGCAGGGCTTGACTGGCGGTCACGCCACAGACCACCTTGCGAATCTGCGCCCGCCCTTCCACTTGCAGGCCATTTGGGCAATAATCGCGGAAACGTGCCGCCTCCAACAGATTGTCGAGATACACAGCCAGTTCGTCACGCAACATTGACATTCTCCAATAAGGCTAATCCGGCAAGTTAATGAACAGGCTTCCGTCCGCCCCCTTCAACAAACCCAAACAAAATTATGCGCCGCCTCTGGTTGATCTTTGCACAGACCGTCACGCTTTGCGTTGCCATCCTCTTTGTGGTCCAGACCCTGAAACCCGAATGGCTGGCGCGCAACCTTACGCAAAGCGGCATTGCCGGGATACGGGAAGTCTCTCCCGATCCTGCACCGAGCAAAGCCATCAGTTCCTACGCAGACGCGGCGCGCAAGGCGGTGCCGACGGTGGTGCATATCTACACCTCACAGGAGATCAAGTCGCCGCGCCAGCCATTCCTCAACGATCCGCTGTTTCGCCACTTCTTTGGCGAGGGACTCGACGAGCAACCCCAGCGGCGTTCCGGTTTGGGCAGCGGGGTCATCGTCTCCGCTGATGGCTACATCCTGACCAACAATCATGTCATCGATGGCGCCGACGAAATCGAGGTGGCCCTGAATGATGGCCGAAAATTCAGCGCCCATGTGGTCGGTACCGATCCCGATTCAGATGTCGCCGTGCTGCGCATCAAGGCCGGCAGCAATCTGCCACTGATCACCTTCGGCTCGGCCGAGTCGTTGCGCGTCGGCGATGTCGTGCTGGCCATCGGCAACCCTTTTGGGGTCGGTCAAACCGTCACCTCCGGCATCGTTTCCGCATTGGGGCGTTCCCACCTTGGCATCAACACCTTCGAAAATTTCATCCAGACCGACGCCGCCATTAACCCCGGCAATTCCGGCGGCGCCCTGGTGGACAGCAACGGCAACCTGATCGGCATCAATACCGCGATCTATTCCCAAAGCGGCGGCTCGATGGGCATCGGCTTCGCCATCCCCGTTTCCCTCGCGCGCAATGTCATGGAACAAATCATCCGCAGCGGCACGGTGACACGCGGCTGGGTTGGGGTGGAGGTTCAGGAAATCACACCGGACCTGGCCGAATCGTTCCATCTCGCCGATACCAAAGGCGTGCTGGTCGCCGGCATTCAGCGCGGCAGCCCGGCGGACAAGGCCGGATTCAAACCCGGTGACGTGCTGCTTGAGGTCAATGGCAAAGCGGTCGGCGATGTTCAAGCCATGATGGCGTTGATCGCTGCGCTGGAACCGGGACAGACCGGCCGCTTCAAGTTGCGCCGCAGTGATCGGAGCATCGATCTTGATGTCACCATCGGCAAACGTCCGAGCCGGCAGCGCGACTAGTGCCAGCAGTTGAATCTGTGGTACTAGTTCTGCTCGGCCTTGCCGAGCACGCCGGCGACGATGATACCCAACTCGTAGAGCAGGCACAGCGGCACCGCCAGCAAAAACTGCGACAATACATCGGGCGGCGTGAACACTGCCCCGACCACAAACGCCCCGACGATCACATAGGGTCGGATCTCGCGCAATTTGTCCACGCTGACGATGCCTGTCCGTACCAACACGACAACGATGACCGGCACCTCGAAGGTAATGCCGAAGGCGATAAAGGTGGACATGACAAAGGACAGGTACTTGTCGATATCGGTCATCACCGTGACACCCTCGGGTGCAAATTTATTGACGAAGGCAAACACCGTCGGGAACACCACGAAAAACGCGAAGGCCATGCCAATGAAGAACAGCGCCACACTGGCGATCACCAGTGGCAGCACCAGCTTCTTTTCGTGGAAATAGAGCCCGGGAGCGACAAACGCCCAAACCTGATAAAGCACGTAGGGCAAAGCCGTCAGAAAGGACGCCATCAGGGTCACCTTCATCGGCACAAAGAAGGCGCCGACAACATCGGTCGCGATCATGTGGCCACCCTGCGGCATCGATGCCAGCATCGGGCCCGCGAGCAGCGTATAGATGTCGCGCGCCCAATGGACCAGACATAGAAACACGACAAGGATGGCGATCAAGGCGCGGATCAGGCGCTCACGCAGCTCCACCAAATGGGAGATAAAGCTTTCCGGCAGTTCGGACATCAGGGTGCGTCTTTGCGCTCTGCGCCGGGCAGGATGGCGGGTTGGTCTTGCGGACCAGCGATGGTTGGATCCAGCGCACGTTCGACCTGGGTTAACTCCTGCGTGACCTGAGTCTCAAGGGTGTGTACGCTGTCTTTCACATCCTGCTGCAGCCGGTGCATTTCGTCGAGTTGGATTTCGCGATTGATGTCGGCTTTGACGTCGCTGGCATAGCGCTGCAAACGCCCCAGCAATGCGCCGGCCATGCGCGCCACGCGCGGCAGACGCTCCGGCCCGATGACGACCAGCGCCACCACCGCGATGACGATCAGTTCCGAAAAATCGACCTCAAACATGCATCATCCCAGCCGTAAAAAAACGAGCGGGTCTA
Organism: Sterolibacteriaceae bacterium; assembly: GCA_043738385.1. Lineage (GTDB taxonomy): Bacteria > Pseudomonadota > Gammaproteobacteria > Burkholderiales > Rhodocyclaceae > JANYCD01. The sequence continues at coordinate 30,070 of JAYUGL010000069.1, forward strand.
GCCCGCTCGCTTGTTGAAGTCGATCACAGACCGGCTCATCCTTTGGATTTTTCCTTGATCTCGCCTTCGATGGTATGGCCAGAATTCTGCTCAGTCTCGGCAGGTTTGTCGGCCGAGGCTTCGCGCATGCCTTCCTTGAATCCCTTGACCGCGCCGCCCAGGTCCTTGCCGACATTGCCCAGCTTCTTGGTGCCGAATACCAGCGCCACAATCACCAGCACGATCAACCAGTGCCATATGCTCCAGCTTCCCATGATTTCCTCCTACAGTCGTCGCACCATCGGACCAACCGGCTCCGGGCCACCGAGGATGTGAAAGTGCAAATGATACACCTCCTGCCCGCCCACTCGACCGGTGTTGGCGATGAGGCGGAAACCGTCGTCCAGACCCTCGCCGCGGGCCAGTTCGCCGGCTTTGACGAGGATCTTGCCGAGTACCGCCTGGTGGCGCACATCGGCATCGTAAAGCGTCGCGATATGCGTCTTCGGAATGATCATGAAGTGTACCTGCCGTTGCGGATTGATGTCGTGGAAGGCGAAAATATCCTCGTCTTCATAAATTTTTCGGCTCGGGATTTCTCCCCGGGCGATTTTGCAAAAGATGCAATCGGTCATCTCAGACGCCCCGACTCTTCTTCTCGTCGATTCCCGAAACGCCTTCGCGGCGATGCAGTTCAGCCAAGACGTCATCCACGCCAACGCCGAACTGTGCCAGCAGAATCATGCTGTGGAACCAGAGATCGGCCACCTCGCGCACCAGGTGCAGCCGATCACCATCCTTGGCGGCCATGATGGTTTCCGCCGCTTCCTCGGCGACTTTTTTGCAGATCGCATCGGCGCCTTTGGCGTAAAGGCTCGCGACATACGATGAATCGGGCGCCGCGTCCTTGCGCTCCACCAGGGTCGTTTGCAGCCGGTGCAGGATTTCGGCATCGATCACTTGTATATCTCCTTGGGGTCCTTCAACACCGGCTCCACAGCCAGCCAGGCGCCACTGTCCAGCCGGTTGAAAAAACAACTGCGGCGCCCGGTATGGCAGGCGATGCCGCCAGTCTGCTCGACCTTGAGCAGCACCACATCGTGGTCGCAATCGGCGCGAATCTCGACTACTTTTTGAGTATGTCCCGACTGTTCGCCCTTGTGCCACAGCTTGCGCCGCGAACGCGACCAATAAACGGCCTCGCCGCGCTGAGCGGTCTGCTCCAACGCATCGCGGTTCATCCAGGCGAACATCAGGACTTCCCCGCTATGAGCGTCCTGTGCAATGACCGGCACCAGGCCCTGCTCATCCCATTTCACCTCATTGAGCCAGCTCGTACTCATAAGCGCATCTCGATACCTTGATCCCGCATGAACTGCTTGGCCTGTCGCACGGTGAATTCGCCATAGTGAAAAATGCTTGCGGCCAGAACCGCGTCCGCCTTGCCTTCGACCACGCCATCGGCCAGATGTTGCAGCGTGCCGACCCCGCCACTGGCGATCACCGGAATCTCGACCGCTTCCGACACCTTGCGCGTCAGCGCCAGATCGAATCCATTGCGCGTGCCATCACGGTCCATGCTGGTGAGCAGAATCTCCCCGGCGCCCAGCGCCGCCACCTTGCGCACCCATGCGATCACGTCGAGACCTGTCGCCTTGCGCCCACCATGCGTGAACACTTCCCACTTGCCGGGCGCGACCTGTTTGGCATCCACCGCCACGATGATGCATTGCGAGCCAACCTTGCCAGAGGCATCCGCCACCAACTGCGGATTATCTACCGCCGCAGTGTTCATGCTCACTTTGTCGGCGCCGGCATTGAGCAAACGCCGCACGTCGTCCACCTTGCGCACGCCGCCTCCCACTGTCAAAGGAATGAACACCTGATCGGCGACACGCTCCACGATATGCAAGATGATGTCGCGCTGGTCGGAACTGGCGGTGATGTCGAGAAAGGTGATCTCATCGGCGCCCTGCTCGTCGTAGCGGCGGGCCACCTCCACCGGATCTCCGGCATCCTTTAGGCCGACGAAATTGATGCCCTTGACCACGCGGCCGGCATTGACGTCGAGACAGGGGATGATGCGTTTGGCGAGCATGGCAGTGAGGAGTAAGGAGTGAGGAGTGAGGAGCGGAATCGTCCGCCCGTTCTTACTCCTAACTCCTCACTCCTTACCCCTCACTGCTGTCAACTTGTCGGCCTCGGCCTGCGCATTCTTGAAATCCAGCGTGCCTTCGTAGATGGCACGTCCGGTAATGGCGCCGATAATGCCTTCGGCCGCGACCGCGCACAGCGCTTTCACGTCCGTCAGCGTGGCGATGCCGCCACTGGCGATCACCGGCATACGCAGCGCCTGCGCCAGCTTGACGGTGGCCTCGATATTCACGCCTGAGAGCATGCCGTCACGGCCGATATCGGTATACACCACGCCTTCGACGCCATAGTCCTCGAACTTTTTAGCCAGATCGACCACGTCATGTCCGGTCATCTTGGACCAGCCGTCCACCGCCACCTTGCCATCCCTGGCGTCGAGTCCAACGATGATGTGGCCAGGAAACGCGCTACAGGCATCATGCAGGAAGCCCGGATTTTTCACCGCCGCCGTGCCGATGATGACGTAGGTAATACCGTCATCGAGACAACGGTCGATAGTATCCAGATCGCGGATACCGCCGCCCAGCTGCACCGGAATCTCGTCGCCGACCTCTTTCAGGATGGCCTTGATGGCGACTTCGTTCTTCGGCTTGCCGGCGAATGCGCCGTTGAGGTCAACCAGATGCAGGCGTCGTGCGCCCTGGTTGATCCAGTGCCGCGCCATCGCGGCGGGGTCTTCCGAAAATACCGTGGCATCGTTCATGTCGCCCTGTTTGAGGCGCACACAATGCCCGTCCTTGAGGTCAATGGCGGGGATCAGCAGCATACGGGGAGGGTAGACAACACGGGAAGAGAGATAACGAGGAAGCTAAGGATTCCAGTTCATGAAATTGCCGAGCAACTGCAAACCGGCTTGCGCACTTTTTTCGGGGTGGAATTGAACTGCGACGATGTTATCGCGTGCCACGGCGCTGGTAAAGGGGATGCCATATCGGGTTGTCCCGGCGATCACCGAGGATATGGCTGGTTCGACGTAGTAGCTATGGACGAAGTAGAAACGCGCGCCGTCCTCGATACCGCCCCAAAGCGCGTGCGGCTTGGCTTGCTGCACCTCGTTCCACCCCATGTGCGGCACTTTCAGGCGGCTGCCGTCGGCGCCAACCATGGCCTCGTGGGCGAAGCGGCGCACCTGGCCGGCGAACAGGCCGAGGCCCGGCGTATCGCCCTCTTCACTTTGTTCGAACAACATTTGCAGGCCAATGCAGATGCCAAGGAAAGGCTTTTCCGCCGCGGCGCGGCTCACCGCTTCGCGCAAGCCGCGGTTGTTCAGCTCACGCATGCAGTCCGGCATGGCGCCCTGTCCGGGCACTACCACACGATCGGCGGCGGCCACCGTGGCAGCGTCGGCGGCGATGCGAACCTGCGCTGTCGGCGCCACGCGCTCAATCGCTTTGGCGACCGAGCGCAGATTGCCCATGCCGTAATCAACAACCGCAACAGTAGTCATGAAGACTTCCACCAAAGATGAATCTGGCAAATACCTAAATCGCAGCGAAGGTTCGGGGGCGAAGGCGGGGTTTCGAGGAGCACTGCTCCTCGCCGCCGCAGCCGTTCGGCCGTGCAAAGCCGACCGTGGGAAGGGGGCGTGCCCTCTTGTTCCCATACAGGGGAATATACAAGGGGAGTCACCCCTTGTTCGTGCACATGCCTTTTGCCGGCTATCGAAGACCCCATCATTTTGGTTACGGCAATGCCGGCTTCAGAACTAGAGTGACCCTTTGGTCGATGGAATGCCGCTGCTGCGCGGATCGGATTCGGCAGCCATGCGCAGCGCCCGGCCGAAGGCCTTGAACATCGTCTCGCACTGGTGGTGCGCATTGTCGCCACGCAGATTGTCGATGTGCAGGGTAATCGCGGCGTGATTAACCATGCCCTGAAAGAACTCGCGCATCAGGTCCACGTCGAATTCGCCGATCATGGAGCGCGTGAAGTTCATGTTGTAGGTCAGACCCGGCCGGCCCGACAGATCCACCACCACGCGGCTCAACGCCTCGTCGAGCGGCACATAGGCGTGACCATAGCGGCGCAAGCCCTTCTTGTCGCCGATGGCTTGCGCCAGCGCCTGACCGATGGTGATGCCGATGTCTTCCACGGTGTGATGGCCGTCAATGTGTAGATCGCCCTTGGCCTTCACCTCCAGATCGATCATGCCGTGACGGGCGATCTGATCGAGCATGTGATCGAAAAACCCGATGCCGGTGTCGAGTTTCGATTTACCCGAACCATCCAGATCGAGCCGGACGGTGATCTGGGTTTCCAGAGTGTTGCGGGAGATTTCGGCTTGCCGCATGGCCTGTAGTCGCTGAAGAGTTACTGAAAGGATCGCAGAAATGCGTAACGGCCGCATGATACCATTTCAATCCGTTGGCGCACCGCCACGCCGCTCTCCGCCTGCCATTCACCCCAACACCGCATGAGCCGCTACTGGAGCGATACCGTCCGCCGCCTGACCCCCTACGTGCCGGGCGAGCAACCCAAGCTGCCCGATCTGGTCAAGCTCAACACCAACGAGAATCCCTACGGCCCTTCACCGCGCGTGCTGGCGGCGATCCAGGCCGAACTTGGCGACAGCCTGCGGCTCTATCCCGACCCCACCGCCGAGCGACTCAAGCAGACGATCGCGAGCTACCATGGCATCACGCCGCGCGAAGTGTTCGTCGGCAACGGTTCCGACGAAGTGCTGGCGCATGTGTTTCAAGCTTTGCTCAAGCATGAAGCGCCGCTGTTGTTTCCGGATATCACTTACAGTTTCTATCCGGTCTACTGCGGGCTGTACGACATTGAGTACGTCACCGTGCCGTTGACCGACAGCTTCGAGATTCGCGTTGACGACTATCGGCAACCGAACGGCGGCATCATTTTTCCCAACCCCAACGCCCCCACCGGCCGCCTGCTCGCCCTGGCCGAAATCGACCGGCTGGCGACGGCCAACCAAGATTCCGTGGTGGTGGTCGACGAAGCCTATGTGGATTTCGGCGGCGCGGTGATTCCCACCGTCATCCCGCTGACGCAGCGGCATCCCAACCTGTTGGTGGTGCAAACGCTGTCCAAAGCCCGCAGCCTGGCCGGCCTCCGGGTTGGCTTCGCGATTGGGCATCCGGACCTGATCGAAGCGCTGGAGCGGGTCAAGGACAGCTTCAATTCCTATCCGCTCGACCGCCTCGCCATCGCCGGCGCGGTGGCCGCCTTCGAGGATGTGGAGCACTTCGAGAAGACACGCACGGCGGTCATGCGCAGCAGGGAGCAATTGAATACGGACCTTGAAAAACTGGGCTTCGACGTACTACCCTCGGCCGCCAATTTCATCTTCGTCCGCCACCCTGCACACGATGCGGCCGAATTGACCAAGGCACTGCGCGAGCGCAGCGTCATCGTGCGCCACTTCAAGCTGCCGCGCATCGATCAGTTCCTGCGCATCACCGTTGGCACCGATGCGCAGTGCGCGGCGCTGGTCACGGCGCTACGGGAAGCTCTCGCAGGATAGGTCGTTCATCCAAACTTTTTCACGCCCGCTCTTTTCGCGGCCTTCTGCAAGTTTTCGTCAAGCGTGGCCAACGGGATACCCAATCTCACGGCCAGTTCAAGGTATGAAGCGTCGTAAGCGGATAACTTGTAGCGCCGCGCCAGTTGCAGGGTGCCAGACAGCGCGTGCGCGAATGTCGCCGCGTCCACCTCGATATCCACGCCTTCCAGCATCTCAAGAAATGCTCCACTGCGTGCTTCCGTCACCAAACCCTTTGCTTCCGCCCTGGCAATGACGTTTGCCACCTCAAGACCCCAGGTCACGGGCACGCAGGCGCTTCCCACTTTCATCGCATCAAGCACCTTTCCGGCATAGGCAAGTTCCTGGGGTTTGCCGTCGCCAAAAAACCAGCGCATGGTCACCGAGTTGTCGAGGACAAAGCTCACGCGCGCCCGTCCTCGATGAGTTGCCTGATATTCACCCCCCGCACCGGATCGGCCCGCATGAAGGTCTTGAGCTTTTCCGCCGCCGCGACCTTGTCATTCGCCCGCGCTCCCATGCTGGGCACCAAATCCGCGATGGCTTCCCCGCGATTGGTGATGGTAAAGCTCTTCCCGGTCTTAACCTGCCGCAGCAATTCGGGAAGCTTTGTTTTCGCTTCATACGAACCAATTTGAATTTTCATGGCGCTCTCCCACCATGTGATGATTCAGACCAGTATATAGACTAGTCTACTTGATATCAACGATTTAGACTGGGTTGTAATGGAATTTGGCACGGCGAAATTTAATTGCGTGCCAGGCCCTTTTGACTCTACTTTTGACTCTAGCGTGCCGTGCTGCCAAATCCAAAACCCTCGACAAAGACGATTTCGCTCAGGTTGCCGCAACATCTGCTTGACGGCCTCAAAGCCGCCGCCAATTCCCGCGACGTTCCCTATCAATCCTTGATCAAGGTCTGGCTGCAAGAGAAGCTGCACACCCGCTGACCCATCCAAGATTCGCGGCAACGGATCGGTTGCGGTACTGCCTGTGGCAATACCCTTCCTTTCAGTTTTTTTATTGATCCCTTTAATTCCACCCTACGGCAGCGTGATGGCCACCGTCAATCCATGAGAGGCGGCGTTCGCGGCGAGCACCTCGTCCAGTGTCGCGAAAGACGTGGCGCCAAGACGCCGCGCCATGGCCAGGTGCAGGGCATCGCCGGCACGCAGGCGCGAGGCGGCATGCCGGCACATTTCGTGCGCTTGTTTATGATCGGCTTCGGTCGGTACGGCAAGGGGCTCGAATTGCCGGGCGAAGGTGTCAATTTCCGCGATGGCCTTGGCCTGACCCGCTGCGTCCAGTTCCTTGCGGCGTCGCTTGATGGACAGCGCGCTGTCGCATTCCACCAGCATCCACGCTGAGAGTATCAACCGACTGCCGCCCTGGGCGGCAAGCCAGCTCTGGGCCAGGTCGGTATGCGGCTCGCGGGTGTGGGCGGCCACCAGGACGCTGGTGTCCACATAAACCCTGAGCGGCTTAATACCTTTCTTCTTCACGCAGCAGACGGGAAGACGGCGTAGTCAGCTTTTGCCCGGCCAACCGGGTATTGACGCGGGCGAAATGGTCCTGCAACCACTTGGCGCGCGTTTTCTTGTCTGCGGGGACCAGTTCGAGCGTGCCAGCGGGCGTGGTCTCGCATTCGACCACCGCGCCCTCCTTCAAGGCCAGTTCGCGGGCCACTTCAGCGGGAATGCGCACCGCGAGGCTGTTACCCCATTTGGAAACGATCAGATTCATGGCTGTCTCGATGGATATACTAACGTGTTGAAGTGTATATCCGCGAGTGCCTGAGCGCAAGTTTTTTGTTTATGCGGGTTTACGGCGAATCGTGGTCTGCCCCTGATTACTCCCAGACCAATATATAGGGCAGTCGGCTTGATATCAACGATTGAGACTGAGTTGTGATGGAATTTGGCTCGGCGAAATTTGATTGCGTGCCTGGCCTCTTTAACCCTTTAACCTCGCTTTAACCTCCGCGACGAAATTTAATTGCGTGTCCTTATCGTCAAGTCAGGGCGGAAGCGCTGGCGTTGGTGGGCAAGGCATGATGGGATAATTGTGGCGGGGTGGAAACCGTGCCCCCTATTATTCCTATTATCCTGATTGGCTGGAAATCCGGCCTGTTTGACATGCAGGACGTGGCGGGGCTGCGCTGAGGGTGGTGGAAAAGGAAAAGAATGGTGGTCTGTCCCCTATTGCTCCTATTGCTCCCTTAGTTGTTTTGCGAGCTGCGACGATATTTGCTGAAAGCCGGCCCGAAAGCTTTCGATGACTTCAGTTTGTCTGTTGAGAGCATCTTCAAATGACGGGTAGGCGTATTTAGTGTCGGAAGGAATTTCTTCCGAATTTGCTTTGGATGCATCGGCGCCGTAATCGATCGATTGTGAGTGGATTGTCGAGAGATCTTTCTTCCTGAGAAGCTCGAAATCTATATTTACTCTCGGGAGAAATTTTGTTGTCCTAAAGCCGGAAAATAGCCCAAAGCCATCAAATTTGACGACCAGAATTGTTTCTGCGTCAGTGTTTATTTTCTCCAAATCGATCTCGTTCGGCTCACCTTCAACGCGTATTCCATCTTTGATAAGGTCAACCGAATATCCAGCCAGCGTCAATTGTTCAACCAGTGCGGCGGTCATCTCGTCTCCTGGTTGAACGGCATTCTTGCGTAAAACTATCACTAGCTCTGCGCTGCGTTTCTCTGTGATTGCTTTTATGATGAGGAAACCCGGAAAGGCAAGAAAACCAAGTGGACTGCCACGATTTTCGACGATTACTTCTTTCGGATCAGAAACCGCGATGACCGCAATCTTTTTCTTTGCTTGTTGCTCTGGCTGGTCGTTAACTCCATCTGCACCGTGTACAGCAGAAGAGAAGAAAAGCGCCATTACTGCTGTAATGAAGGCTTGATGTATTTTTGTCAGCATTGCCGTACTTTCTGAAAGATGTTGATGAATACGTGGTTCTCAAACCTGGCCTCCAGCGAGACCAAGCCATTACGCGGGATCAATAATTAAGGAGCCGTGGTCCAATGGCACTACCTTAAGCCCGCTGCGATGTGCGCATTTTGTTGTTTGATCAGTTGTGCGCGCAGGATGTCACGTGGTTTGGTCAGCAACGCATAAG
>JAYUGL010000070.1:0-6520 GCA_043738385.1 Sterolibacteriaceae bacterium
ACCGTCGCCATGGGTTTCAGCAACCTGAAGTTCGACCCGTGGATCGATCCGGGGACCGACCTCTTCGCTTCCAGGAAAGATGCCAAGCGGGCCAAGGACATCGTGCGCGCCATCCGAGAGGCGGTGGGTGACGAGGTGGAGCTCTGCATCGAGGTGCACGGGCGCCTGAGCCCCGAGGACGCCATCCAGGCTGCGCGCGACCTCGAGGAGTTCCGCCCCTATTGGCTCGAGGAACCGATCCCTCCCGAAGCCAGCGTGGATGCGCTGGCCAGGGTGAGGAATGCGATCAAGATCCCGGTCGCCTCCGGCGAACGCTTCATCACCAAGTGGCAATGGGCGGAGGTCCTGCAAAAGGAAGCGGTGGCGATCGCCCAGCCCGATCTGATCCACTGCGGCGGCATCCTGGAGATGAAGAAGATCGCCGCGATGACTCAAGCCTCGTTCACGGCCTTTGCGCCGCATACCGAGCAAGGTCCTTGCCACCTTGCCGCCAACGTGCATGTCGACGCGTCCACGCCGAACTTCGTGATCCAGGAATTTTTCGTGCGCGACATCCAGCTCTACCATGACATCCTGAAAGACGCATCGTTTCCCATGGCGAAGGACGGCTACATCGAGCTTCCGACAAAACCCGGGCTGGGCATCGACCTCGACGAGAACGCCCTGACCCGCAAACCATTCGCCTGGCGGCCGGCACTGGTGCTGAGACATATGTGGAAGACCAACCCGCTCCTTCAAAAGCCGAACCACTGAACAAATCACAGAGAAAGAACTACCAAATGAAAATCACCGACGTCAAGACGTTTCCGTACAACGGTCCGTTCAATGACCTAGTGTTTGTCAAGGTCGAAACGGACGAAGGCATCTACGGATGGGGCGAGGCTGGCGGCATGGGGCGCGAGCGGGCCTGCGAAGCCACGGTGCAGGAGATCAAGCCCTACTTCATCGGGCAGGACCCGGGGCAGATCGAGCTGCTGTGGAACACGGTCTACCGCGACGCCTACCGGCGCCCGGACGACACGCTGCTCAATGCGATGGCGGGGATCGAGATCGCCATGTGGGACATCCTGGGCAAGAGCCTTGGCGTGCCGATCTACAAGCTCCTCGGCGGCGCCTGCCATCCGCGCATCCCGGTATACGGCAACTCCTGGATCAGAACGCCGCAGCCGCAGGACTCCAAGATCAGCAAGATCGACTGGTTGGCCAAGGTCGCAGCGGACACGGTCGCGGCGGGTTACGCCGCTCTGAAATTCGACCCGTGGCTTGATCCGGGGAGTGACCTCTTCGTGCCCCGCAAGGATGCGCGGCGGGTCAAGGACATCGTGCGCGCCATCCGGGAAGCGGTGGGTGACGACGTGGAGCTATGCGTCGAGGCGCACGGGCGCCTGAGTCCCGAGGACGCCATCCAGGCGGCGCGCGACCTCGAGGAGTTCCGTCCCTATTGGCTTGAGGAACCGATCCCTCCCGAAGCCAGCGTGGACGCATTGGCCAGGGTGAGGAATGCGATCAAGATCCCGGTTGCCTCTGGCGAACGGTTCATTACCAAGTGGCAATGGGCGGAGGTCTTCCAAAAAGAAGCGGTGGCGATCGCGCAGCCCGACCTCATCCACTGCGGCGGCATCCTGGAGATGAAGAAGATCGCGGCGATGGCGCACGCCTCCTTCACGGCCCTCGCGCCGCATCTCGAGCAAGGCCCCTGCATGCTTGCCGCCAACGTACACGTGGACGCGTCCTCGCCGAACTTCCTGATCCAGGAATTCTTCGTGCGCGACGTCGCGCTCTACGAAGACGTCCTTATGGACGGGTCGTTCCCGCTGCCGAAGGACGGCTACATCGAGCTTCCGACCAAGCCGGGGCTCGGCATCGACCTCGACGAGAAGGCGTTGACGCGCAAGCCCTTCCAGTGGAAGTCGCCATTGGCCTTGGGAAGCCTCTGGAAGACCAACCCTCTGATTCAGAAGACGGATCACTTGGTGCCGGGGAGAAAGCGGCCATGGTGAGCGCGACCAGCCCCCATCCCACCGTTCGGCCGGAGTGGCTCGCCAGGCGGAAAGAGGAAATCCTCGAGCCTGACCTGCCGATCATCGATCCGCACCATCACCTGCTTGACCGGCCGGTGCATGGCACCTACTTGATGCCCGAATTGCTGGCCGATCTCGCGAGCGGACACAACGTGCTTGCAACCGTCTTTGTCGAGTGGATGTCGATGTACCGTGCCGACGGTCCCGTCGAGATGCGGCCGGTAGGCGAAGTCGAGTTCGCCAACGGCGCGGCGGCGATGAGCGCAAGCGGCAACTACGGCAAGGCACTCGCATGTGCGGGCATCGTCGGCCACGCTGATCTCACGCCCGGTTCGGGTGTGGCTCAGGTGCTAGAGGCCATGATCGCGGCCGGCGGCGGCCGCTTCCGCGGCGTCCGGCTCATCACCGCCAGCGATCCGCAGCAACCCCTGTGGGGCGGTGCGGTGACGCGGCCGCAGGGCTTGCTGCTCGACAGACAAGTGCGCGAGGGCTTTGCGCAACTGGCGCCGCTCGGCCTGAGCTTCGACGCCTTCATGTTTCATCCCCAGCTCGGCGACCTGGTCGATCTGGCGCGCGCGTTCCAGGACACGCAGATCTGCCTCGACCACGTCGGTGCCCCGATCGGGGTCGGTCGCTTTCAGGGAAAGCGCGACGCGGTGTTCGCCGACTGGAGCCAGCGCATCAAGGAGCTGGCGGCCTGCCCCAACGTCCACGTGAAGCTGGGCGGCATGGGCATGAAGCTGTTCGGCTTCGACTTTCACGAGGGCGAGAACGCGCCGAGCTCCGAGCAGCTGGCAACGGCGTGGCGGCCCTATGTCGAGACCTGCATCGAGGCCTTCGGTCCGAAGCGCGCGATGTTCGAGAGCAACTTCCCCGTCGACAAGGTCTCGTACGGCTACGGGGTCTACTGGAACGCCTGCAAGCGGCTTGCGAAGGGCATGAGTACGGCTGAGAAAGCCGACCTGTTTCACGGCACGGCGTCGCGGTTTTACCGGCTCGGACTTTAGCCAGACCGGGTGCCTCTTTTTCAGGTGTTTGTGAGTGGTTCTTTTGGTTGATTGGCTTACTTTAGGAGATGCGAGCATGGCTTTGTCAAGACATTCGATGATGGGTTTGCGGCGCAGTGCGGCGCTCGTTGGGGCTGTTGTTGCGGCTGCGTTGGCGCTGCTGGGTAGTCCATCTTTTGCGCAGTCGGTGCCCTCGTTGGGAACGGCGACGTTTACGGTGGTCGGCGGGGGGTTTGTGAATACTCCGACGAGCATCATGATCAAGAAGGGTTTTCTGGCCAAGTACGGCGTGAAAGGGGAGTTGTTGACGCTTGCGACGGGGCCGGTGATTGTGGCGTCGTTGGTGGGCGGTTCGACTGATTTTGCGGATGCAAATCCGGCGTTGAGTTGGCCGTTGATCAAGCAGGGTCAGTGTTTAAGGTATTTGACTAGCGGGCAGGGGGCCACCGGTGATCTGGTGGCGCAGCCTGATTTGAAGCTGCCGAACCTAAGTCGTGGTTTTCCGGAATCGATCAAGGATCTGAAGGGGTTAGGGATCGGGGTGGTGGCGCTTGGGTCGGCGACCCAAATCTGGGTGGAGATGTTGTTGAAGCAGGCCGGGATGTCGCCGAAGGATGTCACGTTCATCGGTGTTGGTGTCAATGCGTCGGCGGTTGCCGCGTTCCAGAACAAGATAGTGGATGTGATGGTGGTGTATCCGCCGATCTATAACCCGTTGCAGAAGAGTCCTGGTTTCCAGATGGTGGCCAATTGGTCGAAAGGAAATCCGCCGACGTTGATGGATTTGGTTCAGGCGGGGATCACGACGAAGTGTTCGTACGCGGACGCTAATCCGAAGATCGTGCAGGCGGTGTGCAAGGCGATTGCTGATGCGCATGCTTACATGATGGACCCGAAGAACGAAGCGGCGATGGGTGTGTTCACCGCCGAGAATCTGGCGGTTAGCCCGGCTGAGGGGTTGGCGCTCTGGAGCCAGTACAAGTCGTCGTTCAACAACATCGTCTTCACTCCAAATCAGTGGGAAGCGCAACGCCGGTTCCTGGTCGATGACTACGTGCCGAAACACAGTGACGTCGTCATCCCCGGATGCGCTGCGTAGGACGGATCGTGAGAGTTCCAGGCAGCATCGCTACGGCGTCTACTGGAACGCCTGCAAGCGGCTTGCGAAGGGCATGTGTACGGCTGACAAGGCCGTTTCACGGCACGGCGGTGCGGCTCTACCGGCTCGGACTTTAGCAAGACCGTGTGTTTTTATTCTGTTGTTTGTTTGTGGTCCTTTTGCTCGGTTAACTTACTTTAGGAGATTCGATCATGGCTTTTATGAGAAATTCGATCATGGGTTTGCGGCGCAGCGCGGTTCGCGTTGGGGCTGTTGTTGCGGCCGCATTGGTGGTGGTTGGTAGTCCATCTTTTGCGCAGCCGGCGCCCTCGTTGGGGACGGCGACTTTCACGGTGTTCCCAGGAGGGCTGGTCAATACGCCGACGGCCGTCATGATCAAGATGGGTTTTCTGGCCAAGCATGGTGTGACAGGGAAGTTGACGACGATTCCGTCGGGGCCGTCGATCGTGGCGTCGCTGGTGGGTGGTTCGACTGAATTTGCAGATGCGTCGCCGTCGCTGAGTTGGCCGCTGGTCAAACAGGGGCAATGCCTGAAGTTTTTGACGGGTGGTTTGGGAAACGTCGCTGACCTGGTAGCGCAGCCTGATTTGAAGCTGCCGAACCTGAGTCGTGGTTTTCCGGAATCGATCAAGGATCTGAAGGGCATGAGGATTGGGGTGGTGGCGCTGGGGTCGGGTACCCATCGCTGGGTTGAGATGTTGTTGAAGGAGGCCGGTGTCGCGTCGAAGGACGTCACCTTCATTGCTGTGGGCGCCAACGCGACGGCAGTTGCGGCATTCCAGAACAAGCAGGTGGATGTGATACTGGTGTATCCGCCGATCTATCAACAGTTGGAGAGGAGTCCGGGTTTCCAGATGGTGGCCAATTGGTCTAAAGGGAATCCGCAGACGCTGGCCAATCTGGTTCAGTCGGGGATCACGACGACGTGTGCGTACGCAACCGCCAATCCGAAGATCGTGCAGGCGGTGTGCAAGGCGAGTGCCGAGGCGTACGCCTTCATGATGGATCCGAAGAACGAAGCAGCGATGGGTGCGTACTCGGCTGAGAACATGGCGGTCAGCCAGGCTGAAGGGTTGGCGCTCTGGAACCAGTACAAGACATCGTTCCACGGCATCGAATTCACCCCAGCCAAGTGGGAAGCGCAAGGCAAGTTCATGGCTGACGGCTACGTGCCGAAGCACAGTGACCTGGTCATCCCCGGCTGCGCCACGTAGGACGGATCATGAGAGCTCCAGGCAGCGTTGACGTTCCAGGCACGAGCGACTCGGCGGCCTATGGCACACCGGCGCCAGGGCCGCTACTGACGATCGGGCGATTTCTTCGGGACAACAGCTTCGTGCATCAGGCGGCTGTTCTAGGCCTCGTGCTACTGATCTGGCAGCTGGTTTATCCGTTCGGGGGCCCAGCCCTCGGTAAGGGTCCGGCCGAGGTCTGGAGTGCGTTCAGTGAGTTGGTGAGTAGCGGTGACTTGCAGGAAAACTTGTGGCACACCATGCAAGCGGTTCTCATCGCGCTGCCGATAGCTGCGGTCATCGGAACCATCGTTGGTCTCAGCCTGGCGTTGCTTCCTCGCGTGGAGGCGGCTGTCTCGCCTCTTCTCAGCGGTCTGAACAGTATGCCCCGTATCGCGTTGGCGCCGGTCTTCATCATTGCGTTCGGTATCGGTCTACTGGCGAAAGTGGTTCTGGCAACCAGCGTTGTGGTGTTTGTCTTCATCCTCAATGCCCGGGCCGGCGTGAAGAGCGCTGATCCAGACATGGTTCGCATGGCGACGGTCATGGGGTTTGGGAAGGTCCAAATCTTCTTCAAGGTACTGCTTCCTGTCGCCATGCCCAGCCTCTTCGCTGCAGTCCGCCTGGGCGTCATCTACTCGCTGTTGGGCGTGGTCGCTTCAGAACTCATCTCTTCCCGCAATGGGCTCGGGCAGTTGGTCGCGCTGTACTCGAACCAGTTCAAATTGGCGTCTGTCTACGCCATCTTGATCGTGCTGGCAATTGTTGCGGGAATCCTCAACGCTTTCACGGGCCTTGCTGAATCGTGGGTGTTGCGCTGGCAGCCGCCCTCGGTGCACTGACTGATAGATCCCCTGGCCAGTGTCGTGCCAACACAATCAATCAAGATAAAAAAGCTATGAACAAAGACGGAATAGTCGAATTGGACGGCGGACCCTATGACTATGTCATCGTCGGTGCCGGTTCCGCAGGTGCGGCGCTTGCCTATCGGCTGAGCGAGAAACCGGGCAACAAGGTGCTGCTGATCGAGGCCGGAAAGGCGGGGCACCCGCTGGCGTGGCTGCCGATCAGCTTCGCGCTGTTCATCGACCATCCCGGCGTCAACTGGCGCTACTTCTCGGAGCCGGAGGAAGGCACGAA
>JAYUGL010000071.1:0-6482 GCA_043738385.1 Sterolibacteriaceae bacterium
TATCCAGGTGCGTCGGCCCTGCACATAGACGTCTTCCACCCGCATCTTGATCACCGCGCCCACGCGGGCGAAGGTGTAGACCATCAGGCCGATCAGCGCACGGTCGCGCAGGCCGGTGATGGTGGAGGTGTCGATGGCGTCGATCAGCGTCCGCGCTTCATCAGCCGCGAGCACCGGCGTTTTCCCCTTTTTGACCGAATGCTTTGGCCCGCGCACCGAGGAGGCAGGGTTGCTTGGAATGATTTGGCCAACCACCAGCCAGTCAAACAGCACGCGCAGGGCGGCGAGCTGCAGCTTGATCGAGGGCGCGGTCAGCTGCAGCTGCAGGGTTTCGATATAGGCGGCGACGTGAACGGGTTCGACGGCCTGTAAATCCTCAATGCCGTATTCAGCGCACCAGCTGGCAAAGCGGCTGGCCGCGCGTGCATAGGCCCGGCGGGTGTTCGGGTTGCGGATCTGCGCGGTGAAGAATTCGAGGGTGCGTTTGGCCGTTTTGGCGTCCGGCGTGAAAAGCGCCGGCAGCGTGGCCAGCGCGCTGGGCTGGATCTTGGTAACGGCTTGGGACATTCCAAGGCATCCTATCATGAATGATAAAGGACGTTATCATTCATGATAGGCACGATTGCTAAATACATATCTATAACCGTTTCATCAAATAAGCAACGTGAAGACAGGCGGCAACTGGCGCTACGGGCGCGGACTTGGCAAGGGTTCATTTGGAGGTGGCGTGAAGGACGCCTGAGCGGGCGCAAGCAGATATCCGGAGAGGTTTTTGAGCGTCAGGTTTTACCAACAGCGGCCACTCGGTCGAGGCGCCTAGATGATGCAAGGAGACTAAGTGCCGACGTTGGAATGCGCCGCCTATGTCGGCTGTTTCCTAAACCGGTCGGCAACAGCTTCATTACTCGGTGGACTGCTCTACTCTGAAGCTTGACGTTCGAATTCCATCCTCGTTCGCTGAAATACCGTTTGCAGCAACTCAAAAAATTTGGTAAGATATTCTTACCGGCCGTAATGGCTTACATGGAGGTCCAAATGGATGCTGCTTTGATTCAGACGGCCCTGGTGGAAGTTCTGCAGAACATACAAGCCACAAGCGAGCTTGAGTGCCCACCGCTTGGCGGCGCGACGAAACCTATCGAGGAACTACCAAAGTTCGATAGCAAGATATGGCCCGTAGCCATTGGCATGCTAGGCGCAAAGCTCGGGATCAGCATCGCCAATGATGTGAACATCTTCCGGCAGGACGATTCCTGCATTGCGCTGACGATCGACGAGATTGTGGCAAAGGTAGTTGCCCTCTTAGAAGCCCATGCTGTGGCTGAACCCAAGCAGGCGAACGCGCAATGACGGACAGCTCAGACACCCACCGCTCGGCGCTCGCCGAACGCCTGCGAGAGGCCAGAAAGGCCGCAGGTCTGTCGCAAGGTCAGGTGGCCAAGTTGCTGCAGATGCATCGGCCGACGATTTCTGAGATCGAGGCCGGCAATCGCCGTGTCTCTGCAGAAGAACTGACGAAATTTGCGGAGACCTACGATGTGACCGTTTCATGGCTACTGGGCGAAACCGCCGAACAGCTTGAAATAAATGATCCGCGACTCCAGCTTGCCGCGCGCGAACTGAGCAAGCTGAAACCCGACGACCTGGACCGACTGCTGCGGTTGCTGGCGTCGATGCGTAGCTCGGACGCCGTAGAGGGAGGGGGGAGCAAATGAGTGCTCAGCTCTTGAACACGTCGGCCGCAGGGCGAAAAGCCCTGGTGATGCAAGGCATGCAGGCGTCAATAACGGCGCGCTTGAAGGCGGGCGTGGATCTCAAGAGTCCTGCCTGTATCTATGGCTTGTGCGAGGCGCACAACGTCGCAGTCCGCTTCAACGATATCAATATGGAGGGCATGTACGACCGGACCCCGAAGCCGCGCATCCATGTTTCTGTGCTCAGGCCTTTAGCGAGACGAACTTTCACATGCGCGCACGAACTGGGGCATCACGTTTTCGGGCACGGCTCGACCATCGACGAGTTGCGGGAAGATCAGGCCAATAGCGCCGATCGCCCTCCGAACGAAATACTGGCTGACGCTTTCGCGGCCTTCGTCTTAATGCCAACGCTTGGCCTGCGGGAGGCGTTTGCGAAGCGCGGCCTGGACCCGAACCGCGCAACAGCCCTCGACATGTACGCCATCGCCTGCAACTTCGGTGTAGGGCAGGCGACTCTGGTGAATCACCTTGCCTACGGCATCAACATGATCAACCAGGTGCAGCGTGATTGCCTCGGGCGGATCACGCCAAAGATGATCCGCACGGAGCTGTTGGGCGAGGTTGTTTCCATGCCACTCACGGTAGCCGATCAGCACTGGAATTCACCAACGCTCGACATTGAGCAGGACGCGCTGCTGCTCCTTCCATCGGGTGTGGTCGTGGACGTATCAATGCTCGCGCCTGAGCGTGAGCTGGCTGCCGGGCGACTCTTTCGCGCTGCAAAGTGTGGCATCACGCGAGTGGCAATACCCGGCACGCCGTGGGCGACCTATGTCCGTATTGCCCGGCGCCAGTACGTTGGCCTGGCTCGATTCCGTCACCTTGAGGAGACTGTAGATGACTAAGCTTTCCCATTCGATTGGCCCGCTCCTCGTGGACGAGCCTGACATTTCGCGAGCCTGGGCTAAGGCAATGCTCCACGTCATTGATCACGCAGGTCCCGAGATATCGCCTTTGATCTTGAGCGTGACCGGCTTCGATGAAGGCGGTGCAGTCCAGGAGACACCGGCCATCCGCGAGGCTCTCGATGCGCTGTTTTTCGCCAAACGCATGCGCAGTGTCGATGATGTTGCGTTCACGATCTTCCCACAGCGCTTGTGGCATGTCGCCCAAGGCGATCGCGCCGCGCTGTTTCGGTACTACAGGGATGCATTCCCGCGCTACCAGGCAATGAATCCGCGGGACAACCGCCGCGGTCTCTATTTCGAGCGAATGACCGGGTACGGGCGCGGTCCCTGCGATGGCAATCAGCTCGAATGGATTCTTTCCCAGTTTGAAGGACGGGATGGCGTGCGGCGGTCGATGTTTCAGGCGAGCGTATTTGATCCAGCCCGAGACCACGTAGCTGACGCGCAACTCCAGTTCCCCTGTCTTCAGCACGTCAGCTTCGAGCCGACCAAGCAGGGACTGGTCATCAACGCTTTCTACGCGACACAGCAGCTTTTCGTAAAGGCGTATGGCAACTACCTCGGCATTGCCCAACTGGGCGCCTTCATGGCCCATGAAATGAAAACCAAGCTTTTAAGAATGAATGTTGTCGTCGGCGTCGCAAAGTTCGAGCGGATATCCAAGTCGGACGCCGATCTTCAGCCTTTGATCGCGGCGGCCCGCGCAAATTGTTCTGCACCGCTGCAGGCAGCTGAGAAGGTGAAAGTGTCAGCGCAAGATGTTGAGATTGCCGCGTGAGGGCTGGAATTAGTAAAAGCGGCCTAGTTTTGGATGGCCACTCAGTGACTGCACCCGTGCCCGTTTCCGGTCCGTCGCACCTGCTGCCGATCAAAGTGACGCCGGTATTCGATAGCTACTGGCGGTTCGCTGTGGAGCGGCAGAACATCTTCTGCCGACGATTGGAGAGCAAACCAGCACCGTGGACTACCGATCCGGTGATTGCAATTCACAAGTTTACAAACCCATATCGCGCTTCGGACCGTGTCAGCCAATACTTGATCAGGCATGTGATCTACCGCGACGATCTTCCGAAGTCGTCGTCTGAGGTGCTCTTCCGTACTTTGCTGTTCAAGCTCTTCAATAAGATCGACACGTGGAAGTTACTTGAGCACACTTTTGGCGAGATCACGTTCAAGAATTACAAGTTCGAGCACTACGACAAAGTTCTGAGCCAAGCGATGCGGGCAGGGGGCCGTATCTATTCGGCCGCCTACATCATGCCGCCCGGCGGCTCCGCCTTTGGACATACGGCCAAGCATCAAAACCATTTGCGCCTTCTGGAACGAATGATGGCTGACGACCTTGCGGGCCAGTTGGGGCAGTTGACGAAGATGCAGACCGCATTCGAGCTGCTCAGGAGCTATCCCACGATTGGGGACTTTCTGGCATACCAGTTCGTGACGGACATCAACTACAGCGAAGTCACCGACTTTTCGGAGATGGATTTCGTCATACCAGGTCCCGGTGCTCGCGATGGCCTCAGAAAGTGCTTTAGTGAAAGCGCGGGCCTGAACGAAGCCGAACTAATCCGATTGATGGCCGACAACCAGGAGCGCGAGTTCGAGCGGCTAGGCATCAAGTTCCAAACTTTGTGGGGGCGCCGGCTGCAATTAATCGATTGCCAGAACCTCTTCTGTGAGGTCGACAAGTATGCGCGGGTCGCTCACCCAGACGTGGCCGGCATTTCCGGGCGAACGCGCATCAAGCAAAAGTTCTCTCCCACAGGCCCGTTGGAACTGCCTTGGTACCCACCCAAGTGGGGCATCAACTCGAAGATCGAGGCGGATCTTTCCCGACGCGTCAACTCTGTGCGGGGTGTGAACGCCGCGAATAGGGCAACTGCCCAGTCAACCTTGGATTTAGGAAGCTCGTAATGAACTTGAATACCTACCAGCGACAAGCGCAGGAGACCGATCGCGTTCCTTCACGGCATAAAGGTGGGGACACAGGAGCCGACCTCGTGGTTCCCTTGCTCGGGCTGGCAGGTGAGACGGGCGAATTGCTCAGTGAGTACAAAAAGCACCTACGAGACGGTGATTCCCATCTCCTATTCAGGGAGCGTGTATCGGAAGAATTGGGCGACCTGCTCTGGTACGTCGCTAATGTGGCGGTGAAGTTTGATCTCAAGCTTGGCGATATCGCGCAAGCAAATCTGAAAAAGACGCGGGATCGCTGGGGACCGCAGGATACCGGGGGCCGTGCTTTTGATGCTGGGTTCGACGAGAAGGAGCGGCTACCTCGACAATTCGAAGTCGAACTCAGCGAGGTCGTCGTTAAGGGTCGCAAAAAGATTCGAATGCGCATCAACGGCAGCAAGATTGGCGATGACCTGACTGACAACGCTGATGACCCCGATGGATATCGGTTTCATGACGTCTTCCATCTGGGGTACGTCGCCGTACTCGGTTGGTCGCCTGTTATTCGAAAGTTGCTGAAAAGAAAGCGTAAGAGCGTTCCGCAGGTGGACGAGGTCCAGGACGGTGGCAGGGCCCAGGTTCTGGATGAGGGTGTCGCAGCCCTGGTGTTCGACTACGCAAAGGAGCATCGATGGCTTGAAGGCGTCGGAGATTTGGACTATAAGTTGCTGCGCACGATTAAGGGTGTGACTTCGCTTCTTGAGGTGCGAGAGCGGTCGCTAGGTGAGTGGCAGAGCGCAATCCTGCTCGGATTCGAGGTGTGGCGCCAGGTTCTGAGTGGTGGCGGCGGAAGAATTCTCGTCGATCAAGATGCGAAGAACCTGACCTATCTCGGACCGCCAGATCTCGCACGAAAAAAGTCTCCACGCAAGCCTTGATTATTTTTGAATTTGCAGAAAGGCGCGCGAAGCAGGATGACTGATACAAGGCAGCCTTTTAATTTCGGGAACGTCGTAGCCCATGGCGTGGATGTTGTCGATGTGCCGGATTTTGCGCGTCTGGTGAACGAGCAGGCAAGCGACTATTTGGATCGGTACTTCACCTCAGAGGAACTTGTCGCGGCAAACGAAGGCGGTAACAGAATAGAAAGGCTTGCCGCGCGCTTTGCCATCAAGGAGGCCGTACTAAAAGCACTCGGAAGGGGATGGGGTGATGGCATTGCGTTTACGGATGTCGAAGTCGTTTCTAAGCGAACAGGCGCACCATCGGTCGTGCTACACCGGCATTTGGTGACCATTGCGAAGCAGCAAGGCATTGGATGCTGGCTGGTGAGCGCGAGCCACACGAGCTCGATGGCGATGGCGAGTGTCATCGCGCTGGCGCCATAGTCAATTGCAGACAGAAGAGTGACAGTTCTACGGGCCTATGGCGTCGAGACTTGAGTCAGTTGACTAGGGAACCGCATACCAGCGATCGATTGATCCACGTCGGTGGGCAGCAAAAAGTCGAATTTCACATCTGATTACAGTTATTTGCCACCGACCACTTCTGGCAGAGAGCGTGAGCCGAAGATGATCCGTAAAGCGGCCTTTCGTTCTTGTTGACGTCGAAGGCGACTCGCTAAAAACGCAGCTGCTACCCATCAACCATTGATAACCTATTTTATCAATGGTTAAATGGGCGTGAAGACGGGCGGCAAGTGGCGCTACGGACGCGGACTCGGCAAGGGTTAACTTGGAAGTAGCGTGAATGAAGCCTGAGCGGGCGAAAGCGGGTACTTGGAGAATTTTTTTGAGCGTCAGGTTTTGTTAAGACTGGTTGCTGCCGGGTCACCTAACAGGCCTGAATGTCGGCAGTCGAAGTCACGAGTCCTTCAAGAATGGAAGGGGCGTACGACCGCTGCACCTCCGTCACCGGCCTC
>JAYUGL010000072.1:0-16783 GCA_043738385.1 Sterolibacteriaceae bacterium
TTCATGGACACCAGCGTCTATCAGCAGAACAAGATCAAGGTAGCTGGCGTGGTGACCCTGTACAAACGTAATGCCGCCACCTTCGGCGACGATATTCAAAAGCTGAACACGAACCGCCACACCATCGGTGAAGCGACGGCATCACCCGACTACACCCTGATGGAAAAACAGCGCATCAAGACCTTTGGCCGCGATGTATTCGATCAGTTGCGGGCCGTGCCGTGGTGATCGATACCGTGATGGAGTCCAAGCGCCTGCGGGCGATCATCTTCGAGCATAGCGGGATCGCGGTCGAAGACGGCGATCCGATCATGGCAGTGTTGGTGGCCTCTGCGCATCAAACGGAAGAAATTGGCGCGCGCCTGTTGCGCCGAATGAGTCCGGTGCGCGTCGTGGTCGCCGTGGCGATCACGGGTCTTGTGTTCGCCACGGCGGGCAGCCTCGTCACCTGGCGCGTTGAACAGCGGCTTTTTGCTGTTGAACGAGCTGACTGGGTGCGTCAGCAAAGCGATCCACGCCGGGAAGCGCTGTTGCGCTCCGGTCAGGGGATGGCTGCGCTGGCGCTTGCTGAATCTGGGGTTGCTTAAATGCTCGCCAAGTGTAATGGTCGGCGTTCTTGGCGCGTCGAAGACGGCTATTGCGTGCCGGTCACGCCGGACGGAAAACCCGATGGATTTAAGGCTGTCGATAAGCAAGTCCGGATAGACGCCGGAACATGATTTCCACATTCAGGAGCAAAAAGACGTGGACACTAAACTACTGACATCGGAACAAGTTGCCGACATTCTTGGCGTTACGGGACATACGCTGGCTGTTTGGCGTTGCACGGGTCGCTACGATCTTCCCTACGTGAAGTCCGGGCGCTTGGTACGCTATCGCGAAGCGGACGTTACGGGCTTTATCGAAAAACGCATAAATGCCCCTTGGCGGGTTGTCACTGACAGCTCACGACCCATACGATAAGAGCGCAACTTGCAGCAATATATATGACGTTTGCAAATACACTGCGGTCGGTTTTGTGGCCATTTGTGACCAAATAACCTAACCCCGGCCTAACCCCACAATAAAAAAAGAGTTAAGCAATATTCTTAACTCCTTGATTTATTGGTAGGCGCGATTGGACTCGAACTAAATAGACGGGGCATTGGGGGGAATCCGGGGGCATAAAACCAATGGGTTAACAAATAACATTCCCCTGCATCGCCCTCAATTACCCTAATTGTTCCCCGAATACTTCCCCAGACTCACACGGATTGGGGTTGGCATCCCTGCAAAATTTTAAATTCTCGGCTGTTAATTGATTCTAACGAATGAGGCGCATCGTGAAACGCTCTCCGTCCTCAATTAGGACGGGCTCCGTCCCGTTGTGCTCTTTCATACATTTCACGATTTTGCGAGGCACACCCATGCCGGAGTGCTCAAGATAACGATAATCGGGGGGACGTCGGTGCTTCACCCCGCCCCGCCCCTCTCAAAGTGATGTTGGCGCAGCCAAGAACAAGGCCAGTGGAGGCCTGACCTATTTCAGCTATAACCGATGATATGGGGGCGCGGATGACCGGCAGCTTCGCACAATTCAAGATAGAACTTAAGGATGTACAAAGCGTCTTGCACGCTTTCCACCTGAAGCTTCTCGTTAAGATAAAGATTGGCGCCATAGACAGCAAACCAGGCTACCGTATCTTCCTTATTGTCGGCCAGCACATGGAGCGTATGGATCGAGCCCGCTGGCTCGTGAAGATAGGTCCCCCGGCGATTGATCCCTTCGTGCTCAAGATAGCGCCACGCCCCCTTCTCGGTAAGCGCTAGCACAGGCCCGACATGCTGGTGAATTGGCAGCGTCACACCGGGCGCGAAGCGAACCCGGACGACATAGAAACTATTCAACAAATCAACCTGAAGTAATTGCAAGCCAACCCCGGGCATTAAAGTGACGAAAGGATTGTCGCTCTCATGGATAATGCTTAGTGGTGAAGCGGGCCGGTCATGATGAATACCGGTCGTAGGTCGATCCATTGCCGCAGGCTCGAACATTATAAAATCTCCAGATTATACTATTTAGTTAAATAAAGCTTTTTATCATTCAATATATCGATAGATTGTAACAGTTGTCAATGCCGAATGTCGGTCATCTGCCGTTGCAGGTCTCGCATGGCATACCGGTCAAGAGTCTTGTAGCTCACACGTGGAGTCCTTTTACACGTTCAATAAACCGCCTTCACGACATCGTTTTCAGTAAGCACTTTCTCTCCTGATTTATACATGTTGGAAATGAAGGCGATAATTACTTTGCCACCATCAGACCATCCCACGCCGTGGTGTACGCCGGAGACATCCGCTCGCGGCGCATGCGCCAGCGCTTGTCGATGCCCTCTGCGGCGGACTTCACTGTGCCTCGCCCGAACTTGGCATTGATTCGACGTCCCCCCATTTTCAGTAGCACAGGGCTTTAGAGTCCGGGGCTAATGTAACTGGTTTCTGGATAAGTGTTTTGGCATAGGCGGCAGGGGTCAAACCACCCAAGGATTTCTTCGGACGCTCCTCGTTGTATTCACGGCGCCAGGCATTGATGACGACCTTGGCTTGCTGCAGACTGGCGAACCAATGCTCGTTCAGACATTCTCATGGCCGTCACCGGCGGGTATTTCGCGATGCGCCTGATCACAAATCAAATGGCACTTACTTCAGGGCCAAGTTTGTGTAGGTAATTGAGTTAGTAGCACGACACGTTAATTTAAAAACGTTATTCCCGCGAAGGGGCACGGACCGATCATGGTCATCTTGACCACGGCGACGCCGTGCAGTGGTCCACGCATGACTCAAGCGTGGTCGCGCAGTTTCTCCCGGGCGATGACCTGCATCATGATCTGTGCCGTGCCATCGCCGATCTCCAGGCCCATCACGTCGCGCATCCGCTGTTGGTGCGGGGAGTCCATGGAATAGCCGTAGTGCCCGTGGTTCAGCAGGCACTGGCGAATGACCTCGTAGGCCGTGCGCGGTGCGAGCAGCTTGCACATGGCAGCCTCTTTGGTATGCGGCAGGCCCTGATCGCGAAGCCGCATCGTGCGATAGCACAACTGACGCGCTGCCTCGACGCGCGCCTCGCCGTCGGCGAGGGGGAAGCTGACGCCCTGGTGCTCGGCAAGCTTGACGCCGAAAGACTCACGCCCGCTGACGTAGGCCCACGTTTCATCAAGCGAAGCCTGTGCCGCGCCACAGCACTCCAGCCCAATGGCGGCCCGGTTGAAGTCGAAACCTGCCATGACCTGATAGAAGCCGGCGCCTTCCGGGCCGATGCGCTGTTCCTCGAGTACTTCGACTTCGTCGAAGAACAGCGAGCCGCGGCCGACGACGTGGCTACCGACGTCGTCGAACCTTGTACGCATCAGGCCCTTGGCGTCGCCAGGCACCAGGAAGGCCGAAACCCCGCGCGCACGCGACTCCTGAGTCCCCGTGCGGGCGAGGACGATGAAGCCGTCTGCTTGGTCCGCCATGCTGATCGAGGTCTTTTCGCCCGAGATGAAGTAGCGGTCACCCTTTTTCACCGCACGCGTGCGCAGGTTCGCTGCATCAGAACCGCCTCCCGGCTCGGTGAGTCCAAGGCCAATGATGGTCTCGCCGCGCACGACTTTGGGCAGCCACTCACGCGCCAACTCCGGCGGGGCACTGTCGACCAGGATGCGACCGAGTACCGACACGGTCGAGCAGACGTAGGCAGCATAGTTGAAGTCCCCGCCGGCCAGAGCCTCGCCGACCATGCCACTGGCGAGCGTGCCGAGCCCCATGCCGCCATGCTCTTCGGGAAGGTCGACGCCAAGCAGGCCGAGTTTGCCCATTTGGCACATGACGGCACGGTCGAAACTGTGTTCCTTGTCGCGCGCCAGGTACTTGGGCAAGAGCTGTTCGCGCGCGAACCGCCGTGCTGCGTCCTGTAGACTTTGCAGGAGTTCGGGATCATCTTGTACGAGTGTCGCGCGAGGGGTCATGGTGTGAGGGCCCATGAGTGCTATCAACCAGCCATCGTCAGACCGCCGCTGACGCTGAGCACCTGCCCGGTGATGAAGTCGCTGCCCGGACCGAGGAAGAACGAAATGGCCTCTGCGATCTCGATTGGCTCGGCCAGGCGACGGAAGGGTACCGCCTGCGTCATGCCGTCCCGGATGCGTACCGCCCAAT
The DNA here is from genome assembly GCA_043738385.1 of Sterolibacteriaceae bacterium. Lineage (GTDB taxonomy): Bacteria > Pseudomonadota > Gammaproteobacteria > Burkholderiales > Rhodocyclaceae > JANYCD01. The sequence continues at coordinate 4,177 of JAYUGL010000072.1, forward strand.
CGCTGGTCTGCGAATGAAAGAGAGGGGTATTGGTCGGCCCTGGGCAGACGCAGTTGACGTTGATCTTGTAGCGCGCCATCTCGCGGGCCAAGGCCTTGGTAAAGGCTATGCTGCCACCCTTGCAGGCGGAGTAGACCGCCTCGCCCATGCTGCCCACGCGGCCGGCGTCGCTGGAAATGTTAACAATCTTGCCTGCTTTCACTTCGGTCATCCTGGTGAGAACCTGGCGCGTAAGCCGGATCGGCCCGAGGAGGTTGATGGCGACCAGTTGCACCCACAATTCCGGGTCGTTTTCCATGAAGGGTTCGACCCGGTCCCAGCCCGCCGCATTGACAAGACCATCTATGCGTGACGCCGAACGAAGCACATCTTTCACGAAAGCCTCGGGCGATGCGGGATCGGCGAGGTCGAGGGGCGAGAAGCTGATCGCCAGCCCCCGCTCGCCGGCCTCGGTCGCGAGATGGCGACCGCGTTCCTTGTCAATGTCGCCGACCACGACACGTGCCCCTCGCTCCGCCAGCAGAAGCGCGGTGGCGCGACCGATACCCGAGGCACCACCGGTCACAATGATGTTCATTTCGCTGAGGTCCATCACGGCCTTTCTACGTATAAGTGGGAATCTGTAACACTCTAGCGACGAGCCTTCCCGCGACCGTGATGGCGGCGTGAAGTTGTGGTGGCGGTGGCGTCCTCCTTGCCGTTTCCAATGAACCCCCCGGGCCAGATTCGAGTGGAATTCAACAGCCCTGTGTAGCGTCGTGGCCAGCGCTAGCGACGAAGGAACGCGGCGACGAGCTCACGCGTTGCCGCGCTCTGGAGGCAGTCGCGCACGACTTCCGTTTCACGCAAAAAACCATCCTGCGAAGGGTCTGAGGCAGCGAATATCGCCGCCTTGGCGCCAGCGGTAGCGTGGCGTGGAAGCGCAGCACACTGCTCGACCAGCAATTCCGCCTGTGCTGCCACGGCGTCATGCTCGTGAACCCACTGCACCAAGCCGAGGCGATGAGCCTCGGCCCCGTCGACTATTTGGCCCGTGAGGATGAGCCGACTCGCAACGGGACGCCCGCACAACCAACTCAACCGTTGAGTTCCACCAGCCCCGGGAATCAACCCGAGCGTGACTTCCGGAAATCCGAACTTGGCCCGGCTTGATGCAATCCGCAGGTCGCAGGAGAGCGCCAGTTCCAGACCGCCGCCAAGTGCCGTCCCGCCGATTTCGGCAACGGTAATGGCAGGAACGTCTTGCAGACGCTGGAACAGGCGTTGGTAGCTGCGGCCCAAGTCCAGTTGCTGCTCGATGTCAAGCTTGAAATTGACCTCCAATTGCCGCAGATCGGCTCCAGCACTCCAGAGTTTCTGTGCGCTTCGCAGGTGAAGCACGGACCAGTCGTCGCGCTCGGCGAGTTGGTCAAGAATTGAATGGAAGCGCGCAACCCACTCGGCACTCATTGCGTTGACGGGTGGCCGATTGAGAGTCACCCGTGCAACGCGAGCAGACCATTCAAGATCAATCACGCCGAGCTCACTTCGCCATCTTGGCGCGGAAGTTCGGCTTGCGCTTTTCAAGGAATGCCTGCGTGCCTTCCTTGGATTCGTCGCTTTGATAGTAAAGAGCGAGAGCTTGCAGGCCAATGTTTCCGATGCCGCGGATATTGTCGCTATCGGCGTTAAAAGAGCGCTTGGCGAGGGACAGGGCCGTCGGGCTGCGCTCAAGCAATTCTGCGCACCACGCATCGACAGTCGCGTCGAGCTGATCGTTTGGCACGACGATATTGACAAGGCCCATGTCCATCGCCTCCTGTGCGCTGTAGCGACGGCAAAAATACCAAATTTCGCGAGCCTTCTTTTCGCCGACTATGCGCGACAGATAGGCTGTGCCCCAACCGGGATCGACAGACCCAACCTTCGGACCAACCTGTCCAAATACCGCTTTCTGCGAGGCAATCGTGATGTCGCACAAGGTGGCAAAAACGTTTCCCCCGCCAATCGCATATCCCTGAACGCGCGCGATTACCGGAACACGCGCCTCGCGAATCGCAGTGTGCAATTCCTCGATCGGAATGCCGACAACACCGCGGCCGACGTACTTGCCTTTGTGTGTGGACTGGTCGCCTCCGGTGCAGAAGGCACGATCACCCGCACCTGCAAGCACGATCACGCCGACCTCGGGATTCGTGTCGGCCAACTTGAAGGCCTGCACCATTTCCTCGACGGTGTCAGCGCGATATGCGTTCATGACATTTTCGCGATTGATCGTGATGCGGGCTGCGCCGTTTTTGACGTCGTAAAGAATATCGGTAAACTCCATGGCTCGTCCTTTGCTGGTTGGTGAAATTTCGGGACTCAAAACAGGGCCCCAACTAAAGTAATCTTCGGATGACTCAAGCCCGTCATTACTGAATGAATCCTGGCATGGCTACGGATGCCAAGCGTCTCAGGAGCCCATCCGTCCGAATGCGCCGGCCCGTTATTGCTGTTCAGATCCTGTGTCGTTCACGACAACACTGTGTCGTTCACGACAACATGAACTACCCCGCGCCTGTGACGATAAGCACACTCCCGAGGAGAGAAGTCGCCGCGGCGCCAGAGGGTGATTGGGATGCCAACGTGCATATGAGAATGACTCTACGGAGCGCTAGTCGCTTGTGCGTGAATCTGCGGTGAATCCATGGTGATGGTCCTGCCGGCTCAGCATTCGCAGTTCGCGCCGCGCGATCCTTGCCATCGTCATTCCGGTCAGCCAGAGAATCACGCAGGTGCCTCCATCATTCCGCCGCCAGGAACAGCTCACGCTCATCGAGCGTCTCCTCCGTCACACTTTACTTCCAGGACGATGCTACCCAAGCTTTGCCCGGTCGCCGCCAGCGTGAGCGCCTCGCGGAAGTCATCAAACGCAAAGCGATGGGCAATCGGCGGTGCCTGGACTGCACCACGGTTGTAGAGCGCAATGATCGCTCGATCATTGGAGGCGCTTAGCTCGGGGAAGCGCGATTCGAACTTCGATAGCTCAACACCGATCAACGAAGCGCCTTTGAGCAACGCCAAGTTGACGGGCAAGGATGGAATGCGACCGGCTGCAAACCCGATCACCAAGTGACGGCCGCCGACAGCGAGCGAGCGAAAGGCCCTCTCGGTCGCATCTCCCCCTACGGGATCCACGACGACGTCGACACCATGTCCATCGGTCAAGCTGCGCACTTGGTCGCGCCAGTCGACCGCATTGGTGTCAATAGCGTGGCTGGCGCCCAAGCCCAGTGCCAATTTTCGTTTCGCATCGGTCGAGGCCGAGGCGATCACCTTGGCCCCCATGGCGGCAGCGAGTTGGACTGCCGCGATACCAACAGATCCCGCTGCGCCCAGTACCAGGACATGTTCTCCAGGCGTGACGGAGGCGCCTTGGACAAGTGCGTGGTAGGCACATCCGAAACCTCCCCTAAAGACCGCCGCGTCCGCGAACGAAAGGCGATCTGGAATCTTCAAGGCCGCCTCTTGACGAACGTCGATGCGCTCGGCGTATTTGCCACCCACTCCCACGCACGCGACGCGATCGCCCACGAAGAACCGAGACACGCCTTCGCCGACATCCACGACGACGCCAGACACCTCGTTGCCAGGAATGAATGGGAGCGGCACTTTGACTTGATGGCGACCGCTGGCAATGAGTGCGTCGACAAACGTCACGCCTGCGGCATGCACCTCGATTGCCAAGTGGCCCGGCGCGGGCGGCTGGCATTCGATGTTTTCGATCGCATAGCCGTCAAAAGCGCCTAGCGCGCGGCCAACGATCGCACGTACCCTGCTCGAGCGATCATTCATCAGTTGATTTGGGTCATGGGTAAAGGCAGATGAATACGTGGAGGCAAGAAAGTTTACTTATTAGAGCCACACCGTTCATTCGAATCGTGAAGCGCGCGTGGAGCAGACGTGAACATCATGTCGTCGCGGTGTCGGAGCGCATCCGACGCCGCCATTACCCCTGCGGTTGGAAAGGTGTTAGACTTTTCCGCAAGCACATTCGTGGAGAATATTGCTATGCCGAACGTGGTTCAGCCTTCGTCCGTCCCTGCGGCTTCGACTCCAGATACCTTTTCCTTAGACCGTGCGAATCAATTGCTTTGGCGGGGAGATCAGCCAACGCGCGTTCCCCCAAAGGTGTTCCAGTTGCTCGTTTACCTGCGCGACAACCCGGGGCGAATCGTTAATCACGACGAGCTTCTCGACGCGGTCTGGCCACGCGAATATGTTCAGCCTGAGATACTGAAGACGTACGTCAAGACCATTCGCCGGCTGCTCGACGACGACGCGCATCAGCCAGGCTATATCGAGACGCGCCCGCGATGTGGGTACCGTTTTATCGGACACTTGCCTGATCGTCCCGACGCGGCCGCGGCGTACAAGGGTCGGCTCGTCGGGCGCAATGCGGCGATGACCGGCATTCAGTCTGCGTTAAGCGCGGCCCGGGCAGGTCAGCGTCGCTGCCTGTTCGTCGTCGGTGAGACCGGAATCGGCAAGACGCGCTTGATCGACGAGTTCGTGGCGCGGGCGAGCGACGAACCGACGACCTTCTATCGCGTTGACTGCGCGCCGGCTCAACACGCGGCAATCAGCTTTTCACTGGCCCGCGAATTGCACAAGGAGATGTCCAACGTCACCGGCATAGAGCCGGCTTTCTCATCTTCCGAGACTCTCTGCCAAGCGATAGTTTCTGCAGCACGGACGCGGCCGATCGTTGTGGTCATCGAGAATCTGCAATGGGCAGACGCCTCGGCAACCGACATTGTGTCGCGCCTCGCGTATGGACGAGAACCCACTCACCTGTTGGTGGTCGCCAGCTATCGGCCGCTCATTCCGCGCGACCGGCTCTGTCGCGGCTGGTCTCTCATGCTCGACTTGGTTGTGCATGGTGTTGCCCAGGAAGTGCACCTCGACGGCCTCGACGAAAGTGACGTCGGACGGCTGGTGCTCCTCAACAACACCGTTTCACTCGCACAAGACGCCGTCGAGGCGATTGATCGTCAGGCCGGCGGTAATCCCTTGATCGTCTCGGCGCTTGTCGATCAAATGGTCGCCGAGATCCGAGAGAGCGGACACAGCAGGTTGTTAGAGATGCTGTCGATCCATGACTACGAGTGTGACTTCTCCGCAAATGTGGTTCCCGAAGTGATCCGCCAAACACTGGAGCTGCAACTTCAGCGACTCGGGGAGCGCGCCCGTCGCGTTCTTGAATGCGGAAGCAACATCGGACATGCCTTCTGCACGTGGGCAGTCGCTCAGATCTTGCAGACAAATCCGATCGAGACCGATGAAATCTGTCGCTCGATGGCTGGACGTGACCAGATGCTTCGGGAGAGCGGCATCTATGTGTTTCCCGATGGAAGCGTCTCACCGGTCTACAGTTTTCGTACGCGGCTGTACTCGCGGTTGCTGCTTTCAGGTCAGTCGTACGCGCTGCGCGAGCAGGCGCAGCAGCGCTTCACCGAAGCCGTCGAGAATTTGTGGGGGGACGATGTTGGCACCGTGGCAATCGAGATGACCGGGCACTTCGAAGCAGTGCACGACTGGTCGCGCGCACTGCATTACGCAAAGCTTGCGGTCGCGAATGCACAGCAGCGTGCGACCCGGGGGGATGCCGCTTCGCTGCTTCGCAAGGCAATGCTTATCAGTGAACGACTGCCGATGAAGAGGCGCGTCAATGAGCGCGCCTTCTTTGCCCGGGAATTGTCCAGCCTCAGTTGACTTTCCCGCCGCTCAGGCAGCGGCGATCCCTTTCAGAACGAAGCGCTGTGCCTTGCCACTCGCTGTGCGAGGCAGACCGTCGATAGTCTAAATACGTTCGGGCCAGAATGGCGGCGCTGATGTCGTTGTAGACCATGGGCGCGCATGTTCACACCGTTTACACCCTCGCTTCACTACGCCCACTGAATGAAGATCGAAACTACGCCAGCCTGTTCGACGAGTGGCGTTGGCGGGAATCCGGACGGCAGTTGCGAAGTACAAGGGGTAGAGTCAAAATCAGACCTGCGGCGGAGGCCAGAAACGATGAATAAAAGAGGATGGCTCAGATGAGGGACTGGAGCGATCTTCATGTCTCCATTCGTCGCGAAGCCCATTTCGGCGATCGCGTAGTTAATTGTTTCGCGGACCGCCCGTCGAACTATTTCGAAATGGTCCGCAACGCCGCAGCGCAAAATGCGGACGGCGAGGCGCTGATTTTTGGCGAGATCCGGTTGACCTGGAGAGAACTAGAGCAACGATCCGTCAGTTTTGCCAAGGGGCTTCTCTCCAGGGGCATAGCGCCCAAGGATCGAGTCGTCCTCTACCTGGGTAACCGAACGGAATTCGTTGTCGCGTTTCTCGCGTGCGCACGAATCGGGGCTATTATTGTTCCCATCAACTTTCGCGAACAAAGAGATACTCTTCGCCACTTGATGCAGCACAGCGGAGCCCGCGCGGTCGTACACGAACGCGCATTATTCGACATGTTGCCGAGGACGGAGGAAGTTCCAGAGGTGAGTCTCCGCATCTGCCCCGAGGCGTGTCAGGGTTCGATAACTTTCTCCGATGTCTACGAGGACGGCGAACTCTCCACGCCGTACATTGTGTCGGAAGAGGACACGCTGTCCATTAACTACACGTCCGGGACCACCGGCCCCCCCAAGGGCGTAGCACTTTCCCATATTGGGGTGATCCACGCCGCAATGTTTTACTCGCTTTGCGTCGGCCTGACATCGGATGATCGCTCGATTATCTCCATTCCGTTGAGCTTCACTGGCGGTCTTGTGTCAGCTTTGTCGGTAATCATTTACTGCGGCGGAACTGTCATTCTCATGCCGGAGTTCAAGGTCCAACACTTTCTCGAAACGGCTGTCAGAGAGCGCATGACCCAGACACTCATGGTTCCGGCGATGTACGAACTTTGCATTCGTCAACCTGATATCGATCGGTACGACTTGTCATCCTGGAAATACGGTATTTTTGGTGCGGCCCCGATGCGGGGAACCACCGTGCGGCGACTGGCGGAGATATTCCCAAATCTCAAGCTCATGAATTCCTACGGCGCCACCGAGAGTGGCGGCCCCTCAACCTTTGTGCGTCCCGAAGACACGGCGGCAAATCTGGATGCAGTAGGACAGGCGTTTCCGTGTGTCGAGCTAGCGGTGATGGACGAGAACTTTGTCGAACTGCCGCCGGGTAGCGTTGGAGAGCTCTGGATCCGGAGTCCGGCTTGCAGTGGCGGTTTTTGGCGCGACCCGGACCGGACCAGGGCGGAGTATTTCGGAGGGTTCTGGCGGACGGGCGACATCGCGATGATTAAAGAAGACGGGTTGGTCCGGCTAATCGACCGAAAGAAAGACATGATCAATCGCGGCGGCTACAAGATCTCATCGACGCAAGTCGAAGAGGTTCTTCACAATCATCCGTCTGTCGTGGAGTGCGCGGTCGTCGGACGACCTGATGAAGTTCTTGGCGAGCGAGTTCAAGCGTTCATTTGGACGGAAGATCCGATGCTTGAAGAGGCGGCCTTACGCGATCTCTGCGTCGAGCGACTTCCGGACTACAAAGTGCCGGAGTTCTTTTCGTTCACGGGCGCGCCTCTTCCACGCAATGCGAATGGAAAGATTCTGAAGCGGGTCTTGAGAGAGACATTGGGTATATAAACGATACCAGCACGACATTGAACGCCGGGGTTACTACCAATCGAGGGGAGTGCCGATTAACTTGACGGCGTGGTCGAGCATTGTCTCCAGAGAGACGGCCATATCGAGCTTGTTGGCATTGGACATTGTCTCTTTTTCGTAGAGCACAACTAACTGGGCCAGCGCCCCAACGTTACGGAACATGGCCAGAATCCAATAAAACTTTGTGTCCGCTTCTGATACTCTGGTGTCGGTGGCTCGTTGGTACGCGTCAAGCGCCTGACGCCGGGACCACCATCCTGGGGCCTTACAGGGCATACAACACTGGCGTGCGTACACTGGGATGTCGTCCGGCTCACCCCATACAAGCAGCATGAGCATCAGATCATAAAATGGGTCACCGATTGTCGCCATTTCCCAGTCGATGATTCCCTGCACAGTTAAGGTTAAGGGGTCGACGAGGACATTTTCCAATTTAAAGTCCAAATGGACAAGCGTACCAGGCCGATCGGCCGGTTGCAGAGCGATGAGAGCCTCTCGGATTGCATCGAATTTTCGCAATTGCTCGACCGACATGACCCTTGAGGCCCGGTTGCGCCACCCCTTGATCTGTCGCGAGATAAAACCCTCCGCGCGTCCCAGGTCGCTCAGCCCGGCCTCGGAGGGCGAGATGCGATGAAGCTGCGCCATGGCGCCAACGATCATTGCACTAAGCTGGCCACCAACGTTCTCGACCCCGGCCAACTCATCGGGCAGTTCGCGCCCGATGGTGATCCCCGTTCGGAACTCGCTGATCAGGAAGGGCACGCCAATCACGCTGACGTCGTCGCAATAAGCCAAACTTTTCGGTGTCGTCGGCAAGCATCTCCCGAGTCGCGCCAGAATCTTGTGCTGCCGCACGAAATCATATGCTCCTGGAGGAGCGTCGTCGTTGGGCGGACGACGGAACACCGCTGGTTTGCCGTCGATGGAGATAAGGTAGTTAAGATTTGCGACGCCTGAGGCAAACTGCCGAATCGAGATGTCCCGGTCAATCTTCATTCCGTGACGCCTGAGAAATAGATCGACGGCGTCCCAGTCTTGCGTTGTTTCCTGGCTTAGATCGACAAACACGTTGATCTCATTCCTGTCACGCGGGCCGACCTCCATTGTCTGGGCGCTGCAACTGCTGGCGGAGCGACGCAGTCGCGCTCACGCGCAACACATACATTTGGGCAGCCCACCGCCTAGGGCCGAAAATTAAGCCAAGTACGCCAGCTGGCCGCTCGCTTATACATCTTGTCCTTTCTCCAACTTAAGGAAGCCAAAAAGATACCCGGCGGCGCGCCGCAACTGAATTTCTTCGGTACCTTCGGTAATGCGGTATCGTCGGTAGTGGCGGTAAATATGTTCGAACGGTTTGTGCCGCGAATAGCCCAGCGCGCCGTGCACCTGTATCGCCCGATCCGCCGCTTCGCTGCAGAGACGGTTAGACCAGAAATTGAGCATTGCGATTTTGTCGCCTTGTGAAGCCGCTCCGTTTTTGTCCATTAGCCAAGCCGTCTTGTGTAACAGCGCGCGCACCATTTCGCACTGGGCTTGCAACTCGACCAACGGAAACTGTATCGCTTGATTGCTCGACAGCGGCTTGCCGAAAGGCGAACGGCGCTTGGCATATTCGATCGATTCATTGACGCAATATTGCGCCGCACCCAAACTAGCTGCCGCCTGGCGAATGCGGTTCTCGTGAAAAAAGCGTTGCGCGATTTTCAGGCCGTCGCCTTCAACGCCGAAAATGTCGTCATCGCGAACCTTGACGTTTGTCAGACTGACGGTTGCATGATCGGTTGGCATCACGAACGTCCACAGAAGCTCCTCCACAACATGACCAGGCGGTGGCGTCGGTTTTAGCGGCACGAGGAACGCGGTAATGCCCTTCGCGTCACCTGCCTTGCCGCTGGTGCGAGCAAACACGATGTTCCCGTCGGTCCAGTTGGCGCCGGAATTCCAGGCTTTTACGCCATTGATGATCCAGACACCGCCTTCACGTCGAGCCACGGTCTCCATGTGCGTCGCGTCCGAACCGTGATTGGGCTCCGTGATCCCTATCGCCAGCGTCCCAACGCCGCTTATTAAGCGGTCAAGGTAGAGTTTTTTTTGCGCTTCGCTCCCGAACTCCATCATCAATTGCGCAAATAGCGCATGAAAGACCGACACTATGGCGTGCTCGCTAGACGCGTCGTTGTGCAACCCCAAGCCCCTCGCGTTCAGATGCTCGCGTATGACCGCCAGTTCCAGATTAGTTCCGTTTTTCCCTCCTTGAGCCTTCGGCAACGCGTAGCGGAAATGACCCGCAGCATCAGCCCGCCGCACCGCTTCCGCGAGCAACGCCCTCCACTCCTTTGCATGTACGCCACCGTTGGCCCAATCGGTACGGGAATTCTCGCGTCGGTGATCGAAGAAGCGAATATTGTCATCCTGCTGCTCTAGCGGCTTTATTTCGCGCTCTATGAAATCATCCAACTCGGCCAGGTAGTCCGTCAGCTTCTTTGGCAGTTCCATATCCATTGAAATGTTCCTCAGCGACAGTGCGCGTTGCCGTGATTCAGTTGTGGCCCAACGTCAATCTCGTGTTTTGATTTGCGACGACGCGGGGTGTTTCGCGCGATCCTTCGTGTGAACACACGAAAGAGGTGACTCGCGTTTCACTTAACGAGGACATCCGAATATTTATCGAAATATAGAGAGAAGACTCGTCGCTGTCAATCAACAGGATGACGCGTTTCGTGAGGTTTACAGGTGAAAATAATTGATCGTTCAGGTCGCTCTAACGAGCCACCTGAATGGTGTAAAGGTGTGGCCTGGCGCGCGCAGGCGATTCTTTTGATTGAAAGACATAAGCGGACGCGGCGAAGATTGACAGCTGCGGCGCTTGCCTGTAAAGTCGAATAAAAATCGGATATGCTTCCGCGACGAGTGCCACCAAGTCGGCTATTTTGCGAAATTGGCGAGTTCTTGCGCTCGCCGCGCCACTTATAAATAAGAACCGTAGGAGGAAGTATGATTGTGCTACGCCAGAAAAGCGTTTGTGCGTCAGGCGCACCTTCGATCTTCATGCAAATGTTGGCCCGGTGACGATCATGATCGTCACCGGCGGCAGTTGCGGGGCTACAGGGACCACCGTCACAGGACCAGCCACACTGATTTCGATTCTCATCGGCGCGCAGAAGGCCGGACAGTGAACGCCCATCCCGAAGCCGTGACCCCCGCCGGATTCCGAGGGCTCCCGGCCGATGCAGTGGATGTGATTGTCATCGGTGCTGGATTTGCCGGCATTTACGCTGTCCGACAGCTGCGCGACAAGGGTTTCAATGTTGTTGGACTTGAAGCGGGTCTAGGCGTCGGCGGCGCATGGTACTGGAATCGCTATCCTGGCTGCCGAACTGACAGCGAAGCACACTACTATTGCTATTCGTTCGACAAAGAACTGCTGACGGAGTGGCGATGGAAGGAGCGTTTCCCATCGCAGGCGGAAGTCCTGAGCTATCTTGAGCGCGCCGCTGTCAAATTCGATGTGCTGCGGTTGTTCCGGTTCGGGAGCCGCGTCGTGAATGGGACGTGGGATGACCACCGCCATCTTTGGACTCTTGAGCTGGAAAATGGTGCCCTACTGACTGCGTGTGTCGTTGTAAGCGCGATGGGTATCCTTTCGGCTCCATTCAAACCCGAGGTAGCCGGGATCAATGATTTCAAGGGCAAGTGGTACCTGGCGCAGCAGTGGCCCGCGGAAGGCGTTGAGCTTGCCGGGAAACGGGTTGGTATCATCGGCACCGGCGCGACCGGCGTCCAACTGACTCCGCCTATCGCTGAGGAAGCTGCCCATCTCTACGTCTTCCAGCGAACGCCACACTACGTCGTTGCTGGGCAGAATCGACCAATCGACGACGAGCGACGAGCAGAGATCGCGCGGAACTACGACGAGATATGGCGTGCGGTAAAGGGCCACTCCTTCGCCATGCCGTTTGTATCCTCGGGTCGTAAAGCCGCTGAAACGTCTGCGGCCGAACGTGATCTCGCATACGAGAAGGGCTGGAAGAAGGGTGGGCTCTCCTTCTTGTTTGAGACTTTCGACGACCTAATGGTGGACCCCGTCGCAAACGAGACCGCGGCCGAATTTTTCCGTAGGAAGATACGCGAGACTGTCCATGATCCTGTGATCGCCGAAACACTAACTCCGCGCGACTACCCGCTGGGGGGAAAGCGTTTGCCCGCCGGTCACAATTACTATGAAACGTTCAATCGGGACAATGTCACGCTGGTTGATGTCAAACGCGATCCGATCGTCGAGTTCACTCCGACGGGAATTCGGACGCACGGCGCGAATTACGAACTCGAGATCGTAGTCTTCGCGACGGGTTACGACGCGTTCACCGGTGCAGTTACTCGAGCAAACCTTCATGGGCGCTCCGGCCGTTCAATCGCAGATGTTTGGAATGACGGCCCGCAAACGTTCCTCGGCATGACGGTGCGTGACTTTCCGAACTTCTTTATGATCGGCGGCCCGCAATCTCCATTCGCAAACAACCCTCCGTGCACCGAGTCCCAAGTGGAATGGATCACTGAAGCGATCCTCCACATCCGCGACTCTGGTGCGAATGTCATGGAGCCAAGCTTGAGCGCTCAACAGGCATGGGTCGAGCATGTCAACACCGTCGCGAGTGGGACTCTGCTTCCGCTTGGTGAGAAAGTCGGATCATGGTTCACAGGGGCCAATATCCCTGGCAAAAAGCACGTATTGCAGGTCTACTTTGGGGGTGCGCACCTGTACGCCGAACGTATCCGCGCGGTCACGGCTGGTAGATTTCGTGAATTTGAGTTAGACAGCGCAGCCGAGACCTAGGGTGTGTTGACAATCGATCCTTGTAAATGCCATTGGGTTGTCGTCACAAATAAGTCGTTCACACTCAAAGGGTTGCGCAGGGGGCTGTTCA
>JAYUGL010000073.1:0-38207 GCA_043738385.1 Sterolibacteriaceae bacterium
GCGCCGTATGCATCAACGCCAGGCCCGGCATGATCAGGCCGCCCTGAAACACACCAGCGGCGTCAAGCAGGTCGATGGTGGTGGCGGTGCCGGCGCTGATCACGATGCAGGCACCGTGGTGCAATCCGCGTGCGCCGATCAGTGCCGCCCAGCGGTCGGCGCCGAGTTGTGCCGGGTTGTCGTAGCGGTTGGTAACGCCGCATTGAGTGTCGCGGGCCTTGATCCAGTCCACCGTGAGCGGTAAGGCTGCTTCGATCGCAGCGAACGCTGTAGGGGATGCGACGATGCAGCCGATTGCTCGCTCGATTGAGCTCGCTGCCGGCAGGCAATTGCGTAGCGCGCCCGCATCATCCGTAGGCAGTGTCCCCATGGCGGCCCAATCGGAGCCGGAGCGCAGACCCCATTTGAGACGCGTGTTGCCGCAATCGAGGCAGAGGATCATGGCAGAGTCCCTGCTAAAGCCCGCAAGCTGACTTCGCCACCGATTATTTTTTTCAATCCGGAGGCCGTGGCGACCAGCAAAGCGCCATCGTGATCAATGCCGAGACATGTACCAACCGAATCCACGCCGTCGCCGGTAATTCGTACTGACTGATTCTGAAAAGCATGACGCGCTAGCCATGCTTCCCGCAGCATTGCAAAGCCGCCGGCCGCATAACGGTCCAGCGTGCGGGCCAGGCTGGCAAGGACAATCGCGAGCGCTTTTTCCCGGCTGATCTGCGATCCCAGGGAATAAAGGCCCACCGCGGTTTGCGCGACGTCCACCGGCATATCCTCCGGAAGACTCAGATTAAGACCGATCCCGATCACTGCAGAATGTGTGTTGCCGGGCTGTAATTCGACAAGTATTCCAGCCAGCTTGCGGCCGCCGTGGAGAACGTCGTTGGGCCACTTCAGCGTTACGTCATCAATGCGCAGATTGTCCATCGCCTCAGCAAGCGCGACGCCCACTGCGAGCGAAAGCGCGATTGGCGCGGAAGATTCGGGGCCGAAGCGCCAGAGCACGGAGAAAGTAAGACTGTCACCCGGCGCGGAGTACCACGCGTGACCACGCCGGCCACGGCCCGCCGTCTGGCGGTCTGCTACCAGCACACGGCCTGAAGCTGCGCCGGTTTCGGTCAGCGCAAGCAATCGCGTGTTGGTCGAGTCGCACTCGGCGACCGCCTCGACATCAAAGCGTCGGGCGGACGTGCCCAGCGCAGCGGCAACTGCGGCAATGTCGAGGGACGATTGGTGCTGGGTTCCGACCATGGGCCGGATTATCCCTGCTCTTCCGTTCCCTTGGCATCATCCAGACCAAATTCCTGAATTTTTCGGGTGATGGTGTTGCGTCCGATGCCCAGCAACTGGGCCGCTTCAATACGCCGTCCACCGCTCGCTGCCAGTGCGCGCTGGATCAGGTTGCCCTCAAAAGCCCGGGTCAGAATCTCGAATACTTTGCCGGGCTGGGCCGCAATCAGCTGGTCCACTTCGCCGCTGAGCGCATCAAGCCAGTTACTGGGTGCGCTACTCGCCGTCTGTTCACGCAACTCTCCCGGCAAATCGGCGATGTCCACCGTCTGTCCGGGTGCCATGACGGTGAGCCAGTGGCAGAGGTTTTCCAGTTGCCGCACGTTGCCTGGAAACTCCAGACCTGAAAGATATTTGAGTGCGGTCTCGGACAAACGCTTGGGCTCGACACCCAATTCCAGAGCGCTATGGGCGAGGAAGTGGCGTGCGAGCAGAGGAATATCGTCGCGCCGTTCGCGCAGCGCCGGCAGCCGCAGGCGGATGACATTGAGACGATGAAACAAGTCTTCACGGAACAGGCCATCCTTGACCCGTTGTTCAAGGTGTTGATGCGTGGCGGTAATGACGCGCACGCTGGCCTTGACTGGTGAATGGCCGCCGACGCGGTAAAAGTGGCCGTCGGAGAGAACTCTAAGGAGGCGCGTCTGCAACTCAGACGGCATATCGCCGATTTCGTCGAGGAACAGGGTGCCGCCATCGGCTTGCTCAAAGCGGCCGCGACGTTGCGTGGTGGCGCCGGTGAAGGCGCCCTTCTCATGGCCAAAGAGTTCAGATTCAAGCAGGTCGCGGGGGATGGCGGCCGTGTTGATGGCGATGAACGGCGCATCACGGCGCGGGCTATGGCGGTGCAGCGCGCGCGCCACCAACTCCTTGCCGGTGCCGGATTCGCCATTGACGAGCACGGTGGCCTGGGACTGCGACAAGCGCCCGATCGCGCGAAATACCTCCTGCATGGCGGCTGCCTGGCCGAGAATTTCCGGCGCTACGGGTTGGGCGATCGATGTACCGGATTGGTGTTTGGTTTCTTCGATGGCGCGGCGGACCAGGTCCACTGCCTGATCAACGTCGAAAGGTTTGGGCAGATATTCATACGCGCCCCCCTGAAACGCTGCGACGGCGGAATCCAGATCCGAATAGGCGGTCATGATGATGACCGGCAGATCCGGCCATGCGGCTTTTACATGACGCAGTAAATCGAGCCCCGATTGACCCGGCATGCGGATGTCCGACACCAGCACCTGTGGGCGTTGACCGGCATCAAGCGCGGCCAGCGCGTCTTCAGCGGCGGTGAAGCTTTTGTACGGGATATCTTCGCGCGTCAGGGCCTTTTCGAAGACCCAGCGGATCGAGCGGTCGTCATCGACAATCCAGACCGGATTCATTGTGTTTTGCTCTTTTCAGGTTGTCCGCCCGTCAGCGGCATCAGGATACGAAAGCAGGTGCGTGCGGGACGCGATTCCACTTCGATAGTACCGTGATGCTGCTGCACAAAGCTTTGGGTTAACGTCAGGCCCAGACCGCTGCCACCTTCGCGGCCCGATACCAGGGGATAAAAGATTTTGTCGCGGATCGCCTCGGGTATTCCCGGGCCATTGTCGATCACTTGCAATTCGAGTGCCAGCGGATAGCGTTTTTTTGCCAAAGTCACTTTTCGCGCCGCGCGAGTGCGAAACACAATTTCGCCCTCGCCTTGCATCGCCTGCGCCGCATTGCGGGCAATGTTGAGAATGGCCTGAATCAGTTGCTCGCGGTCGCCGGTCAGGTCGGGTAGCGACGTATCGTAGTCACGTTGCACCTGAACTCCGGAGAACTCGGCGTGGATCAGCTTGCGCACCCGTTCCAGAATCTCATGGATGTTCACCTGCGCCGGCTGCATCGTGCGGTGTGAAGACAACAGTCTTTGCATCAAGCCTTGCAGCCGATCGGATTCGCTGATGATGACCTGGGTGTACTCGCGCAACGACGGGTTGCTCAGTTCGCGTTCGAGCAACTGGGCGGAACCTCGGATACCCCCCAGCGGATTCTGGATTTCGTGGGCGAGATTGCGGATCAGTTCCCGGGTTGCCTGCTGCTGTACCGCCTCTCTTTCCTCGCGCGCAGCGCGCAACTGGTGATCGATGGGACGAAGCTCGAGTAGCAGCTTCGCACCCGCACTTTCAATTGGGGTCACCGTACAGTCCAGATGCATGGCCGGTTGTTCGGCACGCGTGACCTCGACGTTGTGACCGGTGTAGCTCCAATTGTTTTTCAGCGCGTTATCGAGCGCTGCCGCGAGAACCTTTGACGAACCCAGCAGTTGGGAAAGTGGTAATCCCAACCATGCGCGCTGGCTGATGCCGAAGAGATTTTCGGCGGCGGGATTGACGTGGCGAATCAATTGCCGATCGTCACTCAGAATAACGGCCGAAGAAAGCAGATCGAGTCCCGCGAAGGCGGCTGCCGGGGAAGAAGGTGGATCCACGTGATTCATGTGGATAGTTTCAGCAAGAAGCGAGCCATTGCCGCGCCCGCATCAATGGCTCAGCGCAACTTTGACAACTCTCGTTGCAGTTCGACCAGATTGCGCTCATGCAGCGCAATACGATCCTTGATGGGTTTGAGAACGTCCTCGGGAGTAGCCGGGTTGTTGCGTTCGGTCAGGCTTTTCTTTGCCTCGTCGAGATTCTTTTGCTCGGTCTCGGTTTCTCGCTGCACGATGGCGTGCCGGTCATTGTCGCGACCACGCTGGGTTTCCGAACTGACTTTGGGAAAGTCGGCGGGTGTTGGCTTTGAAGTAACGGAGCTCTTGCGAGCCGCCGGGCTCGGCGAAAGGTCGCGCGACAGCACGATGCAATTGCGATTCTGGGCCTTGAAATTGGTATAAGTCGAATGCCCCAGATCGTCGGTGCATTTGTATAGTGTGTTGGCATGAGCCACACCGCAACCCAAAGCCAGCAAGGCGATAAAGCTGTTTTTCATGGCCGGCAAATAGTCATATCAGAGGGCGAAGTGTAGGCCAATGGGGAGCAAAAAAAAAGGACGGGCAAACGCCCGCCCTTTTTACCAATGTAACAGTCTGTACTTACAGGCTGTAGTACATGTCAAATTCGACCGGATGGGTCGTCATGCGGAAACGTGTGACTTCTTCCATCTTCAGTTCGATGTAAGCGTCAAGCATTTCGTTGCTGAACACACCGCCACGCGTCAGGAACTCGCGGTCCTGGTCGAGATAATCCAGCGCCTGGTCGAGCGAGGAACAGACGGTGGGGATCTTGGCATCCTCTTCTGGCGGCAGATCATAGAGATTCTTGTCCGACGGTTCACCGGGGTGAATCTTGTTCTGCACGCCATCGAGGCCGGCCATCATCAGAGCGGTGAAGGCCAGGTACGGGTTGGCGGTAGGATCCGGGAAGCGCGTTTCGATGCGGCGCGCCTTGTCGCTGTGAACGAAGGGAATACGAATCGATGCGGAGCGGTTGCGGGCCGAATAGGCCAGCTTGACCGGCGCCTCGAAGCCGGGCACCAGCCGCTTGTAGGAGTTGGTGCCAGGGTTGGTGATGGCGTTCAATGCGCGCGCGTGCTTAATGATGCCGCCAATGTAATACAAGGCGAATTCGCTCAAGCCAGCGTAGCCGTTGCCGGCGAACAGATTCTTGCCGTCCTTCCAAATCGACTGGTGCACGTGCATGCCGGAACCATTGTCGCCGACGATGGGTTTGGGCATGAACGTCGCGGTCTTGCCATAGCTGTGCGCGACGTTCTGGACCACGTACTTCAGTACCTGGGTCCAGTCGGCGCGACGCACCAGGGTATTGAACATGGTGCCGATTTCGCACTGGCCGGCGGTGGCGACTTCGTGGTGGTGCACTTCCACTTCGACGCCGCACGCTTCCAGCGCGACGCACATGGCGGCGCGGATGTCGTTGAGGCTATCCACCGGCGGCACCGGGAAATAACCGCCCTTGACAGTGGGGCGGTGGCCGGTATTGCCACCTTCGAATTTTTCGCCGGACGACCAGGCCGCCTCTTCCGAATTGATCTTGCAGAAGGAGCCGGACATATCAATTTTCCACTCCACCGAGTCGAAGATGAAGAACTCGGGTTCCGGGCCGAAGTAGGCGGTGTCGCCGATGCCAGTGCTCTTCAGATAGGCTTCGCCACGCTTGGCGATGGAGCGTGGATCGCGGTCGTAGCCCTTGCCGTCGGCCGGTTCCACCACGTCACAGGTCAGCACCAGCGTGGTTTCGTCCATGAACGGGTCGATGTAGGCAGTGGCCGCGTCGGGCATCAGTTGCATGTCGGAGGCTTGTATACCCTTCCAGCCGGCAATCGAGGAACCGTCAAAGGCATGTCCATCTTCGAATTTATGGAGACCGAAGGCCTTGATCGGCACGCCGACGTGCTGTTCCTTGCCACGGGTGTCGGTGAAGCGGAAATCGACAAATTTGACTTCCTGTTCCTTGACGATATTCATTACGTCTTGCGGGGTCATGAGGTGCTCTCCTGGCAGTTGATACGGAATGGGTTGCAGTTAAAAAAGACGGTGCCACGCTAGTTAGCAGATTCTATGCCACAGCACGATAGTTTGTTCGCGGTCAAACGAGGGTCAGCAAGGCGAAGGAAAAGGTCGCAAGGCAATGTCCTTGATCCGACGGATGCTTGTATTCAATGACCAACCGTCGCTGGTATCACTTGTTTTGCCGCAAAATTGCTCGACTGCGGCTTGCAATAGCAGGCGGTGAGACGCGTTGCATTTTGCCACAACAAAAGACCTTAACAAATCCCGCGCCGCACAGAGATGGTGCAAAAATGCCCTACTTCGGTGCAATTCGGCAGTTGAGGCTGACGCTGCTGAACCATGGATCGCCTGCCAAGTGCCCAGCCAGGCGCTGTTCAATGCGGGCGACGTGCGCCACATCCATGGCAATTTCGGACGGCAAAAAAACCTCGGCTTCCAGTCCGCTACTCAGATAATGCAGCACGGTGCGGTCAAAGTTGGGCAACTCTTCGCCAAGCAGTGCGCGCAGGTGGCGAAGCAGCACGGCCCGATCAGGAAACTCCATCGTTCGTTTTGCCGGGTCGAGATCGTCCTCGTCATCCACATGGACGAGCACATCGAGCACGTCAGGGTGGTGATTCAACACCCTGGTCCGTGCGGTTTCGCCGATCATGTGGCCTTCGGATACGCTGATGCGGGAATCGACCTGTATGTGGGCGTCGACCAGCGCCTGATGCCCCATGCGCCGTGTGCGCAATTCATGCAGGCCGAGCACGCCGGCGGTATTGATGATGGTGGCGCGGATGCGTGCGACTTCCTCTTCCGAAAGGCCGGTGTCGATCAGCTCGCGCAGGGCAGTCCAGGCAAATCCGAAACCCACCTTGATGATCATTGCGCCGACGATGATGGCGGCTGCCGCGTCGGCAAAGTTGAAGCCGGCCAGCGCGCCGCCCACGCCAACGGCGACGACCAGCGACGAGAGTGCATCGGCGCGTGCGTGCCACGCATTCGCCACCAGCATCGGCGAGCGCAACCGTTGCGCGATGCCCAGCATATAGCGGAACAGGCCTTCCTTGCCGGCGAGGGTGATCAGCGCCGCCCATATTGCGGCGACGCCAACCGGGGGAGCCGCGCCCAGGTTTTGCAGGCGGCTTGCCGCGGCCACCAGAATGCCGGCCCCCGTCGCTGCGAGCAGCAAACCCAGCACCAGTGACGCAGCCGTTTCAAAACGACCGTGACCATAAGGATGTTCTGCGTCCGCATCTTCTGAGCCCTTGCGGTTGGCGTAGAGCACGAAACCATCGGAAACAATGTCCGACAAGGTGTGCATGGCATCAGCAATCAAACTCTGCGAATGCGCGACGATGCCGACGATGACTTGTATCACCGTCAGTACCGCATTAACCGAGATGCTGATCCAGGTGATGCGCTGGCCCTGACGGAAGCGGTCGTCGCCGGATGATTCGTCGGGGTGTGGGGAATTTTCGTGCATCGTGAGTGTCTGCCTTATACTTTCACTCCCCGGATTCTAAATGACCTGCCATGGCCCGACTGACTGAAATTCTCAACCTTGCGCAGGAACGCGCCCGCCAGATGAAGTTGCCCTACGAGGGAGCGCTCACGCCCAAAGAAGCCGCTGAACTGCTTCATCTGACGCCCAATGCCAAATTGGTGGACGTGCGCACCCGTGCCGAACTCGACTGGGTAGGCCGCATTCCGGCGGCCATTGAAATCGAGTGGCTGGCTTATCCCGGCAATACCGTCAATACCCAGTTCATGCCGCAACTGAAGCATTCGGTCAGCAGCGAAGCCATGCTGCTGTTCATCTGCCGTTCCGGCGCCCGTTCCAGCGCCGCCGCCAAGGCGGCCACCGACGCGGGGTTTGCCGACTGCTATAACGTGCTTGAGGGATTCGAAGGCGACAAGGATGCCAATGGTCACCGTGGCACGATCGGCGGCTGGCGCTTCCACGACCTGCCCTGGTCGCAAGGCTGAGATCCCCGCATAATAACCAACCAACACACCACCGGAGTCAAGCGCGATGCAAATCGCCCCCATCAGTTTCGATCATTTCAATGCCCTCGCCGATAAGGAGGCGCGTGAGCGCATCCTTGCGGCCAAGGCCAAACTGGGCAACAGGGTGACGCTGCTCTGCCATCACTACCAGCGCGCCGACGTCTACGAGCATGCCGATCTCACCGGCGATTCGCTCAAACTCTCGCGGCTGGCCGGCCAATCCGACGCTGAATACATCGTCTTCTGCGGCGTGCATTTCATGGCGGAAGTGGCCGACATCATGTCCAAGCCGAATCAGATCTCGATCCTGCCCGACCTTGCCGCCGGCTGTTCCATGGCCGACATGGCCAGCCTCGCCAAAGTTGAACGGAGCTGGCGTGAACTTGCCGAGGTGCTTGATCCCGACCAACACGTCACGCCCGTCACCTACATCAACTCCGCGGCGGACTTGAAGGCGTTCTGTGGTGAGCACGGTGGCATCGTCTGCACCTCTTCCAACGCGCCGAAAATACTGGAGTGGTCATTCGGGCGGCGCGAAAAAGTATTGTTCTTCCCCGACCAGCATCTGGGCCGCTGGAGCGGCTACAAGATGGGCTTGCCGATGGACGAGATGCTGGTGTGGGATCCCGATCTGGAAATGGGCGGCCTGACGCCGGAGAAAATCCGCAAGGCCAAAATTCTGTTGTGGAAAGGACACTGCTCGGTGCATCAGATGTTCCAGCCGGCGCACATTCTCAAATTCCGCAATCAGTATCCCGATGGCCTCGTCATCTCGCATCCCGAATGCGCTTTCGAAGTGTGCCGTCAGTCGGATGTTGTCGGCAGCACCGAGACCATCCTGCGGACCGTCAAGGAAGCGCCGCCCAATACGCGATGGCTGGTTGGCACAGAATTGAATCTGGTTGAGCGCCTCGCGCGCGAGGTCAAGCACGAAGGCAAAATCGTCCAGTTCATGGCCACCACGGTGTGCATGTGCTCGACCATGCAGCGCATCGATCCCCAGCATCTGGCCTGGACGCTGGAGAATCTGGCGGAAGGCAAAGTCGTCAACCAGATCAAGGTTCCCGAACACGAAGCGCGGCTGGCCAAGATCGCGCTGGATCGCATGCTCGAAGTTTCCTAAGTGGTCAAGACAGGCAACTAAGAAGCCGTCAAACGCTCCAGCCTTCCCAGCCAGACCAGCGCCGCTCCGCGCGTTTCACCGCACATCTCAGCCGACGCCTGCAACCCGCCGCAACACGCGGGTCGCGCCGGATCGCCGAAGATTGCGCAGCGAAAATCATCCATGAGTTGAATGCATCTCACCCCGGCCGGCTTGCCGTCGGGCATGCCGGGAATCGGCGAACTGATGGAAGGGGCGATGCAGCAGGCGCCGCAGCGGGGTCGGCAGATCATCGGTTGATTATCGCCCAGCGCCCCCAATCCGGGGCCCGCCTATAATCGGTTTTCATTCGCTCGCCGCGACCCCCGGAGTTTTCATGCAGACATCAGGTACTGACCGATATCTGGGCATTGCCGCCCTCGCTTTGCTGATTCTCGGCTGCCTGACCGTATTACATCCTTTCCTTACCACACTGCTCTGGGCGGCGATTCTGGTCTCCGTCACCTGGCCCGCTTTTGCGCGCCTGGACCGGCTGCTTGGCGGCCGTCGCAATCTTGCTGCGTTGGTAATGACCCTCGCGGTTGCCATTGTGCTGGTTGCCCCGTTCGCCGTCGTTGCCCTGGGGCTTGCCGACAACGCAGCGCAATTGTCCGAAGCCGCGGGCGGCATACTGGGGCGAGGCCTTCCTGATGCGCCAGGTTGGCTCACCGGCATTCCGCTGGTGGGCGACAAACTGCATGCTTATTGGCAAGGACTCGCCCATGACGGCAACCGCCTGACCGAGGAACTGAAACGCCTGCTGCCGTCCGCGCAAGGCGCCCTGCTGGCTGCGGGCAAGACATTTGGCCAGGGATTGTTGCAACTCGTGCTCAGTGTTTTCATCGCCTTTTTTCTGTTCCGCGATGGCGAAGCGGTAGACAGTCACCTGGCATCTGTAGTGTCCAGGCTCGCCGGCGAACGGGGGCAGCGTCTGCTGATGATTGCCCGCGACACCGTGACCGGGGTCGTCTATGGAATTCTCGGCACCGCCCTGGCGCAAGGTGTGCTGGCCGGGATTGGTTTTGCCGTTGCCGGTGTGCCCGGCGCCATGCTGCTGGGGCTCGCCACCTTCTTTCTCTCCGTGGTACCGGTGGGGCCGCCACTGGTTTGGGCTGGCGCCGCCCTGTGGCTGTTTCAGCAGGGCGACATCGGCTGGGCGATTTTTGTTGCCCTGTGGGGTTTCTTCATCGTCAGCATGGTGGATAACATCATCAAGCCGCTGATCATCAGCCGCGGTTCCAGCCTGCCCTTTGCCCTGGTGTTCCTTGGCGTGCTTGGCGGTGTCGTTGCCTTCGGCCTCATCGGCGTCTTTCTCGGCCCCGTCCTGCTGGCAGTGGGCTACCGGTTGCTCAACGAATGGGGCAGTTCGCTGATCGAGCCGCAGAACGATGAAAAACCACCGGACTGAACAGACGCATTTTTGAAGGCGGGATCACGCGGTGACGCGTTAGCGTTGGTGCAGATCCTCGGGCACATCCACATCCCGCAGGATCCCTGCGTCGTCGCAGGCGATCAAAGTCACTTCGTTTTCCGTGAGCAGGCGCCTGGCACCTTCATCGCCATCGAGTGTACCAAGCACCGCGCCAAACGACGCGGCAAATCCCACCGGGTGTCCGCGCCGGCCGTTGACAGCGGGGGCGGCGATTTTATTTCCCGCGGCCAATGCGCGGGCTACCTCAGCCACGGTTTCCGGTTTGAGAAAAGGCATGTCGGCGAGCGCCACAACCCAGCCCGGCGCATCCGCCGTCGCTGTCACGGCCGCAGCCAGACTGGTGCCCATGCCGCGCCGGGCGGCGTCCGATACCAGCGCCGTGATGCCCTCGCGGTCAAGAAGCTTCGCCAGTTCCTTTTGTTCGGGGCGTACGACGGCAATGGTTTGCGCATGTTCGCCAAGCGCGAGCGTCATTCCGTCGCGCAGCGCTCTGGCTGCGGCAATGGCGACCGGTGTTCCGCCAGGCAACAGGGCGAGTAATTTGTCGGCGCCGAAGCGGCGCGAGTAGCCGGCCGCCAGCAGTATGCCGACGAGTTTAGTGTTCACTGTTTACGAGAATGGGGAGGGCAACACCGTTCTTCACCGCAGTGATTTCGGCCAGCACCGACACTGCGATTTCCGCCGGCAGCCGGCTGCCTATGTTCAGACCTACCGGGCCGTGCAAACGCGCGATTTGCGCCTCGCTCAAATCGAACAGCGCCAGCCGTTCGCGGCGCTTGATCTGGCTGCGACTGGAGCCGAGCGCGCCAATGTAGAAGGCGTCGGACTTGAGCGCCTCCAGCAGCAGCATGTCGTCCAGTTTGGGGTCATGCGAGAGCGCCACGACGGCGGAGTGCGGATCGGGTTTCCACGCCAGCAGTGCATCATCGGGCATTTCGCGCAGCAGCGGAATCTCGGCCAGCGGCCACGCATCGGCGGTTTCCTCGCGCGGGTCGCAGACGGTGATCGCGTAGTCCAGTGCGCGCGCCATCTCGGCCAGATAGCGGCCGATCTGGCCGGCACCGACGATGAACAGCCGCCAGCGCGGACCGTACACAGTGGTGACGCGCTCACCGTCGAATACCAGCCCTGCGCCACGCTGCGCATTTTCCAGCGCAACGTGACCGGTTTTCATGTCGACGCTGCGGCCGACCAGGCGACCGGCATCCAGTGCATCGCGCAATTGCTTCATCACCAGCGCATCCGGCCTTGATTCAATCAGTATTGTCAGTTGTCCACCGCATGGGAGGCCAAAGCGCGCTGCCTCGTCAGCATCGACGCCGTATTCGAGCAGATAGGGAAGGTCCGCTTCCAGTCGACTTTCGCGCATGCGGTCAGCCAGATCATCTTCAATGCAGCCACCGGAAACCGACCCGACGCAGGCGCCATCATCGCGCAGTGCCAGCCAAGCGCCCGGCGGTCGCGGCGCGGCGCCCCAGGTTTTGACCACGGTGGCAAGAACCACGCGGCGGCGCGCGGTCAGCCACGCCAGTGCGGTGTTGAGGACTTCCTGATCGGCACCCAGCATTGTTGTTAGCTCCCGCGGGAATTCCGACTTGAAAAAGAACTGTCGCGATAAGGATTGTCGAATATTGCAGCGGTATCGACGCAATTTTTTTGCCAACCGGGTTGGCATTTTCCGCAATCATACGTGCATCATCGACACTGCGCGCAGTGAGTTCAGCGCGTCGGCGCAATTTCTGCCGCGCCCTTTTGCCTCACCTCAGGGTGGCGCCAGCTATTCCCTGGTCAGCGGTAGTACAAGGGCCGCAGGGCGCGCCAACGGTTTTATCAAAAGCATCTGCACGTCACCGAGGGCGCGCTCGGCAAAACCGGCTTCGCAGTAGCAGAGATAAAACTCCCACATGCCGATGAACTCCTCGGAGTAGCCCAGCGCCTTGACTTCAGTCAAATTGTGGAACAGATTTTCATTCCAGCGCCGCAGCGTTTCGGCATAGTGGGGGCCGATGTCTTCAAGATGAAACAGCCGCAGGTCGGTGGCGCGGGCAATGCTGTCGCTCATCACCGCGACGGAAGGAATGCAACTTCCCGGAAAGATGTGGCGCTGAATGAAATCCACGCCCCGGCGCGCCGAATCGTAGCGCTGATCGCCGATGGTGATGGCCTGCAGCAGCATCAGGCCGTCGGGCTTGAGCAGAGCGCTGCACTGGCCAAAATAACTGTCGTAAAAGTCGTGGCCGACTGCTTCTATCATCTCGATGGAGACCAGTTTGTCGTACTGGCCGCGCAGGTCGCGGTAGTCCTCCAGCAGCAGCGTGATGCGATCATCCAGCCCTGCCGCTGCAATGCGCGCTTTTGCCAGTTCGTATTGCTGGCGTGAAATCGTCGTGGTGGTGACACGACAGCCATAGTGCTTCACCGCGTGCATGGCAAAGCCGCCCCAGCCGGTACCGATCTCCAGCACATGATCATCCGGCTTCAGGTCAAGCTTGCGGCAGATGCGGTCGAGCTTGGCGAACGAGGCCTGTTCCAGCGTCATGTCCTTGCGTTCAAACACCGCGCTGGAATACATCATGGTCGGATCGAGAAACAACTGGAAGAAATCGTTGCCCAGATCATAGTGCGCGGCGATGTTGCGCCGGCTGCCCTGGCGGCTGTTGCGCGACACCCAGTGCAGCGCCTTCTGCAACGGCGCGGTGAGACGCGCCAGACCTGTGTCCATGCTGTCGAGCACGTCGCGGTTGAGCAGCAGGATGCGCAGCAGCGTCGTCAGGTCGTCGGTGCGCCAAAACCCCTGCATGTAGGCTTCGCCGGCGCCTATCGAGCCGCCGAATGCAACCTCGCTGTAAAAGCGCTGATCCAGCACATGCACGGTAGCGTGCAGCGAGTCGCCTTTGCGGCGCTGACCGAAGTGGCGGGAACCGATCTCGTCGATGAGCTGGATTCCGCCGACATGCAACGCGGCCAGTTGGCGATGTACCGCGCGCTGCGCGAGCTTGTCGAGGAAATAGGGCTTGGGCGTGACGGGGGCAATGCTCTGTATTGCGATCTGGTTGGCTTGCATGTCATTTCGTCGCAGGGACGCCTCGTTCAGTTGGAGATTGATGGACATGGAAGGGCACGCGCTTGAGCCAAAGCCGCAGCGCCTCCCAGTAAATCGCCGCGATCACTTTCACCGTCATCAGCGGAAACAGGATCAGCACCCTGGCCAAATACAGGCCATTAATCGGCAAGCGTTGCAGCCGCAGGGTGGCATCGAATATTTTGTCGGGCTGCATCAGTCGCATGTGAATACCGAGTTCCGCGGCGGGTGGGCCGAAGCGCCAGTCGTAGTCGAGATCCATGGGCACGAAGGGCGACACGTGAAAATCCTTGGCGAAACGGTAGCGCTTGTGTTCGTGCCGGCCCTCGTTGCGCGATTCATCCAGCACATAACAGTGTTGTTCGCCCCAGGGCGTGTTGTTCACCTCGGCCACGATGGTGTCGACGCGCATGTCGGCGGCGTCGAAGCAGTAATAGAAGCTGACCGGATTGAAGCCGTAGCCGAAGTAGCGCAGGTGCGTCAGCAGGCGTATCGGCCCTGCGGGTCGTTTGCCGCCGCGCTGTTCAACCAGATCGCGCACTGCCTGATCGAGCGGCACGTCGGGAGAACCCAGATGATCGGCGCGGTTGAAGCGCGCCAGCGCGGATCGCTGAGTCGACCATAGCCAACGGCCGCGAAACACTTCGTCCAGTTCCGCCAGGTCCAGATACATCATGAAGAGGCGGTAGCGAAAGGCGTGCCCGCGCGGCGCGAAGCGCCGGTGCCTAACCCACCCGTGATAGATGGCGCTGTGCATGATTGGTGTCCGACGTGTGGCGTGCAGCAAAGTGTTGCAGCGCGTTGAGCGCGCTGACGACCCCGTCTTCGTGAAAGCCGCAGCGCCAATAGGCGCCGCAAAAATAGCTGCGGTTCACCCCGTTGACCTCGTGCTGGCGTTGTTGCGCTGCGACCCCGGCCGGGGTGTAAAGCGGGTGGTGATAGGTCAGCCGCTTGATGATGCGGCGCTGGTCAATTTCGTCCGTCCGGTTCAAGGTGACGCAAAAAGTGTGGCGCGAATTCAGCCCTTGCAGAATGTTCATGTTGTAGGTGAGCGCCACGCGCTGTGCCTGTCCGGCTTCGTCGGCCGCCGCGATGTGATAGTTCCACGCCGCCCACGCCAGCCGCTTGCGTGGCAGCAGCGAACGGTCGGTGTGCAGTACCACTTCATTTTCCTGATAGCGGATCGCACCCAGCACCTCGCGTTCCAGCGGGCTGGCATCGGCCAACAGCCGCAGCGCCTGATCGGAGTGACAGGCGAAGAACACCTGATCGAAGCGCTCCGGCGCAGCGTCCGGTGTTTTGACGAGGACCCCGCCGCCGGTTCGGCGCACTGTTGCGACGGCAGCATTGAGTCGAATGCGATGACGGAAGGGTGCTACCAGTTTTTCCACATACCGCACCGAGCCGCCGCGAATTACCCGCCACTGCGGCCGGTGATCGACCGACAGCATGCCGTGGTTGTGAAAAAAGCGAACGAAGTAACGCGCCGGAAATTCCAGCATCAATGCCGGATCGGTAGACCAGATCGCCGCACCCATCGGGATCAGGTAGTCCTCAATGAACTGGCGCGAATAGCGCCCGGCATAAAGATAGTCACCCAGTGCCAGCTCCGGCGCTTCCAACGCAAGCAGGCCGGGCGCCTCGCGGTTGAAGCGCAGGATGTCGCGAATCATGCGATGGAACGATGGCCGCAACAGATTCAGGCGCTGCGCGAACAGGGTGTTAAGCGAGGTGCCGTTGTATTCAACGCCCGAGGTTTCGTTACGCACGCTGAAACTCATGGGACTGGGCTGCGACGCGACCCCCAGTTCGTCCAACAGCTCGATGAAGTTCGGATAGGTCCAGTCGTTGAAAACGATGAAGCCGGTATCGATCTGATGATGCTCGCCATCCAGCGCGATGTCGTGAGTGTGGGTATGACCGCCAATGTGGTCTGCCGCCTCGAACACCGTGATCTCATGCGCTTGGTGCAGATGACGGGCAACCACGTTGCCGGCGATGCCGCTGCCAATGATGGCGATCTTCAACTGCGATCTCCCGCACGCGCCGTGCGGCCGGCATTGAGCCGGTTGGCGGCGAGGACCTTGACGGGAATCATTTTCAGGTCCCAGATCAGGCCAAGCGTCGCCATCAGCCGCAGGGTGTAATAGGTCATATCCAGCTCCCACCAATAGAAGCCCTGGCGCGCCGCGCCTGCGTAATGGTGATGGTTGTTGTGCCAGCCCTCGCCCAGGGTCACTAGCGAAATCCACAGGTTGTTGCGTGAGTCATCGTGCGTCGCGTAGCGGCGACTGCCGTAGCGGTGCGCCAGCGAATTGACGGTGAACGTGGCATGGTAGAGCGCGATGGTCGACACGCACAAACCCCACACCAGCAATTGCGCGCCGGAGGTGGCGAGCGCGGGAAAGTGCGCGCGAAGAAACTCGCCCAGGCCATAAAGCGCGATCCCCAGCGCAATCGGCACCAGCGAGTCGTAGCGATCAAGAAAGCGCAATTCGGGAAAGCGCATCAGATCGTTGATTCGTTCGTTGCGCGGCGCGAAGTTTTCGCGGGCGAGGAACCAGCCCAGATGACTCCACAGAAAGCCATGCTGTTTCGACGAGTGCGCATCGTGCGGCGTGTCGGAATGGGCGTGGTGGTGACGATGATGCGAAGCCCACCACAGCGGTCCGCGCTGCACTGCACTGGCACCGATCAGCGCGAACAAGAACTGCATTGCACGTGAGGTACGAAAAGCGCGATGGGAGAAATAACGATGATAAAAGGCGGTCACGGCAAACATGCGCAACAGGTAGAGGCCCAAGGCGATGCCGACGGCGGTCTTGCTGGCGCCGACCACGAAAATGCCGAGGCAGCCCAGATGCAGCGCGACGAAAGGCAGAATGCGCAGCAGGTCGATCTGGTGGGACATCGCCTCCGCTTGCGCGGTGGCCGGATCGGCGGCAGCCGCGTTGTCGAACCAGTGGGCAATGCTGCGCCGGAGATTCGAGGGCAACTGCTTGCGCGGGTTCAGTTCCATTGTTGCGGGACTCTCTGTATCAACTTGATGTTGTAGCCCTGTGCGCCGACAAATTGCAGTACGTGCTGATAGTCGGCATCGGCAATTTGCGGCGTGCGCGCCATGATCCAGACGTAGTCGCGCTGCTCGCGGCCGATCACGGTCAGGCTGTAGTCGTCGGCCAGCCAGGCGATGCGGTAGTCGGATTTGAAAGGCCAGATGAACTGCATGGCCCACACCGCATTGGTTTGCGTGTCGACGACGAAGCCGCGCGGGGTGTAGCGTTTGGCCGCGCCGTCGAAGCTGTCGGCACGAAACGTAAACGTGGTTGCAATGCTGCCATCGGCGTTCAGTGCATAGGACTCCACCGCGTTGTGGGCGCCCTTTTCGATGAAGGTCGGAATGTTGGCAATGACATACCACTCGCCCATGAAGCGTTTCAGGTCGACATGCGGGGCAGTCGCCAGCGGCGGGGTTGGGGTGCTCTGGCAGGCAGCCAGCAGGAGTGCGGCGGCGCAGAGGATGAGATTCGATTTCATTTTGTTGAACCCTTTATTCCAGGTGGTAACGCAGGCGCCGTCCGCCATCGAGCGGCGATTCCAGGGCCAGCCATTCCCGCTCCGCTGAATACCAAAGATCGATGGGATGCTTGGGCCCGTTAATGCGGTAATGCGTGGCGGTCACCAGGCTGCCCCGCACCGTGATGCTCTGCGTGCCGAGGTCGGTGACCTTGATGTTTTCGTACTCGCCGGTTTGCGAATTCAGCAGGCGCGACTGATGCAGGATTTCCGGGTTCCAGTAGGCAAAGCTCATCACGCAGCCCGGATAGCTGGTCCGCGCATGGCCGGTCGCGGACACCGCCATTGCGTCGCCCTCTGCACGGGCATCGACTTCTGTCAACGCACCGCCATCCGTCGTGCCGGCCTTGAGCGAGGTCAGACAATTGCCCTGCCAGTGCTCAATCGCATCATGTGCATAGCGATAGACCGTGACGAACAGCAGCTTCACGTTAAAGCGCGCCGTGGTGGTCAATTCGCGTTCCGGTCCATGCTCAGACAGCGTGAAGCGGTGATAGCCAATAGGTTTGTCGTTAAGGGAGACCGAGAAATTCCAGACCCGCGTCGGCGCATTCGCTGCACCAGCAACCTGCATTCCGCTCATCAGGAGCAAGGCGGTGAGACACATGAAGTGCGCGGCGCGGCGGCTCATGGTTTCGGCCACCACGGAAAGAAGGCATGGGTGCGCGCGATGTAGTCGCGATAGGCCGGACGGCGCTCAACGATATCTTTTTCGAGCAGGGCCACGCCAGACACCCTGAGCAGCAGCAGCGACATCAACAGGGGCGCCGGCAAGGCCCACCATCCGCCTGCCGCAACGGCGACCAGATAGAAGCCCCACCACACGCAGAACTCGCCGAAATAATTGGGATGGCGCGAGTAGCGCCACAGGCCGCTGTCCATCACCTTGCCCCTGCCCTCTGCGCGGCGCTTGAAGCGCGCCAGTTGTGCGTCGGCGATGGTCTCGAAGACAAGGCCCAACGCGAACAAGGCGAACCCCAGCGCATCCATCCAACCCGGCACGGTGGTGCTCGCCAGCGCAGCGAGCAGCGGCAGCGAGACAATCCACGCCAGCACGCCTTGCAGCATGAACACGAGGGCGAGGCTCTTCAAGGCGAAGTGCGGCTGGTTGCGCGCGCGTATCGCCTGATAGCGCGCGTCCTCGGTCTCGCCCCAGTTGCGCCAGGTGATGTAACCGGCCAGCCGCGCTGCCCAAAGCAACAGCATCGCCATGATCCAGATTGTGCGCGGCCCGGTCTCCGGCAGCACTGCCCAGTAGGCGAAGGCTCCAGCGACAAACAGCAGCGACCAGACACTGTCGACGATGCTCACATCGCGCTTGACCAGACTCACCAGCCAAGTGGCGAAACCAAGCGCCAGCATGGTGACGAGGCCGGCGAGACTGGTGTGAAGATCAAACACGGGCGGTCTCCCCGTTTGCGATGGGTGGCCGCACACCATCAAAGCGCTGCGCGAGGCGCATCAGCAGCGGCATGGCAATCGCCCATTCGATCGCCATGGCCACGACTGCCGGCAGCGGCTGCACCAACACTACCGCCCCCAGCTTCGCCCCACCCCAGTAGGACAGCGGACCGGCAATCGCACCCAGCACGGCGGCGAGCAGCCAACGGCCGCGCAGCCACGACAATGAGACATTCAGCGTGGTGGCGAACAGCGCCCACAGCGCCAGAATCCAGTGCGGTGCGACACCGGCAATGAAGGCTCCGGTGTGAAACTGCAAAACGCCCGTGGCAAGCACCGCGCTGTCCAGCAAGGCACCTATCAGGATGGCGGCGGCAACCAGCTTGAGTTCTTCGCCCGGCCGCGCGGCACAAAACAGATGCAGCGCAACGACCAGCGCAGCGACAACAGTGCCGGCCACCGCCATGTCATGTGCCGCGCCCCAGACGCAGGCAAACCAGCCGATTTGAAAGGCAATGAAATTGAGCAGCAGTTGGCGCGTGCCGGGTTTGGCCACGGCGTTGCCGGCGTCGGCGGGTGCGGCTGTCATGCTCATGTCTTGCGCTCGAACAGGTAGTGGCTCACCAGCCACTGTTGGCCGCGCTCGTAGCCGAACAGCTCGGCGCAGGACATGAAGAAAATGCGCCAGCGCATCCACCACTGGGTGGCGTTTTCAGTGCCGTAGGTCTGTTCCAGAATCGGCCAGATCGCGGCGCGCTGCCGGTCCATGTTCATCAGCCAGGCGTTGGCGGTGCGCTCATAGTGCGTGCCGTCCCAGCGCCAGCGTTGCAGAAACTTAAGGTCGTCCTGAAAGCGCAACGCCAGATCGTCGCTGGGCATCATGCCGCCGGAAAAGAAATGGCGGCTCATCCAGTCGCTGGCGTCACGCGCCTCGAACAGATACGGCGTCGTGCGATGCGTAAACACATGCATGAAGAACCGCCCCTCCAGCCGCAGCCAGCCATGGATGCGGCGAAACAGCTCGGGCCAGTTGCGCATGTGCTCGAACATTTCGACCGAGACGATGCGATCAAAACGTTGGTTGATGTCGAAGTCGTTCATGTCACAGGTCAGCACACTCAGGTTGCCGAATCCGCGTCGGGCGGCTTCGGCTTCAATGAACGTGCGCTGTGAATGCGAATTGGAAACGGCCGTGATGTGACTGCGCGGATAGTGCCCGGCCATCCACAGACTCAGCGAACCCCAGCCGCAGCCGAGTTCGAGGATGTCCTGCCCGTCTTGCAGGCCGGCATGTTCGCAGCTGGCCTGCAGACCCGCAGCCTCGGCTTCGTCCAGTGAGTTCACCCCGCTGGGCCACCAGCACGAACTGTATTTGCGATGCGGCCCGAGGACCTTCGCGAAAAAAGCCGCCGGCACCTCGTAGTGCTGCGCGTTGGCTTTCTCCGTCAGCAGCGCCACCGGCGCCGCCCAGAGCGCATCGGCGAATGCCTCATTCAGTTCTGCGGCGATGCCGATATCGCCGTCGCCGATTTCACGCAAACGCTGTTTCAGCAGGCGGCGGATGCCGGCGCGGATGAAGCTGTCGGGTACCCGGCCTTGTTCCACCCAGTCGATCGCAAGATTCGTTGCTTGGTTCACTGTCATGCTCCCGTGGCAAAATGCGCTTCAAGGGTTCCGGCATTTCGTTCGTGGCCGAAAAGAGGCGCCTGATAGCTATACGAACGACGCGCGTGTTTGGATGCAATGTGCGGATGCCGCCCGAAAAATAATTTTATGGCCACATCCAATGGCGCTTCTGGAGCGTATTAACCGTCAAGGACAGCGGGTCCACGCCCGCCGCGAAAGAGAGATATGGCAGACGATCAGGAACTCAGAAAGTTGTTGCTGCGCGCGGCGGCCCGCGATGAAGGCTCGGCCGAAGCGTTCGAGCGCCTTTACAAGCTTTGTGCCCCGCTGCTGCTGGGCGTCGCCCAGCGCATCGTGCGACGCCGCGAGCTGGCGGAGGAGGTGTTGCACGACGGCTTCGCCGCGATCTGGCGCACGGCCGCGACCTTCTCCCCGTTCGCCGCGCAGCCGATGGCATGGATGGCGACCATCGTGCGCAATCGCGCCATCGACGTGCGCGCCAGTCACGATGTGGCCCGTGTCGATTCCTATCACGACACGCTGGACGATGATCCCGACGGCGCGCTCGACCGCCTGTTCGACTGGAGTCCGGGCGCTGACGAAGGCGAAGACAAGCGTCGCTCGGCGCAATGGGTACGCAACTGTCTGGCCGAACTCAAGGGCGCCGAACGGCAAGCGCTGGTGCTGGCCTACGAACACGGCTTGAGCCACGGCGATCTTGCGCAGCATTTGCGCAAGCCACTCGGCACCGTGAAAAGCTGGGTGCGGCGCGGCCTTGAAAATCTGCGCACCTGTGTTGAAAGCTGCATGGGGGTCGCGCCATGAAGATGGATACTCCCGGTCGCCTCGATGCCCTGTGCGGCGAATACATGCTCGGCACCCTGCGCGGCGCGGCGCGAAGACGTTTCGAACGCGCCCTGCGCGAGGAACCGCGCGTGGCGCTGCAACTGGGACACTGGCAGTCCCTCTTTATACCGAGGTATTCCCCGATGATGGCAATCGAACCTTCACCAAAAATCTGGCAACGGCTGGATCGCGAGATCGGGTTGGACGCCTGGCGTACCCCCTGGTACCGGCGTGCCGGCTTCTGGCGCGGCTGGTCCGCGGCGGCAACCATTGCGCTGGTGCTGGCCATCGCTGTGCAGACATTCAAACCGGCGCCGCAAGCGCCGGCCATGGTGGCCATCGCCGAAATGGCCGGCAAACCCAATGGCTCGCGTGTGGCGGCGCATCTCTCGCCCGATGGCCGCACGCTCGAATTGCACGCCTCACGCCCGGTGCTGGCCGGGCCGGCGCAAAGCTACGAGTTGTGGCTAATACCCGCCGGGGGCGGCGCGGCGATTTCGGTGGCCGTGCTGGGCAGTCTGGATGCGCGCTTCGATGTTCCCGCAGCGCAGGTCGGAAAGTTGCACAAAGGCGCGAAACTGGCCGTCACCGTTGAACCCGCTGGCGGCTCGCCCCAAGGCGTTGCCACCGGGCCGGTCATCATGATCGGAGAAATCACCGTTTGATCCCTTGCCCTGCGCCCTTCTCCCGCGGGAGAAGGGCCGGGGATGAGGGCCGCAGGTGCCTCTTGTCTGGACACCCGTCACTGACCAGCAGTGTTGCTCCGCGTCGTGTCGACAAACTTCGCCACATCGTCCAGCACCGGCGCGAAGCCCCGTAATGGCTTCGACAAAGCGCCAACGAGGGTGCGGTGGCCGAGGCGCGGATACACCAGCGCCGTCACCGCAACGCCCTGGCTGCGCAGCCGGGCGGCAAGACGCACGCTGTTGCCGGGGTCCACCACGTCGTCTTCCTTCGCCGTCAGCAGCAACGCAGGTGGAGCAGACGCCGAAGCGAACTGTATCGGCTGTGTATTGAGCGGCGTGTCGGGGAAACCGAATACTTTCTTGCTGACTTTGCTTTGCAGCGGCAGAAAATCGAACGGCCCGGCCAGCGTGATCAGCCCGCGTAACCGCTTGGTATCGATGCCCGCGCGGTGCAAATATTCCGCATTCAGCGCCAGCATCGCCGCGTTGTAAGCCCCGGCCGAGTGCCCCATCAGATAGAGGTTGTGCGTATCGCCACCGTATTCGGCGCCATGCTCAAAAGCCCACCGCACGGCCAATGCACAGTCGTCGAGAAAGTCGGGGAAGCGCACTTCGGGATAGAGGCGGTAATCGGCCAGCACAACAACAAACCCCCGCGAAGCCAGCGCCTCGCCAACGAAGAGATAGTCGCTGCGCTCACCGCTGTTCCAGTTGCCGCCATAAAAGAAGACCACCACCGGCGCAGTGCCTGTGACATGCGCGGGACGATAGACATCCAGCCGCTGCCGGGCCAGCGCACCATAAGCGAGGCCGGTCGTGGAGCGGTAAGTGTCGGAGGGTGTAAGCCCGTTGATCACGGTGAGCGGCGAGCAACCGCAAAGTACAGCAACGGAAGTCGCGAACAACGCGCTCAAGAAACGCTTGCGTTTGGAGCGGAAAAAATTCATGGTCAAGATGAGGGGAGTTAATCGGATGTGTCTTTGGATGTCTACGGCCCAGTAGATGAATTGGATGACGCCGGGCTTCCCAGCATGTCTTTGGCGAGCCGGGAGACTGATTATTTCAGGGTTACAGCTTGGGGCCGTTGTATGGGGTGACCTTCGATCTTGGCCTTGATATAACGAAACACTTCTTCGGCATCGTAGACAAGGCTATGCTCTGCAACTTCGCGTTCAGCTTCCAGGGCAGACGCAATAAAAGTCTGCCGCTGCTTTTTCAGGCGCCCTATCAACTTCGGTTCGATATTGGACACGGCCACCCCCTAATGGAACGACGATGTACTACGAAAACTCGCAGATATAGCTTACGGGGTTCATCGTACAGTGCTGCTCCACCGCGCCCGGCAAATCAAACATCCTCGGATCTTTCCTGAAATCGAACAATCGATAAAGGTGAAATTCTTTTGTGTGTTGCTGTGCAAACTTGAGTTCGCCGCGACTGACGTAGAAGGGTGTCTCCTTCCCGAACGCTGTTGTCTTAACTTCGATAAATCTTTCGCGACCAGAAGTCTCAAAAGAAAGAATGTCGAATCCAAGTCCGTCGCCTTTTGTTTTTGCGACATGCTCCACCTTGCCAGCCAATTTCTTGAAGCCGAGACTGTGCAGCCGAAAGTGCTCGAAGTTCACGACAAACTCTTCTCCAGCATTACCAAGAGAGATATTTCTGGCTTCGCGTTCCAGGTAGTCGCGCTTGTGCGGGATGGCGGTGTATTCGTTTCGGCGAGGCTTTCGGACAGATTGCGACAACTTCGGCGCATCCACGAGAAGCTCGGAGAAGTCTTCGATGAGAGGTACAACCGCTGGAGTCGTTGATGCCGTCAGAGCTGCGGCATCCAGTAGAGGGTCGCTTGCGATGCGTTCTTCTACTACCTTTCGCAAAAGCAATTGATAATTGCTACGGGGTTTGTAGGCGGAAATGTAGGGACAGCCTAGCTCTATGAGTATGGCACTAATATTTGAACGCTTGAGTTCAATGGCGCCTTCGGATCTGTTGTTCAATTTTCCTAACAGGGTGCGCCGATGCGCTGACTTGTTGTAGCTTTGTCCTGACAATTCGAGGATCAGCATATGGAAGTAGTCCGCAACTGTCGCTTCAACTTCTGCTATATCCCAACCCATATAAGTGATCCATTCCTGAGAATGAGGTCTTGTGTTAAACCTTAGCTTCGTATTGCTAGAACCAATAGCTGATCTGATCAGATACCTATTGTGCCAGGTTCAGAAGAACGCACTCTCCGCAACCCCGAAGCGCCGTGCCAATGCGGCGATTTGGCGAACGTTGGGCCGTCGCTTGCCTGAGAGAATTTCGGATACCACGCCCTGGCTGCCGAGTTCCGTCATGTCGGTTTGGCGCAGTCCGCGCTCTTC
This sequence comes from Sterolibacteriaceae bacterium, assembly GCA_043738385.1. Classification (GTDB taxonomy): domain Bacteria; phylum Pseudomonadota; class Gammaproteobacteria; order Burkholderiales; family Rhodocyclaceae; genus JANYCD01. The sequence goes on from JAYUGL010000073.1 coordinate 23,940, forward strand.
CATCATCTGACGCAGAAACTCATTGGGCGGCATGGCTGGTAGCGGATGCTTGCGAACTTCATGGGCTGCTACGGTCTCGCCAAGTTGATGCACTGCCAGCGCCAATGGGTGTGCCTCATCGACACCGCCTGCGTCGAGGAGTTCGTTGAGTGTGCCGATGGCCGAGCCGTATTCACGTTCGTTGCGGATACGGTTTAGCGGCAATGCTTCACACAGCGCCTGGCAGTGACTTTCGATGTCGTGAATGTCACGGATGTTCATCAGCTCGCACCGTTTGCGTTGTCGAGTTTTCCGCCCTTTGCAGTACCACAAACCCGCGCGCAATCTCCTGCCGAAAACTCTCGGGTATCAGCGCCCAGTCCTGCAGGTCGACGCGGATCGGCAGGTCGCTTTCGATGAAGGCGCTGCGCGTCCCGGCGATGCCGGGCAGCGCTTCGGACGGCGTGGCGGGGTTGCGGGCGACGAGGTCAAGGTCGCTGGCTTCGTGCCCCATGCCGTTGACGCGACTGCCGAAGGCCCATATTTCAGCCGCTGGCAGATGCTGAAGCAGGATCGCGCGCACTACTTCTAGATCGCGTGCTTGCAGCGCCAGTTTCTGCAAGGGTTGTTCAGGCATCGGGGGCGTCCGCAAGTCGCTGGCGCAGCCGGGTTTCGAGTGTTTTCGCATCGACGACAAAACCCGGCAGCAGGCTCAGGGTTTCAATGGCGAAGGCTTCGCCGTAGTCGTGGGCGGTCTTGTTGCGATTGTCGCGGTAGGCGAACCAGCGCTCGACGGCTTCAAGGTTCAACAGATCGTGGGTTGCGCCCAGCCGCAGCATCTCCTTGACCGGCATGGCGTCGAGCGCGCGGGCGCCGTGGCCGAATTCACGCAGCGCCTTCTTCAGCAACTTGAATGAGGTTTCCTGCGTGAGCTCAAAGCCTTTGACGATGGCGTTGCGATAGACCTCCTGCTCGACACTGCCGGCCGCCGCGCTGCCGTAGAGCGTGAGCGCTGATTCCAGTGTCTGTATGCAGCGCGCCAGATGGTCTGTATTCAACGCCATGGCTCAGGCCTTCCGATAAACCTCGGCGCCACTCTTCACAAACTCCACCGCCTTCGTTTCCATCCCCTTCTTCAGCGCCTCCTGTTCCGACAAGCCCTGCGCCGCAGCGTAGTCGCGCACGTCCTGCGTGATTTTCATCGAGCAGAAGTGCGGGCCGCACATGGAGCAGAAGTGCGCCACTTTCGCGCCGTGCTGCGGCAGGGTTTCGTCGTGGAATTCGCGCGCCTTGTCGGGGTCGAGGCCGAGATTGAACTGGTCTTCCCAACGGAATTCGAAGCGCGCTTTTGACAGCGCGTTGTCACGGATCTGTGCGCCGGGATGGCCCTTGGCGAGGTCGGCGGCGTGGGCGGCGAGCTTGTAGGTGATGATGCCTTCCTTGACATCGTTCTTGTTGGGCAGGCCGAGGTGTTCTTTCGGCGTGACGTAGCAGAGCATCGCGGTGCCGTACCAGCCAATCATGGCGGCGCCGATGCCGCTGGTGATGTGGTCGTAGCCCGGCGCGATGTCGGTGGTGAGCGGGCCCAGCGTGTAGAACGGGGCTTCGTCGCACCACTTGAGCTGCAGCTCCATATTCTCCTTGATGAGCTGCATGGGCACGTGGCCGGGGCCCTCGATCATCACCTGCACGTCGTGCTTCCACGCCACCTGCGTCAGTTCACCCAGCGTCTGCAGTTCGCACAGTTGCGCTTCGTCATTGGCGTCGTAGATGCTGCCGGGGCGCAGGCCGTCGCCGAGACTGAAGCTCACGTCGTAGGCCTTCATGATGTCGCAGATGTCTTCGAAGTGGGTGTAGATGAAGCTTTCGGTGTGGTGGGCGAGGCACCACTTGGCCATGATCGAGCCGCCGCGCGAGACGATGCCGGTCATGCGGTTGGCGGTCATCGGCACGTAGCGCAGCAGTACGCCGGCGTGGATGGTGAAATAGTCCACGCCCTGTTCGGCTTGCTCGATCAGGGTGTCGCGGAACATTTCCCAGGTGAGTTCTTCGGCCTTGCCATCGACCTTTTCCAGCGCCTGATAAATGGGCACGGTGCCGATCGGCACCGGGCTGTTGCGCACGATCCACTCGCGTGTTTCGTGGATGTGCTTGCCGGTGGAGAGATCCATCACCGTGTCGCCACCCCAGCGAATGGCCCAGGTCATCTTGTCGACTTCTTCGCTGATGCTGGAGGTGACGGCCGAGTTGCCGATGTTGGCGTTGATCTTGACCAGAAAATTGCGGCCGATGATCATCGGCTCCGATTCCGGATGGTTGATGTTGGCGGGGATGATGGCGCGGCCACGGGCCACTTCGCTGCGCACGAATTCCGGCGTGATTTCTTCGGGGATCGAGGCGCCGAAATTCTCGCCACGGTGCTGGCGACCAAGCAGGTCGGCCATGCGCTGGCCGGTCGGGCCGGCAGTTTTCAGTGATTCAATGTATTCACGGCGATGCAGGTTTTCGCGGATGGCGATGTACTCCATCTCCGGCGTGATCATGCCGCGCCGGGCGTAATGCATCTGGCTGACATTGATACCTGCCTTGGCGCGGCGCGGGGTGCGTTGCAGGCCGGGGAAGCGCAGGTGCGCCAGTGCCGGGTCGGCGGCTTGGGCGCGGCCGTACTCGCTGGAAAGACCGGCCAGCATTTCCGTATCGGCGCGGGTCTCGATCCATGTTTGGCGCAACGCCGGCAGGCCGGCACGAATGTCGACTTTCACCGCCGGATCGCTGTAAACGCCGGAACAGTCATAGACAAAAACCGGCGGGTTTTTTTCAACACCCATCGACGCCGGGGTGTCGGACTGGCTGATTTCACGCATCGGCACGCGGATATCGGGCTGCGAGCCGGTGACGTAAATCTTGCGGGAATTGGGCAGCGGATGGATCGCGGCCTCGTCCACCTGGGCGTTGGCGGCGATGAATTTTTCGTTGGCGTTCATGCTTGTTCCTTGGTTCGGCGTAATGGTTTGAAGCTACTGGAAAGGCCGGTTCAATGCAACCACGGCGGGGGAAGTCGTCGATGTTGTTCCGCAGCACTAGGGTTTGCGATTTTAGTCTTAGGCCGGGATGGCAACATAAGGCAAAAATGAGTATCCAATTTACGCTGTCGGCGGACGTAATTTGAGAACACGGCTACTGTTCGGCCATGAGCGCTTTCAGATGTCCATCCTTGGCATAGCCGAGCAACAGTTGATCTGCCGTGATCAGTGTTGAACCAAGATGGCGAGCTGTCGCCGCAATCATGCGATCGGCAGGATCTGAATGGATTGTGCCGGGCAGTCGCGTACTTGCAACGGCTATTTCCGGAGAGAGAGGCTCCAGACGGATGCCCGGCAAGAATAAGGCTGTGTGCACCCATTCACCAACGTCGCGATCAAGGACAAGCCGTCCTTTGCCGACCAGCATTGCGACTTCCCAAGGCGAAATAGCCGAAACCAGTACCGCCTCCTCCGCAAGTGAGCGCTGGATTGCCTTTCGCGCTTTTGGGCCGAGGCGCTCGCTGCCGTTCAGGAGCCATACCCAGGCATGGGTATCCAGCAAAACCAATCTCACTTGGCCGCGTCCCACTTACTGTCAATGGGGGAAACGATGTCAGTTTCATCCAGAACGCTGCCTGCCAAAGCCCCGAATAATTCGATATCCGGCGGCATCGGCACCAGCTTCGCGACGGGTTTTCCACGCTTGGTTATCACCAGTGGTTCACGATGCGCTGCGACGTCATCAAGAAGTTGCAAGCACTTCGCCTTGAAATCACCGGCGCCAATTGTGGTTTCCATTTTCAGATTCCTATGGTCATAAACTATGGTCGGATTATAAACCATTCACAAAAACCAAGTGTTGGCGCGACCAAGCACCGTTACTGCCGGGCACCCTATCTATGCAGCTGTGAAATCACTTACGCATGCTTTATCGCGTTGTCGCGCACTTTATTGCACGGTCGCAAACTATCTTTTCATGGAACAAGATGCCAGAGGACGGTCGACCACCCCACTTGCATAATGACTGACTGGTCAGTTACTATGTTTTGGCATGAACATCCAAGATACCCATTTCCCGGTCCGCCGCCGTCGCAAGGACTCCCGCCCCGCTGAGCTTACGGCGGCGGCGCTCGAGTTGTTTGTCGAAAAGGGGTTCGCCGCGACGCGGCTGGAGGATGTCGCGGTCAAGGCCGGGGTATCAAAGGGAACGCTGTATCTCTATTTTGACAGCAAGGCGGCGCTGCTCAAGGCCGTCGTCGAAGAAGGCATCGTTCCCGCGCTTAATCAGGGCGAAGACATGCTGGCGCGGCATCAAGGCAGCGCCGCGGAACTGTTGCGCCACATGATTCTGACCTGGTGGGCGCTGATCGGCGCCAATAAACTTTCTGGCATCTGCAAGCTGATGATTGCCGAGGCGCACAACTTTCCCGAGTTCGCCAGCTATTACCACGATACGGTGATCACCCGCGCGCACGACCTGATGCGGCGCGTGCTGGAAGCCGGGATCGCGCGAGGTGAGTTTCGCTCGATCGATATTGAGCCGGCGATCGACGTGATCTTTGCGCCTGTGCTGATGCTGGCGATCTGGCGCCATTCGTTTGCCGGTTGCTGTGGGGTCGAGCAGGAGCCGCAACGCTACTTGAACACCCATCTCGACCTGTTGCTTAACGGATTGCTGAATACGACGGAGAAGCCATGACTTACCGCGCATGCCTCGCTTTCGCGCTCCTTCCGCTGCTCCTGGCCGCGTGCGGAAGTCCGCCGCCCCCGCCAGCGGAAGTGAGATACGTAAAAACTCTGGTGGTGCATGCGACGACTGACGCAGGTGCAAGCCGTGAATACAGCGGCGAGGTACGGGCACGATACGAATTGGTGGCAAGTTTTCGCGTCGGCGGGAAAATCATTGCACGGCTGGTGGATGCTGGTGTGTCGGTGAAGGCGGGACAGGCGCTGGCGAAACTCGACTCCAGTGACGCGGCGCTTCAATCGGTGCAGGCCGAAGCGCAGCGGACGTTGGCTGATGCCGAAGCCAAACGCTACCGTGATTTGCGTGCCAAAAACTTCATCAGTCAGTCGGCGCTGGACGCCAAGGAAACAACCTTGCAAGCCGCTGCGGCGCAAGCCGGACTGGCCCGCAATCAAGCCAACTACACCATATTGTTCGCCGATCAGGCAGGTGTGGTGGCTGAAGTGCTGGCGGAACCCGGGCAGGTGGTGGCCGCTGGCCAAGGCGTGTTCCGCCTGGCGCGAGACGGCGAACGTGACGTGCTGATTCAATTGCCGGAAAGCGCAATCGGCACATTGAAAATCGGCGACCCGGCCGAGTTGCAGCTATGGACTGACACCACGCACATCTATCACGGCAAGTTGCGCGAAATTGCCGGTGCGGCCGATCCGGCGACGCGTACCTTCGTGGCGCGTATCGCGATCAGCGACGCCGATGCCAGGGTTGGTTTGGGCATGACGGCCACGGCGCGTTTTGTGCACGACGAAAGCGACCCCATTGTCATCCCCATTGCATCGATATTCCAGCAGGGCGACCACCCCGCTGTCTGGATGGTGGACAAAAATCAGACGATCAGCCTGCGCAACATCGAAATTGAACGCTATGGCGACGCAGGGGCGACCGTCAAAAGCGGCTTGCAGGACGGCGACCTGATTGTTGCGGCTGGGGTGCACAAACTGGCGACCGGCGAGAAAGTAAAACTCGTTGCAAGCGGGCAAAAATGAAAAAGCTGAATCTCTCGGAATGGGCGCTCGAGCATCCGCAAATGGTAGTGTTCCTGATGGTGATTTTGATGTTGTCGGGCACCATTTCGTATTTCAAGCTGGGGCGCGCCGAGGATCCGTCGTTCACGTTTCGTGTCATGGTGGTGCGCACCTTGTGGAACGGCGCCTCCGCCGAGCAGGTGGAACACGAGCTGACCGACCGCATTGAAAAGAAGCTGCAGGAGACGCCCAACGTCGACCTGCTTCATTCCGCATCGAAACCCGGCGAATCGCTGGTGTTCATCCTGCTCAAGGAAAGCACGCGCAAGCCGGATGTGGTCGACGCGTGGTATCAGGTTCGAAAAAAGATAGAAGACATCAGATACACCTTGCCGGCGGGCGTGCTCGGCCCGTTCATCAACGATGAATTCGGTGATGTTGACGTCATGGTGCTCGCCTTGACCGGTGACGGTTTTGATCTGGCCGAATTGCGGCGCCAGAACGACCGCATGGCAAAGGAGATGCTGCGTGTTCCGGATGTCAAGAAAGTTGAATTGATCGGCGTACAGGACGAAAAGATTTATATCGAAATCGCACCGGCCCGGTTGGCGGCGCTGGGCATCTCGCCGCTCCAGATAGCCGATGCGCTGCAAAAACAGAACGCGCTGCTGGCGGGCGGCTTGGTCGAAACCGACACGAACCGAATTCGCATGCGTGTCAGCGGACCGTTTGATGCACTTGAGCAGGTGCGTAACGCCGATCTGGTGGTCGCCGGCCATCACCTGCGGCTCGGGGATGTGGCCGAGGTCAAGCGCGGGTTCGCCGATCCACCCAGTCCGCGCATGCGCTACAACGGCATGCCGGCCGTCGGTTTGGGAATTGTCATGGCCAACGGCGGCGACGTCATTGCGCTGGGCAAGTCGGTAAAGGATGCTGTGCGGCGCTTTCAGTCCACATTGCCAGCCGGTATCGATGTCAATGTCGTGGCCGATCAGCCGGAGGTGGTGAAGTCTTCCATCGAACTGTTTATTGAATCGCTGGGCGAGGCTATCCTGATCGTGTTGATTGTCTCGTTCATCAGTCTCGGCTGGCGTACCGGAACGGTGGTGGCGCTTTCGATTCCGTTGGTGCTGGCCATCACTTTTATGGTGATGAAGGTGTTCGATATCGATCTACAGCGCATTTCACTTGGTGCGTTGGTGATCGCGCTCGGCCTGCTAGTGGACGATGCCATCATCGCGGCGGAAATGATGGTGGTGAAAATGGAGCAGGGCTGGGACCGCTTCCGCGCCACGACCTTTGCCTACACCTCAACCGCGTTCCCGATGTTGACCGGTACGCTGATTACCGCAGCAGGCTTCACTCCGGTGGGGTTTGCACGCTCGCAGGCGGGGGAATACACCATCTCGATTTTTCAGGTGACGACCATCGCGCTGATTGCTTCATGGCTGGTGGCGGTGATCTTCACGCCCTACATCGGCTATCGCCTGCTCAATCCGGAAAAGCTGATGGAGAATGCCAAGCGGCACGGCGATGATATTTACAACACGCCGTTCTACCGCCGGCTACGTGCGCTGGTGGAAGCCTGCTTGCGCCAGCGCTGGAAAGTGATTGGAGCAACAGTATTGATCTTTGCCGCGTCCATGGTGCTCTTCGGCAAGGCGGTCGAGCAGCAGTTCTTCCCCGCCTCGAACCGGCCCGATTTGCTGATCAATCTCTGGTTGCCGCAGGGCGCGTCGCTCAAGGCCACTGAGGCGGAAGTCGAAAAAGTCGAGAAGCTGCTGGCGGGCGACAAGGCTATCCTGCACTACTCGGCCTATGTGGGAAACGGCGCGCCGCGTTTTTATCTGCCGCTTGACCAGCAGTTGTTCAACGACAACTTCGCCGAGTTCGTGGTCGCGGTGGACGGATTCGAGGCCACCGAGCCGCTCAGGCATCGCCTCGAAGCCGCGTTTAATAACCCCGACGGCGCTTTTTCCTCTATCCGGGCGCGTGTGCTGCGTCTGGAAAATGGTCCGCCGGTCGGCTTTCCCGTGCAGTTCCGTGTCACGGGCGATGACCCGACCGTCTTGCGCCGCACCGCTGAAGAGGTTGCCACCGTCATGCGCGCCAATCCGCATCTGCGCGATGTGAGTTTGGACTGGAACGAAAAGATCAAGAGCGTTCGCGTTGAAATCGATCAGGATCGCGCTCGCGCGCTCGGCATTTCGAGTCAGGATGTTTCGCTGATGCTGCAAGGCTGGCTCACCGGAGCGACGATTACGCAGTTTCGTGAACATGATCAGTTGATCGATGTCGTCTGGCGTGCCCCGGGCATTGATCGCGGTTCGCTCGACCGCTTGCCCGATCTCAATATTCCGGCCGCCAATAATCGCTATGTGCCGCTGGCGCAGGTGGCAAAACTCGTTCCGGTGCTGGAAGAGGGGCTCATCTGGCGTCGCAATCGGGTGCCGACCATCAGCGTTCGTGGCGACATGGCCGACGGCGTTCAGGCACCTTCGGTCTCGGAGCAGATCAATCCGCAACTGGATGCGATTCGCGCAAAACTGCCGTCGGGGTACCGCATCGAAATGGGTGGAGTGATCGAAGAAGCGGCCAAGGGCGAGAATCCCATTGGCGCGGTCATGCCGATCATGCTGCTGGGAGTGCTGACGATGCTGATGATGCAACTGCAAAGCATTGGTCGTACCGTGCTGGTGCTGCTGACTGCGCCGCTCGGCATGATTGGCGTCGCGCTCGCGTTGTGGCTGTTCCGCGCCCCATTCGGCTTTGTGGCCCTGCTGGGCGTGATTGCGTTGGCGGGAATGATCATGCGCAACTCGGTGATTCTGGTCGACCAGATCGAACAGGACAGGGTGTCCGGAAAGTCCGAATGGGAATCCATCATCAGCTCGACCGTGCGCCGCTTTCGCCCGATTGTATTAACCGCGCTGGCGGCGATTCTCGCGATGGTGCCGCTCACCCGCCAACTCTTCTGGGGGCCGATGGCGATTGCCATCATGGGCGGTCTGACGGTTGCCACCGTATTCACCTGCTTCTTTCTGCCGGCGCTCTATGCGGCCTGGTTCCGGGTCAAGGAGAATGCGTGAGCTACAATGAGCGGCTATTTTTCCTTCAAAAACGCACGCAATTATGAACATCGAACAAGCCCGTTTTAATATGGTCGAGCAGCAGATTCGCCCCTGTGAGGTGCTGGATCAACATGTGCTCGACTTGCTGATGGTCGCCAAGCGTGAGGATTTCGCGCCGCCGGTCTATCGCAATCTTGCGTTCTCGGATACCGAGATCCCGCTCGGGTTTGGTTCTGTCATGCTGTCGCCGAAGGTTGAAGCCCGCGCGTTGCAGGCGCTGCAACTGAAAGGCCACGAGAAGGTGCTGGAGGTGGGTGCCGGATCCGGTTACATGGCTGCGCTGTTGGCGAACCGCGCTGACCATGTATGGACCTTTGAGGTTGTTCCGCAGCTCGCGGACATGGCCCGGGCCAATCTGGGGCGAGCGGGTGTCACCAATGTCTCGGTTGAGACCGGTGACGGATTATCCGGATTCCCGGCCCACGCACCTTTTGATGTCATTGTGGTCTCGGGTGCGATCCTCGATGTACCGCCTGAACTTCTTGCGCAACTCAAGCCGCGCGGCCGATTGTTTGCGATCGTCGGGGTTGAGCCCGTGATGGAAGCCCAACTGATTACTCGTGTCGCCGATGCCGCCTTTCGCACGGTCAATCTATTTGAAACGCAGACCATGCTGTTGTCCACCACGCGGCGACGCGATACTTTCACCTTCTGATTGATTTCCGTCAAACATGCAACAGATCACTCCAGTCCAACTCAAGGAATGGCTTGACGACCCGGCAAGGAACAAACCCGCGCTGATCGACGTCCGCGAGCCGTGGGAGTTTGAGCTATGCCGGATATCCGGGGCCAGCCTGATGCCGATGAGCACAATTCCGGCCAGGGTTGCCGAGTTGGATAGCGCTGCCGATACGGTACTGATCTGTCACCATGGCGGGCGCAGCATGCAGACAGCAATGTTTCTGCAACAGCAGGGTTTTGCGAAGCTCTACAACATGGCAGGCGGTGTGGCCGCCTGGGCCAGGCAGGTCGACCCTGCGATGCCGCAATACTGAGGAGAAAGAAGAAGTGAACGTAATCAAACGAAATACTCTCCCCCTGCTTTCACTGATCTGGTTGTCGACCGCGCAAGGCGTTGATCTGATCAGTTTCTACCACGACGCCGTGGGCTACGATGCCCAGTATGCGTCGGCCAAGGCGGCGCTCGACGCGGGGCGGGAAGCCCTGCCGCAAGCTCGTGCCGGACTGTTGCCCAATATTGGGCTCTCGGCCAATGCAATGCACAACGATGTTGACTATCATCGCGATTCACCATCGGCCAACATCAGCCAGAAATACAAAAGCAATGGCTGGGCGGTTAACCTGACGCAGCCCCTGTTTCGCTGGGATCGCTTTGCAAATTATGGCCAGGCCGAAGCAAGGGTTGCGCAGGCTGAAGCCCAGTTTGGATTGGCCCGGCAGGACTTGATCGTTCGAACGGCCCAGGCTTACTTTGATGTGCTTCAGGCGCAGGAGGCGTTGAGCGCCAACGAGGCCAACAAGAAAGCCATCAGCGAGCAACTGGACGAGGCAAAGCGCTCCTTCGAGGTCGGTACCAAGACGATCGTTGAAGTCAATGACGCTCAGGCGCGATTCGATCTGTCCGTGGCACAGGAAATCGTCGCCCGCAACGATCTGGCGGTGAAGAATGAACAGCTTCGACTGCTCGCCGGCAAGGGCTACGACAGCCTCAAGAACTTGCGCAGCGGTATCGAGATCTCGCGCCCCCAACCGGACAACATCGACAAATGGGTCAGCAGCGCCGAAACCGGGTATTACGGTGTGCAGGCGGCTCAGGCGCAGGTGGAGATCCAGGAAAAGGAAGTGTCGAAGCAACGCGCCGGGCATCTGCCTACGCTGGATTTGGTTGCCAGTCACGGGCGGAATTCGCAGGACACCAGCGCGATCATTACCGGATTCAACACCACCACCTCCACCACCATCGGTCTGCAACTGGCGATCCCGCTTTTCTCCGGCGGCGGCGTGGCTTCTGCCGTCGATCAGGCGGTCGCGCTGAAGAACAAGGCGGCCGCCGATCTTGACAACACCCGCCGCACGGCGGCATTGCAGGCGCGTCAATCGTATCTTGGCGTCGTCTCGGGCCTGTCTCAGGTGAAGGCGCTGGAGGCTGCGCTGGTGTCATCCCAATCGGCGCTTGATTCCAACAAGCTGGGTTTCGAAGTGGGCGTGCGTACCAACATCGACGTGCTCAACGCGCAGAGTCAGTACTTTTCCACGCGCCAGCAACTGGTGAAGTCGCGACTGGATACGCTGGCCGCATTGCTCAAGCTGAAATATGCCGCCGGCACGCTGGGTGAAGCCGACTTGGCGGCCATCAACGGCTTGCTGGAGTGAACCTGGACGGTTGGCCGGTCAGGCTTGATCGGACTGTGCCGGTCCGAATGACACCTCAAACCGTCGCTGCACTTTCTTTTCGATCCAGGCCATCGTGCGCGCCGTGGCGCCGCGATGGCAAAGAGCGAACGCCAACCCGGCACTCCCCATCTGCTGACGTTTCGCTTCGTCGCGTAGAAGGGCGCAGGCTCGCTCGGTGAGTTGTGAGGCATTGCTCACCTGCAAGCATGCTCCCGCACTGATCGCGTCATCGGCGGCGCGCGCGAAGTTGTAGGTCGACGGTCCGATCAACACCGGTTTGCCCACCGCGCAGGCTTCGATCAGATTTTGGCAGCCGAATTTGAGCAGGCTGCCGCCAATGAAGGCCACATCGCAGGCGGCGTAGTAGGCGAATAGTTCGCCGAGGCTGTCGCCCAGCCATACTTCTGTGTCAATTTCCGTGAGTCCTTCAGAGCGACGCTGCACGCGAAATCCCGCTGAGCGTATTAGCGCAGTCACTTGATCGCAGCGCTGCGGGTGTCGTGGCACGATCACCAGCAACGCACCGGCAGACGGCGCGGCGCGTTTCCATGCGTCGACAATCAAAGCCTCTTCACCTTCGCGCGTACTGGCGCAAAGGAAGACCGGTCGGTCGCCTGCGGCTTTGCGAAACTTTTCGCCCAATGCCAATTGGGTTGTCGGCGGCTCAAGGTCGAACTTCAGATTGCCCAGAACCTCAACGTCTTGCGCACCCAAAGCGCGCAGCCGTTTGGCATCGGCGTCGGCCTGGGCCGCGATGCCGGAAAGTCCGTGCAGCGCACCGCGCGTGAGCGCCGGAAACTTCGCGTAACGGCCAGCGGATTTCCCGGACATGCGGGCATTGACCAACAGCACTGGAATGTCGCGCCTGCGGCAGGCGGCGATCAGGTTCGGCCACAGTTCGGTCTCCATGATCAGGCCAAATTCCGGCCGCCAGTGGTCGAGAAAACGCGCGACGCTGAACGGGTAGTCGTAAGCGAGGTAGACGCGATCGATACGGTCGCCATAGAGTTCAGTGCCGGTTTGGCGCCCGGTCGGCGTCATGTGGGTCATCAGAATGCGATGGTCGGGCCAGCGTTCCGCGAGCGCCGTGATCAACGTGTCTGCGGCGCGGGTTTCGCCCACCGATACGGCATGGATCCAGATGACGGGACCGACCGGTTTTTTGCCGTACTGGCCGAAGCGCTCGCCCCAATGACGAAGATATTCGCTTTGCAGGCGGCTGCGCCATAACAGGTGCAGCAAGGCCCAGGGCAGCAGGGCAATGAGCACCAGCGTATAGAGAAAGCGCGCCATCAGATCAGCGTGGCCACAGTGGCGATCACGGTTTCTGCGCTCGGCGGAATCCCGGGCCGGCCCAGATTGCGGGCGCGGCTTCCTGCATGGAGGCCGGTGAGATAAGGATCGGAGCCGCAAAACAGTCCCACCGTGGGTTTGCCCAGTGCCGCGGCAAGATGGGTGAGACCGGAATCCAGGCCAACGATGATGCTTGCGCTGGCAAATAGTCCGGCAAGTTCCGCGACCCGCAACGGCGGCGCGACAATGCTGCCAGGAATCTTTGCTGCGAGGCGCTCCGCCCTTTCGCGCTCTTCATCACTGCCGGCGGGCAGTACCGAAACCAGTCTGCGATCCGCCAGCGCCTGACCGAGCTGGATCCAGCCTGCCTCATGCCACAGCTTGTCAGCGCGGGAGGTGCCGGTCAGCAGTACCGCACAGGGCTGCTGCGTTTGCCACTCGGCGCGCAGTTCCGGCGCAGCGATCCCGTAGTCAAGTGGAGCGTCCAAGGCGTAGTCGAAGGCCGCCGCCGCCAGCCAGCGATTGCGTTCCACTGCATGGGCGCTCAGCGGAATGGTGAAGGTCGTGTCATAGCCATACGCAGCCAAGGCTTCCCGCGCAACTTCGCGTGAGTAGCCGCAGCGTCGCCCACCCGCAGCCATGCGGGCCTGGCGGGTGATCAACGCGCTTTTGATCAGGCCTTGAGTATCAAGCACGACATCGTAGGCCTGCGCGTGCAAATCACGCCGGAAAGACCGTATTTCCTGCCAAGTGGACAAGCCAAACAACGCCTTACGCCAGCGCCGCAGGGCGACAGGAATGACTTTGCGGATACCGGGATGCAGACGCGGAATGTCAGCGAAGGCCTCCTCCACCACCCAGTCCACAGCCGCCTCGGGCATGCGGGCCTTCAGGTCGGTGATGACCGGAAGGTTATGGACAACATCGCCGAGCGAGGAGGTTTTGACGAGGAGGATGCGCATCAAGCCGGTAGAATCACAGGGTTCCGGATTATAGAACCGGCCATGCACCAGGGAGCTCTTGATTAACCCTTCGCTTTCCGCCGTCCTCATCACGCTCAACGCGGCTTCGCCGCTTGAGGAATGCTTGAGGAGCGTGTCCTTTTGCGACGAGATTGTCGTCGTTGATTCCGGCAGCACGGATGGCACCGCCGAATTCGCGCAACGCTATGGCGCGCGGGTAATTCAATCGGCGTGGCGTGGCTTCGGGCGGCAAAAACAGTTTGCCGTGGAACAGGCGACGCACGACTGGATACTCTGTATTGATGCGGACGAACGCGTAAGTGAGCGCTTGCATGATGCCATCATCGCCGCACTTGCCGCGCCAGCATTCATGGCCTATCGCTTTCCCCGCTGCAACCGCTTTATGGGCCGCTACCTGCGTCATGGCGAAGGCTACCCCGACTGGAGTTTGCGTCTGTTTCATCGACGGCACGCGCGCTGGTCGGACGACGCGGTGCACGAAAAAGTGGTGACAGACACGCCGGTCGGCGACCTGACGGGCGATCTGTTGCACGACTCCGCCGAATCCATGGACGCGTATCTCACCAAACAGAATCGTTACACCACGCTGGCTGCCACGGAGGCGGTCGCGCGTGGCGAAAGCGCCAGCGCCGCCAAACTGCTACTTTCCCCGCTGTTCCGCTTCATCAAGTTTTATTTTCTGCGGCTGGGCTTCCTCGACGGCCTGCCGGGGCTGGTGCACATCCTCATCGGCTGCGCGAACAGCTTCGCCAAGTATGCGAAAATATTGGCTTTTCGGGCGGACAAACAGTGAAG
>JAYUGL010000074.1:0-16702 GCA_043738385.1 Sterolibacteriaceae bacterium
CCGAAAGCACCGGCAAGGGCGTCATGCTGCCCATCGCGCACAGGCTACCGTTTGCCATGGTGTCGCACAAGTCGCGCAGCAGGGCAACGTGCGGAAGTCGATCCTGGTTGGCGACGATTTTGTCGATCACTTCCACCCCGCGCGTCGATCCGATGCGGCAGGGCGTGCATTTGCCGCAGGATTCGAAGGCGCAGAACTCCATCGCGTAACGCGCCAACCCGGCCAGATCGGCGCTGTCGTCGTGCATCACCAGGCCACCATGGCCAAGCACCGCGCCGATCGCGGCATAGGCTTCGTAGTCGAGGGGAACATCCCATTGCGACTCCGGCAAATAACTGCCCAGCGGTCCACCGACCTGTACCGCTTTCACCGGCCGCCCCGAGGCTGTGCCGCCGCCAAAATCGAACACCAGTTCACGCAGCGTGACGCCAAAGGCCAACTCGACCAGTCCACCCTGCTTGATGTTGCCGGCGAGCTGGAATGGCAAGGTACCGGTCGACCGACCCATGCCATAGCTCTTGTAGAAATCGGCACCGCGTTCCAGAATCAGCGGCACGGCGGCGAAGGTCAGCACATTGTTGATTACCGTTGGCTTGCCGAACAGCCCGGCGAGCGCCGGTACCGGCGGTTTGGCGCGCACGATGCCGCGCTTGCCTTCCAGGCTTTCGAGCATCGCGGTTTCTTCGCCGCAAACGTAGGAGCCGGCACCCAGGCGCGCTTCCAGTTCGAAACGCTTCCCCGAACCGAGAATGTCCGACCCAAGAAATCCCGCAGTGCGTGCTGCGCGGATCGCTTCGCTGAACACCTCGAACGCGAGCGGATATTCGGAACGGATGTAGACGTAGCCCTGGTTCGCACCGGTCGCCAGCGCGGCAATGGTCATGCCTTCGATCAGCATGTAGGGATCACCCTCCAGCACCATACGATCAGCGAAAGTACCGGAGTCACCTTCGTCGGCATTGCACACCACGTATTTCTGCTCGGCCTGCGCCTGTGCCACGGTGCGCCACTTGATGCCGGCCGGAAACGCCGCGCCGCCGCGCCCGCGCAGGCCCGAATCAAGCACCTGCTGCCAGATCGAATCAGCTTTGATTGCCAGCGCTGCACGCAGACCGGCCCAACCGCCATGCGCTTCGTAAGCGGTGAGCGACAGGGGCGCAGTGATGCCCATGCGCGCGAAGGTCAATCGTTGCTGGCGCTTGAGATAAGGCAGCTCTTCGACCATGCCCACGCAGCATGGATGCCCACCGCCTTGCAGCAGCCCCGCATCAAGCAGGCTAGGCACATCGTCGGCGACGACGGGACCGTAACCGATTCGGCCGGCAGACGTCGCCACCTCAATCAGCGGTTCAAGCCAGAACAGTCCGCGCGAACTGTTGCGTATCAGCTCCACCGCCAGGCCACGCGCAGCACAATGGGCGCTGATGGCGGTGGCCACTTCGTCGGCACCTACAGCCAAGGCTGCACTGTCACCGGAAACGTAAACTTTGATCGTGCTCATGTTCCGCTCTTTCCTGCCAGCAGTGCGTCAAGCCGCGCCGGCGTCATGCGTGCATGCAGCCGATCGTCCAGCATCACCGTCGGCGACGAGGCGCACAAGCCCAGGCAATAGACCGGCTCGACGGTATAGACCCCATCCGCGGACAGATGTTGCGCCTCGCTGCAACCGAGTTTGGCGCGCGCATGCGCTAGCAGTGCCTCGGCACCCATGGCACGACAGGACTCGGCTCGACACACCTGCAGCCTATGAAGTCCCGCAGGTTCTTCGCGAAAGTGATGGTAGTAGGTGATCACGCCATGCACTTCGGCGCGAGACAGATTGAGTGCCCGCGCGATTTCAGGCACTGCGTCGCGCGGGATATGGCCGAGCGCATCCTGCACACCATGCAGGACGGGCAGCAGCGCACCGGGCAAATGCGCCCGCTCGGCAAGTACCTCGGTTACGACGGCATCCATGTCAGGCGGAGTAAAGGGTGGATTACTCATGCGTACGGGCGATCCTCATTTGGCGGGCGGACAAATCAGCCGGGGCGATCCTCCAGGGTCTGTTCGACTTGTTACCCAAGTTTTGACAGCACAATAATGATCGTGCATGATTCTACCAAACAGTAACTTATATTGACCTAACAGTAGAGGAGCACTTAAGCATGACCATGACAAACATCAAGACCGCGTCCACAACGAAGGACTACCTGGCCCTTGCCCGCTCTCTGGGCGGCCTCATTGAGGCGCACGCTGCCGAGGGCGACCGGATCGGAACCATGGCGCCCGCCGTCGTGGAGGCTTTCCGGGCGGTGAACCTGTGGGATATCTACTTGCCGAAAGAGGCGGGGGGACAAGGCGCCGATCTCCTCACGTTCCTCGAGGTCGTCGAAGAGATCAGCCGCGCTGACGCGTCAACCGGCTGGTCGTACTTCGCGAGCATGCTCTCGGCGACGTTTTTCGCCTCCGGGATGGGCGAGAGCGCGGTCAAGCACGTCTTCGGCGGCACTGGTCCCTCGCGTACGGTGACGGCCGCTTCGCTCAACCAGCCTGGCAACGTCAAGAAGGTCGACGGCGGCTACATCGTCAGTGTCGAGAAGACCTCATTCGCGAGCGGTGCCGGTCACGCCGACTGGGTGGCGGCAGGCGGACTCTGCACGTTCGAAGACGGCACCGTGGACGCCGTGCAATATCTCGTGTCCCGCGACAAGGTGGAGTTCCTCGGCAACTGGGATGTGTTCGGGCTTTCGGGCACGGGAAGCTACAGCTTCCGGGTTCCGGAGCAGTTTATCCCCGAGGCGTACACGTGGCTGGCGGCCGGGTGGCAGCCGCTGCGCGGCCAGACTGATCTCCGCACCGGCCTGAACTACATGGCGGTCACCGGCCACACTGCCGTGTCGCTGGGTACCGCCAAGCGCGCGCTGGAAGAGCTGGTCAAGGCGATCGACGCGAGCAAGCCGCGGCCCGGTGGCGTTCCCGCGCATCGCGACAGCGAGGTGTTCCAATATCAGTTCGCCGAGATGGACGCCAAGTACCGCTCCGTGCGTGCCTACGCAGTCGAGTGCGTCCGTGACGCCATGGCTACAGTCTACGCGGGCAAGGAGTTGAACGAGGAGCAGCGCCAGCGCGGCAACCAGGTCAACACCTTCGGCGTTCACATGGCTGAGGAAGTCGCCCGGTTCGCCTTCATCTGGTCGGGTAGCGCCGGGCTTCGGGGAGAGTCCCACCTCGGCCGCAACCTGCGCGACGCGCTGGTGGAGAATGTACACGCGATCGTCGACCCGTACACGCTCACCCTGGCAGGGCCCGTCCTGATGAACGCCTACCGCGCGGTGCCGATCGATGTCGTTCCCAAGTCGGCCGGTGTGTTCGACCACAAAAAATAACGTCGACACAAAAATATACGGGGATCCTTATGAAAAGCATTGCGATACTTGGTGCAAGCGGTGGGTTGGGAGCGATCATCGCCACGGCGCTGGCCAAGCGTGCACCGCTTTGCATCGGCTATGGGAAAAACCAGGCCAAAGCCGAGGCGCTCGCCGTCGATCTGCGCAAAAGCGGAGGCAAGGTGCAGGTGAAGCAGGTCGATATACGCGACTCGTCCTCGGTGAAAGCTTTCATCGACGCGGCGTGTCAGCACACCGGTGGACTGGACGCAATCGTATCGGCCACTGGCCCCGCGCTTCCCCTCAAACCGCTGATCGATGTCAGCGACGACGATTTCGACCGGGTGTATGAAACCGACGTTCGCGGCGCCTTCAACGTGATCAAGCATGGCGCGCTCGCGCTCAAGGAAACCGGCGGCGGCAGCATCGTGATGGTGCTCACCACCGCGGTGTTGCGCACGCTGGAAAACGACGGCATGTCGGGCGGCCCGAAAACCGCGGTATCGGCGCTGATCAAGCAAGTGGCCCGCGAGATGGGACCCTACAACGTTCGCTGCAACGGCGCCGCACTGGCGGTGATCGATGCCGGCATCATCTACGCCCCGGAATTGGTCAACGACCCTCTGGCACAAGGCGTAATCTCATCCATGATCAAGAACACCCCGCTGGGACGCATGGGTCGGCCCGACGAGGTCGCCTCTGTCATCGACTTCCTGGTATCGCCGGGCGCCAGCTATATCAATGGCCAGATCATCGGCGTAGACGGCGGTTTCAGCGCGTAGCTTTATCCCTCGGGTTTGCGCAATTCGCGACCCAAAAAAATCGACTGCGATCGACGCCGGAGCAAAGCTTCCCAAACGACCTGGTGACACCAGTTCTTTGCGAAACCAGCGATTCTCGCCTGCCTTTAACGTGAACACCCGGATTGTTTGTTACACGCGATGTGCTAAGCTTTTCGGAGCCTGATGATGGAGCACAAATGAAAATCAAGTTTCTGTGGTTGGTGTTTGCATTGGCATTGGTGTCAGCGGCGCAAGCCACATCGCCTGTTTCGGGCACGCCACTTCCTACGTTCCTAAAGCCCATGCCGCAACAGGCGAAGGCGGCGCGCCTGGCGGCTGAACTGTTGACCCGATATCACTACACGGCGATGCCGCTCGACGGCGCCATGTCCGAGAAAATATTTGATCGTTATCTCAAGTCGCTTGATTCGGAGAAACTCTTTTTCACCCAGACCGACATTGACCATTTGACCGACTTTCGTAACCACCTCGACGACGCCATCATTCACGAGGACCTCACGGCTCCGTTTGCCATTTTCAATCTCTACGCGCAGCGGTTATCAGAGCGTTTTGCTTATGCCCGAACCTTGCTCAAGGACGACTTTGATTTCCGGCAGAAGGAGGGTTATCAATACGAGCGGAGGAAAGAGCCATGGCCGCAATCCGAAACGGAAATGCGCGAGGTGTGGCGAAAGCGTGTTAAGAGCGACTGGCTGCGGCTCAAGCTCGCCGGGAAAGACAAGAAGAGCATTGTCGAAACACTGGATAAGCGCTACGTCGGCTCGTTAAAGCGCGTTGCCCAGATAAAGAGCGAAGATGCCTTTCAGGTGTTCATGAACGCCTACACCATGGCCGTTGATCCCCACACCAACTACCTCGGACCTCGGGCCGCGGAGGACTTCGCAATATCGATGAAGCTGTCCCTGGTCGGGATTGGCGCGGGGCTGGAAGAGAAGGACGACTACACCATGATTCGGGAACTCCTGGCCGGCGGTCCCGCTGCCCTTTCGGGCCAACTCAAAATCGGAGACCGCATCCTCGGCGTCGCTCAAGGCGCGGGCGGCATCATGACCGATATTCAGGGCATGCGCCTGGATGACTCTGTTGCACTGATTCGCGGTGCGGCAGACACGGTGATCCTGCTTGACGTACTGCCGGCGGACGCCAGCCCGGATGGCAAACATCAACGGGTTTCCTTGATCCGGAAAAAAATCACGCTAGAAGAGCAGTCCGCCAAGAAATCCGTCATCTCGGTGACCGATGGCGATACCACTCGCCACATCGGAGTGATATCGCTACCCGGCTTCTATGAAGACTCCCAGGCGCGGCAAGACGGTGACCAGAATTTTAAAAGTGCGACTCGCGATGTAGCGCGCCTGTTGGACGAATTGAAAAAGCAAAACGTTGACGGCCTGTTGGTCGACTTGCGAAACAACGGTGGTGGCTCATTGGCGGAAGCGATTGAACTGACCGGCTTGTTTACCGGCAAGGGACCCGTGGTGCAACAGCGTGACGCCAAGGGCCACGTTTCCGTCGAGAACGATTCGAACATTGGCGTCCCCTGGAATGGCGTCGTTGGCGTGCTGATCAACCGTGGCTCGGCATCGGCCTCGGAGATATTTGCCGCCGCGATTCAGGACTACGGTCGCGGGTTGGTGATTGGTGAACCCAGTTTTGGCAAGGGCACGGTACAAACCTTGGTCAATCTCGACCATATCGCCAAAAATGACACGCCAAAATTCGGCGAACTAAAGTTGACCATTGCCCAGTTCTTCCGGATCAATGGCGGCACCACACAACTGCGGGGTGTAACGCCGGATATCAGCTTACCCGCCGTCACCGACGCAGAAGAATTTGGTGAATCCAGTTTTGACAACGCCCTCCCCTGGATGCAGGTTCCCGCCGCCACTTATTCACCGATCGGTGCCCTGAAATATCTGGAGCCCGCTTTGCAGGCGCGCCACGAAACCCGGGTGAAGAACGACAAGGACTTCTTGTGTCTGGAGGACAACATTTCTGTTGTCACACGTCAGAGAAAGAAAAACCTTGTTTCGCTGAATGAATCGGAACGACGCAACGAACGTGCGGTCGAAGAAGCGCGAATCGCCTCCTGCAACGCCGGGAAGGACGCCGGATTGAACGCTCAGGAAACTATTTTTGGCCGGAAAAATCGCGCTGTCAGGAGTAACAAAACGGTTCAGGACGACGGGCTGCAGGCGGATGAACGTAATCTGGCCAATGAGCTGGCGGCCGAAAAGTCAGGCAAGAATGCCAAAGATGTCTTGCTTGAAGAAGCCGCCCATATCGTGAGCGACGAAGTCGACCTGCAGCAACATAACTAACGCCAGACTCTTGCCGGGGATCGCCCCAAGCCCGCCATCGATTCCTGACGAGAAACACCAGAGCGACGCAGTTCATAACGACGTTTGGCAGAGGAACAATGCCGCCGACCTTCAGCCGCTGCATTGAATAAACTAGGATCGGTCACAAACGGGCGCGGATGCCCGACCAAAATTAACAAGTGATCCATGGTTAGCGGGCCCACTTATCCACTGCGGCTGTGGATAACGCTGTGTACAAGCGGTGGATAACCGCTGGGCCCACCCTTCCGAACGTTTGTTTATTGGGCGCCTCTGCGGCCGCTCAATTTTTAGACATCCCGAACGGCCTTTCCCGAACCAAGCGAATTGAATCCCTGCAACACGTTGTCGACCGCGTTGTTTTCCAATCTGGACCGTCTGCGTTTCAGGATCACTTCCACATTTTCTGTTGTCGCCGTGGGGTTTCAGGATTTTTCAGGTTGACTAAATTTCATCGTTTCATCCTGAATCGACCCAAGGCGCAGCGTCAATATATCGAGGAAGTAATTTTGATTCAGCTTCCAAGGTCGCTTCTTGCCCTGCATGGGAAACCTGTCCAGCGCGCGCTGAAAATATCCCGATGAGAAATCAACCAGCTTTTCTCGTTCGATTTCCTGATCACCCAGAACCGGCGTGCATTGCTTGACACCCAACTGTGCCATCTCGTTGAGCAGTCGACAAACATATTGGCAGGTGAGATCGCTCTTCAATGTCCATGACGCGTTGGTGTAGCCAAACGTAAAGGCCAGATTCGGGACATCGGCAAGCATCATGCCTTTGTAGCTCACGCTCTTGCCAATATCGACAGGCTTTCCATCCACGACCAACGCGATGCCGCCGACCGCGAGCAGATCGAGTCCGGTGGCGGTCACGATGATGTCGGCCGCGATCTCTTGTCCTGATTGAAGTTTGATGCCGGTCTCGGTGAAGGTTTCGATGTGGTCTGTCACTATCGAGGCTGACCCCTTGTTGAGTACCTCAAACAGATCGGCATCCGGGATTACACATAGCCGCTGTTCCCACGGGTTGTAGCTGGGGGTAAAGTGCTTGCGCACGTCATAGTCAGGCGGCAACGCGCGTTTCACCTCCGACAGGAGGATGCTTTTTACGAGCTCCGGACTGGATCGCGACAACCAGAACAAAAAATATCCACGCAGCACGTTCTTCCAGCGTGCCAGCCCATAAGCGAAAGCGCGTGGCAACATCCGATTGAGCAAAACGGCAAGGCGATCAACGCTGGGAAGGGAAATGACATAGGTCGGCGAACGCTGCAGCATCGTGACGTGTGCCGCCTTGTCGGTCATTGCCGGCACTAGCGTTATTGCGGTAGCGCCGCTGCCGATGACGACCACCTGCTTGTCGGCGTAGTCGATGTCCGGCGCCCACTTTTGCGGATGCACGATGCGGCCCTTGAATTTTTCAAGGCCCGGAAATTCCGGGGTATAGCCCGACTCGTAGTTGTAGTAGCCGCTGCAGATGTACAGAAAATTGCAGGCAATCGTCAGCGGTTCCGGGTTGCCTGGCCTTTCAATTTCGACCATCCATGCCGCGTCACTGCTCGACCACGAGGCGCGCTTGACCCGATGCCCATAACGAATATGCGGATCAATGCCGAAATGGCTCGCGGTGTCCCGAATGTAGTTGAGTATGGATGGACCATCGGCGATGGCTTTCCCTTCCACCCATGGCCGAAAGGAATAACCCAGGGTGTACATGTCCGAATCGGAACGGACACCCGGATATCGAAATAGATCCCAGGTGCCGCCACTGGATTCACGACCCTCCAGAATCGCGAATCCGACAGATGGGCATTTGTCCTTGAGATGGACGCCTGCGCTGATACCAGACAGACCCGCTCCGACGATCAACAGGTCGAGTTTTTCAACCACCATGGGCATTGCTCTCCTTCAGATGACCGCGGATCGAGGCGGCGGCTTATACCTCATAGCGTCTTGTGTGTACCGTCGCAGAGCGGCTTGTTGGAAGTCTGCTTGCAGGCGCAGAACCACAGCGTGCCGGAAGATTCGGCTTTGTATTCCATCGGGCCAAACGGCCCGCCCTTGTGGGTACCATCGCAGAACGGCTGCTTCTTGCTGTTGCCGCAGGCGCACCACCAGTAGCTCTTGCCAGCTTCCACCGCAACGGAAATGGGGGATTTCTGGGCGATCGTCGGGTTGGTCATAGTCGTGTTCCTCAAAGAAATTGATCGGGCTGGCGGCTTCACTTCCCGGACCCGCGACGCTAAGGATACTGCGGACCGTTGCGCAGCGGGTTGCCGGTTTTTGCGGCGGCCTTTTACTTATCGGAGATAATTCGGCCCGACCTGTTTTTCATCCCATGATTGCCCATGCGTTCGAACCCTGCCTCGCCCCTTGCAAATCTGCAACCCGCACTCGTCTGGTCACACTTCCAGACGCTGTGCGACATTCCCCGCGTCTCAAAACATGAGGCACCGCTGCGTGATCATCTGCAACGCTGGGCGCATGCGCATGGCCTGGAAAACATGGTCGACGCGGCCGGCAATCTGATCCTGCGCAAGCCAGCCACGCCGGGCATGGAGAATCGTCATGGTGTTGTGCTGCAAGGCCACCTCGACATGGTGTGCCAGAAGAATAACGATACCGCTCACGACTTCCATCGCGACCCGATTCGCCCGGTGTTGCACGATGGCTGGCTGGTGGCGGAGGACACCACGCTCGGATCGGACAACGGCATCGGCGTCGCGCTGGCGCTGGCGGTACTTGAGGCAAAGGACATTTCCCACGGACCACTGGAAGTCCTGCTGACGGTAGACGAAGAGGCGGGCATGGGCGGGGCACAGGGACTGGCGAGCGCCATGCTCAGCGGCGACTTGCTGATCAACATCGATACGGAAGAATGGGGGCAGTTCTATCTCGGCTGCGCCGGCGGCATGGACGTGGTGGTCAAGCACACTTGTGTGATGGAAGGAAAACCCGCCGGCCACGTCGTTCGCTGCATCACGGTCAAGGGGCTCAAGGGCGGTCACTCGGGGATCGACATTCATCTCGGCCGCGGTCATGCGATCAAGCTGTTGGTGCGGCTGCTGCGCAAGCTGGAGCGGGATCATGCATTACGCCTTGTGGATCTTTCTGGTGGCACGGCACACAACGCCCTGCCACGCGAAGCGAGTGCCACCGTGACTTTCTCCGCTCAACACGAGGCCGCCATCGTTGCCGAACTTGCGGCGTTTCAATCTTTGCTGCGCGATGAACTGGCCGGCGCCGGCGAGAACGTCAGCGTGACCCTCTTTGCCGCTACGCACGCGGTGGAGACGGTGCTCGCGTTGCAAGATCAACTGAAGCTGCTGGCAGCGCTCAACGCCGCGCCGCAAGGCGTAAAGCGCATGAGCACGCGGGTTGAGGATGTGGTGGAAACTTCCGACAACCTCGGTGTCGTCCGCATCGCTGAAGGCAACTGTGAAGCGGTTTTCATGGTGCGCTCGCTGCTCGACTCCGCGGCCCAGGCGCTGGCTGATGAAATCTGCGACCTGTTTGCGCTGATCGGCGCGGATGCCGCGAAAAACGGCGCCTATCCTGGCTGGAAACCGAACCCCGACTCGGCCCTGCTGGCACTGTGCCAGCGTGTCTATTCGACGGAGTTCGGCGGCAGCGCAGAAGTCAAGGTGATCCACGCCGGGCTGGAATGCGGCATCATCGGCGCCAAGTATCCGCAGATGGACATGATCTCCTTCGGCCCCGATATCCGCGGCGCCCACGCGCCGGGCGAACGGGTCAACGTGGATTCGGTGGCACAGTGCTGGCGATTGCTGAAAGCCATTCTGGCTGCCGTTCCGGCGCGGCCCGCGTAAAATTCATCCAATATAATTATTGCCGGAGAATCGCGTCATGCCCCTCTATCAAATCGGCGACAAACGCCCGCAAATTCACCCCAGCGCCTGGATCTCTGGCAACGCCACCCTGATTGGCGATGTCCGCATCGGCGTCGAAGCCAGCGTCTGGTGGACCTCGGTGATTCGCGCCGACAACGACAGCATCGTCATCGGCGACCGCTGCAACATCCAGGACGGCTCGGTGATGCACACCGACATCGGCGTCGTGCTTGAACTGGAACCGGGCGTCACCATCGGCCATCGCGTCCTCTTGCATGGTTGCAGCATCGGCGAAGCCTCGATGATCGGCATGGGCAGCGTGATCATGAACCACGCCCGGATCGGCCGTCAGTGCCTGGTTGGGGCCAATACACTGATCCCGGAAGGCAAGCAATTCCCCGATCGCGTACTGATACTCGGCTCGCCGGGAAAAGTGGTGCGCGAACTCACGGAAAAGGAAATTGCCCGTGTCACCAATAGTGCGAGCCAATATGTCGTGGCCAGCAGGCGTTATATCGCCGAACTCAAACAGTTATCTGGATAAGCGTTTTATTCGCCCCGAGCGAAGCCGAACGGCTTACCGCGAACGGACTTGATCAGTGCTTCTATGGGAGATTCTCACGCGCCGAGTTTTCATCGTCACTTTGCTGCTGGCCGCTTCGACCGGTTTTGCCGAACCGAAGAGCCCTGCCGGCACGGTAATCGACTTTTCGGTCGAGACCTCTCAGGTCGCGCTCAACCACCTCGCCAGCGTCACGGCCTTCTCGCCACCTGCCCGGACTACAGCCATCCGGATTTCTTGAAGCGCGAATAGAGAATCCCGCACACCACGGTGATGACCAGCAGGGCGAACGGATAGCCATAGTCCCACTGTAGCTCGGGCATCACCTTGAAGTTCATGCCCCAGATGCCGGCAAACGCCGTGGCTACGGCAAATATCCCGGCCCACGCCGCCAGTCGCTTGTTCACTTCGCTTTCCTCGATTGTCACCATCGATAAATTCACCTGGATGGCCGTGCCGATCGTATCGCGGATGGTATCGATCGACGCATTGATGCGATTGAGATGGTCATATACATCACGGAAGTACTCCCGCGAATTGGCACAGACCCCCGGCACCCGACCGCTGGTGAGCTTGCCCACGGCTTCCAGCAACGGCGCGACGGCGTGTTTGACCACCATGACCTTGTTCTTGAGCAGATACAGCCGTTCGATATTGGAGCGTGCCGATCCCTTGGTAAATATTTTTTCTTCGACTTCCTCGAGTTCGGTTTCGAGCGCATCCACCACCGGGAAATAGCGGTCGACGACGGCATCCATCAGCGCATAAAAGACGAAACCGGAGCCCTGCTTGAGCAAATGCGGCTCATGCTCGCAGCGATCCCTGACCCCCAGAAAGCCCTTCTGGCTGCGATTACGCACCGACAAAATATAATTCGCGCCGACAAACACATCCACCTCGCCGACATTCAGTTCCTCTCCCTGCAGTTCGATCAATTGCATCACGGCAAACACCGAATCGCCGAACTCGTCGATCTTGGGCCGCTGGTGACCATGCTGCGCATCTTCAACCGCGAGTGGATGGAGGCCGAACTCCTCCTGCATCTTGATCAGCTCGGCGGAATCCGCATCCTGCAAGGCGACCCAGACAAAGCAATCGGGCATGCCGACGTAGTCACTGATCTCCTCGATCGTGATGTCGCGCAGCTTCTTCCCGTCTTGATAGGCAACACAGTTGATCAACATGGCGGCTCTCCGCAGGATAATTGTTGGGCGTAATGTACCCGAAGCCACTCGCCTCATTACCGGGAAAAGCAGCGAAACATGCCCGCTCCATCGTCTTGTACACTAGCCCCTCACCATGGACACCAGCTTCAAAATCTGCCCCAAATGCCACCACGAGCACCAGCCGGGGGAAACCACAGACGCTGGCGTCTGCGCGGCGTGCGGGCTGGTATTCGCCAAGTGGATGACACATGGCAGTTATGTACCCTTGCGGCTGCGGAAACAGGATGACGAAGACGACCGTGAGGAATCGCAATCACTGACCTCGGTCCTCGCCGCGCGTCTGCTCGAAGTGCCGCGAAAGGTCACGCCCATCGAATTGGGCGGCCGCGCAATTATTCTGACGCTGTTGGCGATCTGGGGCACCCGAATGGCAGCGCTGGATTTTCGCGACGGGGAAATGTTCACCTCGTTCATGCACGCCATCGTGCTGCCCATCCATGAGGCAGGACACATCGTGTTCATTCCGTTCGGTGAATTCATGACCATCGCTGGCGGCAGCCTGTTTCAGTTATTGATGCCGCTGATTGCCGGGGGCGTGCTGCTGATTCAGAACCGTGACCCATTCGGCGCGGCGCTCGGGCTGTGGTGGTGCGGCGCCAGCCTGATCGATCTGGCGCCCTATATTTACGACGCCGCCGACCCGCAACTAATGCTGCTGGGCGGACACACCGGCGAGGATGGCCCGCACGACTGGATCTATCTGCTCGATACTTTTGGCAAACTTGCGCGCTCGCAGGACTACGGTGCCGTGGCGCACAAGATCGGCATCGCCATCATGATCGCCGGCCTGGCGTGGGCAGCTGTCGTATTATTGCGGCAGAAAGCGCGACTGGCGGCTGCCGATACGACGCTGCCGATCTAGCGCTTCATTGGAACCACTATCCACCGCTCATTCAACAGGCTCCCATGACGACCCCACCCACAATGCCCAAGCCCTCTGCAACCCTGATCCTACTACGCGACGCCGTCGAAGGCGTTGAAGTATTTCTAATGCGGCGCACCGATCAGGCAGCCGCATTCAGTGGCGCTTACGTTTTCCCCGGCGGCGCGGTGGACCCGCACGACCATGTCGAGCACTGGCAGTCATTGGGCATCGACGACGCCAACGCAAGCCGGCGACTCGATCTGGAGCACGGCGGAGCAGCCTATGCGCTCGCGGCGATCCGCGAGTGTTTTGAAGAGGCCGGCCTGCTGCTCGCCTATGACGCGAGCGGAGCACCGGTCCGCCTTGACGCTGTCGGCAACGCGGCTGACCAGGAAGGACTACGCAAAGCGCTGGCTGCCGGAGAAATCAATTTTGTGGAGTTCTGCCTCGAACACCAACTGCATCCGGTGATCGATCAACTGATCTACTTCGACCACTGGATCACACCGTTTGCGGAAAAGCGTCGCTTCGATGTGCGCTTTTTCCTCGCTGCCGCACCGGCGGAGCAAATCGCCTCGCACGACAATAGTGAAACCGTTGCCCACGCCTGGCTCAAACCCGCCGATGCGCTGCTACGCTTCAAGGCCGGCGAAATTCTGCTGGTCACACCGACCGTAAAGACACTGGAAGCACTCGCCGCGCATCACAGCGTTGCCGAAATCGTTGCGCATTTCTCACGACCGCGCACGATTCGGTCGACCCTGCCGTACATCGCACGCGACAGCAAGGGCAAACGCGTCCTGTTGCCGGGCGATTACGCCTATGCCGAAATCGCCAAGCGCGATACCGAACACAGCGGGACTCTCAACTGCGAACTCATCGCCGGCGTGGCGACACCGTTGTCGCCGACGGTGCGCCGCATCGTCGCGCCCAATCCCGGCATCATGACCGGCCCCGGCACCAATAGCTACCTGGTCGGCCACAATGAGGTCGCCGTGATCGATCCCGGCCCGGCAGATGAATCCCATATGGAGGCATTGATGCAGGCCGCCGGCGGCCCGATACGCTGGATATTCACGACCCACACGCATCCCGACCATTCGCCCGGCGCAACCTTGCTCAAAGCCAGAACCGGCGCGACAATGCTGGGCATGGCGGCCCCTGCGGAAGGACCGCAGGATAGAACTTATACGCCAGACCAGTTGGTGACCCATGGCGACCGTTTCACTGTCGATGGCATCACGCTGCGCGCGATTCATACGCCGGGTCACGCGTCAAATCATGTGTGCTATCTGCTCGAAGAAGAGCGCCTGCTGTTCACCGGCGATCACATCATGCAGGGCTCGACCGTGGTCATCAGTCCGCCCGATGGCGACATGACCGCCTATCTGGAATCATTGCGCGCCCTACTGGATCTGGACATCGACTACTTCGCGCCCGGCCACGGCTATCTCGTCGGCCAGCCGCACCAGGTGGTGGAGCATTTGCTGGTCCATCGCAAAGGACGTGAAGACAAGATTCTGCGCGTGTTGCGCAGCCAGCCCGCGGCGACGCTGGACAGCCTGCTGCCGGCGGTTTACGACGACGTGCCGGTGCAGATCCATGGTGCGGCGCAGCGCTCGCTGCTGGCGCATCTGATCAAGCTGCAGACAGAACGACGCGTTGCCGAATCCAACGGACAATGGACTGTTTCCTGATCTGTGAATAAGCCGCTGCCGGAATTGCGCATCCAGCATGGCGAGGCTCGCCCCGGCACGGTCTACCTGGTCGGCGCCGGCCCAGGCGATCCGCAACTACTGACCCTGCGCGCCGCACATCTGATCGGCGAGGCCGATGTGATCGTCTACGACTATCTGGTGGCAGCGTCCATCCTCGATCTTGCCAGCCCGTCGGTTGAACGCATTTTCGTCGGCAAGCGCAGAGGTGACCACGCCCTGCCCCAAGGCGAACTCAATCTGCTGCTGGTCACCCTGGCCCGCCAAAAAAAACGCGTGGTGCGGCTCAAGGGCGGCGACCCCTACATCTTCGGCCGCGGCGGCGAAGAAGTCGAAACCCTGTTTGAGCACGGCATTCCTTTCGAAGTCGTGCCCGGCATCACCGCTGCGGCTGGCGTCGCCTGCTACGCCGGCATTCCGCTGACCCATCGCGATTACGCCCAAGCCTGCATCTTCGTCACCGGTCATCTCAAGGATGGCACCATGAATCTCGACTGGGCCGGCCTCGCGCGCCGCAGTCAGACCGTGGTGATCTATATGGGCTCCACCGGCCTGCCCATTCTCTGCGAAAACCTCATCGTCCACGGTCTGCCTGCAGACTGGCCGGCCGCCATCGTGCAACAGGGCACCACGCCGCAGCAGCGCACCATCACCGGCACGCTGGCCACCCTGCCCCACCTCGCACAACAAGCGCAACTGACGCCGCCGACCCTGATCATCGTCGGCGAAGTGGTGAAGCTGCACGACAAGCTGGCCTGGTTCAAGGAACGCTAGAATCGTTCATCACAAGTGCCACGCATGGAGAAACTCTCAAACACCCAATGGAACCCAGAATCAGCCTGATCACGCTTGGCGTCGCCGACCTCGAAACAGCCACCCGGTTCTACGCGGACGGTCTGGGTTTGCCCCGGCTCAAGACTCCGCCGTCGATCACCTTTTTCGAGCTTGGCAAGACATGGCTCGCGCTTTGGCCGCGCGAGAGTCTGGCGGCTGATGCCGGACTTTCTCCTGCGGGTTCAGGATTTCCCGGGTTTGCGCTCGCGCATAACGTGCGCTCTGCGGCGGAGGTGGATGCGCTGCTTGCGCATGCCACTGACCATGGCGCCAAAGTGGTGAAGGCCGGGCACGCGACCGACTGGGGCGGTTACTCCGGCTACTTCACCGACCCCGATGGATTTCTCTGGGAGGTCGCACACAATCCGGACTTCCCTCATGTGTAGCTTGAACGCCTCATGATGGAGACACCCGGTACGATCTGCCAGTTCTGGTTCGGCGCCGGCCCGGACGATGCCGTCGCCCAGGCGCAATCGAAGCTCTGGTGGTCGAAGGATGACGCCGTCGATGCCGAGATCAAACGGCGCTTCGAACCATGGATACGCAAGGCGGAGGCCGGCGAACTTTCGTCGTGGCTTGACCACCCGGTGGGGCGGCTGGCGCTGATCCTGCTCTGCGACCAGTTGCCGCGCAACAGCTACCGCAATACTGCCCAGGCGTTCGCGTTCGATCTGC
Source organism: Sterolibacteriaceae bacterium (assembly GCA_043738385.1). GTDB lineage: Bacteria > Pseudomonadota > Gammaproteobacteria > Burkholderiales > Rhodocyclaceae > JANYCD01. The sequence continues at coordinate 16,238 of JAYUGL010000074.1, forward strand.
TGGCGCGTGCATGGTGCATGGAAGGGCTGCGCGACGGCGTCGACCGGCAGCTGCGGACGATTGAACGGGTATTTTTCTATATGCCGCTCGAACACTCGGAAGCGCTGGAAGATCAGGAAAGGTCGGTCGCGCTGTTTGCCGAACTGGCGACTGGCGCCGACCCGGCGCAGCGCAAAACATTCGACGGTTTCCACGATTTCGCGATCCGCCACCGCGATATCGTCAAGCGTTTCGGGCGCTTCCCGCACCGTAATGCAATACTCGGGCGGACATCGACGCCGGAAGAACTGATATTTCTTGCGACGCCGGGTTCGTCGTTCTGAACCGTCATTGCAAAAAATAACGTGGTCTGTCCCCTATTGTTACACGTGCCCGGCCCATTTGATCACTTATGGGGACGACATTAAAGCTGCGGGTAAAGGGGCGGCAGGAGTTGAAGTGATGCGAGTTGGGGTGACGCGGCTG
>JAYUGL010000075.1:0-6400 GCA_043738385.1 Sterolibacteriaceae bacterium
GCGGCATTCATTTTTTGCCCGCCTTCCGGTTTCAGCCGCAGCACTTCAATCTGCCCGCCCTGTGCGTTGATGAAAAGCGAATCGTCGGTCAAACTAAAAATGTCGCCGGGATGTCCGTGCGCCCGCACAAACGCCCGCAGCACATGCTTGCGACAGTCAAACAGCGACACCCTGACGCCGCCGAGCACGGTCCACGCCCCCGGTGCCGGATTGCAGGCGCGAATCAGGTTGTAGACCTGATCGACGTGGTTTGACCAATTGATTTTTGCTTCTTGTTCATGAAACCAGCCTTCATAGCTGGCGCGCGACTCGTCCTGTTCGGTCTGCTGGTAGCGGCCCGACAGCACTTGATCGGCCGCCTCAAGCAGCGCCTCGACCCCGGCCGGAAACAGACGCTTGAAGTAGACGTCACCCAGTGTGTCGTCGGCACCGATGGCGCAGGTTTTCTGCACAATCACCGGACCCTGGTCAAGGCCATCGGACGGTCGAAATATCGTCACCCCTGTCTCCGTCTCGCCCAGCGCGATCGGCCAGCTGATGGACGACGGGCCACGATGCCTGGGCAGCAGCGACGGGTGATATTGAATGGTGCCGTGCCTGGGAATGTTCAGCAGCGACTGCGGCGCAAACTGCAGCACATAGGCCATCACGGCAAGGTCTACCTCCAGCGCGCGCATCGCGTCCGCCGCGTCGGCGCTGCGCAGGCTGGCGAACTGCAGCACCGGCAAACCGAGCGCGTCGGCTGCAACGTGCAATGCATCCGGTCGCGCTCCCGGCTGATCGGGCGAGCAAAACGCTGCGGCAACGAAGTCGCCGCGCGCCACAAATGCTTCAAGTACGGCTTTGCCAAAATCCTGTTGGCCAATGATGGCAATTCTCATGCAGTTTTTCTGATTCAGGGTTGCGGAGTGCAGGTAGGAGACACCGTACAGGCGATACGTTAGCGCAGGTCAGCCCTGCGACGATGTTGCGGCAAACCGGTAAGCTTCGCGCAGGCGCTATTAGGGTAAATCGGGGTCCAATTCTTGACCGTGGTCAAGCAGCAATTGCTCGCGGTTGCGGAAAAATATGAAACGCGGGGACATCGGCGCATTGATCGCGGGAGGCTGCGGAGATACTTCGCAGTAAGATCAACGCCCGAAAAAAAGCACGTAGCAATGCGCCGCAACGGCGCAAGAATTGAAGCCATCAAGGAGCAGACGCAGTGATAAATCAACCCGGTGCAACCGCTGTTGCAGGATCGGCAATGAGCCGACGCATGCAGCTACTGATGGGCAGCATGTGCATGCCCACGATTGCCACTATGCAGCGTGGCTGGAGCAGCTTCATCGCTCCCGCCGCGCTCACTAATTTCGTGCTTTAACGGAGCAAGCAGCATGTCTAACGAGAACACCTCGCAGATCGATCTTGCGAAGCAGACCCTGGGCCCTATTTCCGGCAACCGCTGGGTACAGTTGGCCGCCGGCGTTATTGCAATGGTCGTCATTTCGAACTTTCAATACGCTTTCACCCTGTTCACACCGGGGCTTAAAACCCAGTTTGCGTCAGTTCCATATTCGGAAATCGCGCTGATCTACACCCTGTTCATTCTGTTTGAAACATGGCCTGTGCCAGTGGCTGGCTATTTCATCGACCGCTTCGGCATCCGCAACCTGATGCTGATCGGAGCTGTCCTCATAACGATCGGCTGGGTCGGTGGCGGCTTGTTCGCAACGTCAGTGTTCCATCTGTACATCTTCTACGGCGCGATTGCCGGTACCGGCGCGGGCATCATCTACATCGCCACCGTGGCCAACGCGATCAAATGGTTTCCGGATAAACGCGGCTTGGCGGCAGGCTTAACTGCTGCCGGATTTGGCGGCGGCTCGGCGCTGACGTTGATTCCCATCAGCAACTCCATTGCGTCGAGCGGCTGGGCAGGCGCGATGACCACGTGGGGCATCGGTCAGGGCATCATCGCGATTTTGGCGGCACTCGTATTGCGCCATCCCCCCAAAGGCTGGTTGCCAAAGGATTGGGTGCAACCGAAAGCGGTGGCTCAGACGCGCAAAGAATTCACGGCTGGCCAGATGCTGTCGCAAAAAGAGTTCTACATCATGTACGCCATGTTCCTCGTGGTCTGCACGGGTGGCTTGATGACCACCGGCAACATGTCGCAAATCGCGAAATCGCTCAATGTGTACGACTCGACGGTGATGGGAATCGCAATCGTGCCTTTCGTGGCCACACTCGCCGGTGTGACCAACGCATTCGCCCGAATCATGTGGGGCGCGGTGTCTGACCGATTTGGTCGCGAATACACGATGGCCTTCGCGTTCGCGCTCGAAGGAATCCTGATTTTCATGATGACGCAAATCTCGGGCAACCCGATTGCATTCATGATTTTGATGCCGTTCGTGTTCCTTGCCTGGGGCGAAATCTATGCGTTGTTCTCCGCGATCACGGGCGATGTATTCGGTCCGAAGAATGCGTCGGGCAACTACGGAATCATGTACACCGCCAAAGGCCTCGCGGCGATTCTTGCGGGCTGGGGGGCGGCAGCGCTAGCGGCTATGTACGCGGGATCCTTCTCGGTTCCGTACTACATTGCAGCGGCATTCGACATCATCGCGGCCGGTCTAGCGCTATTCGTGCTGCGCCCGATCATCAGAAAAAGAATCGCTGGCGAGCAGAAATAACCTTGAATGTGTTCCCGCGATCGCGAGAACAGCCAAAAGCAAACGACCGCAGTTTTTCTGCGGTCGTTTTTTTATGACCGGCGGATTCAACCCGGAATCGCGACGGGCACCATAGTGATCGACAGCGCCCGCTAAATCTTTCCGCTCTGTTTTAAACGGCTCAGCGTCTCAGCAGACAAATTCAAGTAAGCAGCCAATTCCTTCTTCGGAATGCGATCAAACAGCTCCGCGTGTTTGCGCAGAAAACGGCGCACGCGTCCGGGCGCGTCGAGCAGGTGTAGCGTAATCGTGTGCCCCATGATTTCGCTCATCAACTGCATCACGTAAAACTCAAACGCTTCTTTGACCTCGGCGTGACGATTGATGAATGCCACCCATTGCGGCATCGATAACTTCGCCACACGAGCCTTGGTCACGCAGACGATGCTGTACGGCGTCGGTGTCTTTAGACGCCATGCGGCGTAGCTTGTTTCCATGTCCTGTTCGTCGGCAAAACGAAGAATCATTTCTTTCGCGTCCTGATCGCTCACCACCCGTTTGAGGATGCCTTGCAGAATGAAGTATTGCTCCATGTCATGCACGCCCTGATGCAGCAGAAAATCGCCCTTTTGAGAGTCCACCACCGACAGCAACGGCTCAAGTTCGGCAATCTCGCCCGGTGTCATTCCCTTAAGCACCACGTTCTGCCGCAACTGCGCTCGAATGATGCTTTTATCGGGATGATTTTCAATGGACGACATCGCAACCGTAGATAAATTTATGAAGAAGTTTGAACCAGCTGGTGGTGAATATTGACCGGGGTCAAGCGCGCATGCGCAGCGCGGCCCGTATGATACTTCTGACTTCATTGCAGAGCTAACGGAGACCAACGCACCATGACAACCGACACGCAATCATCGGAACAGATCGACGGCTTTCATCTGGTCATCGACGCACTTAAACTCAATGGCATCGACACCATCTTCGGTTTGCCGGGCATCCCGATCACCGATCTTACGCGTATGGCGCAGGGCGAGGGCATGCGTGTCATTTCCTTCCGCCACGAGCAACATGCTGGCAATGCTGCCGCTGCCGCTGGTTTCCTGACGCAGCAACCCGGCATTTGCCTGACCGTATCAGCTCCGGGATTTCTTAACGGGTTGACGGCGCTCGCCAACGCAACGGTCAACTGCTTCCCGATGATTCTGATCAGCGGCTCCAGCGAGCGCGAAATCGTTGACTTGCAGCAGGGCGATTACGAAGAGATGGATCAGCTCGCCATCGCCAAGCCGCTATGCAAGGCGGCGTTCCGCGTGCTCAACGCAGAAGACATCGGCGTCGGCGTTGCGCGGGCCATCCGCGCGGCGTTGTCGGGCCGTCCGGGGGGGGTGTATCTGGATCTGCCCGCGAAGCTCTTCGCGCAAACGATGGACGCTGTGGCCGGTAAAAAATCCTTGATCAAGGTCGTCGATGCAGCGCCGCGCCAAATCCCCGCGCCGGACGCCGTCAAACGCGCACTTGATCTGCTCAAGGGTGCAAAGAAGCCGTTGATTCTGCTGGGCAAAGGTGCGGCCTATGCGCAGGCGGACGCCGACATTCGCGCTTTGATCGAGAAAACCGGCATTCCCTACCTGCCCATGTCCATGGCCAAGGGCATCTTGCCTGACACGCACGAGCAGTCCGCCGCCGCCGCCCGCTCCTACGTGCTGCCCGAGGCCGATGTCGTCGTGCTGATTGGCGCGCGCCTGAACTGGTTGCTATCGCACGGCAAAGGCAAAACCTGGGGTGGTAAAGACCACAAAACCTGGGGTGGCCAGAAGTACATTCAGATCGATATTTCGCCGCAGGAGGCGGACAGCAACGTCGCCACTGACGCGCCACTGGTCGGCGATATTGGCTCCTGTGTATCCGCCCTGCTCGCGGGCATCGGTGCCGATTGGGCCAAACCGCCGGTCGAATGGACGGGTGGCATTACCGAGCGCAGGAACAAAAACATAGCGAAGATGGCCGAGACGCTGGCCAAAGACCCGTCGCCGATGAACTTCCACAGCGCGCTGGCCGTCGTGCGCGACATCATCAAGGACAACCCGGAGGCCATCCTCGTGAACGAAGGAGCCAACGCGCTCGATTTCACGCGCTCGATTGTTGACATGTACCTGCCGCGCAAGCGCCTGGATGTCGGCACCTGGGGCATCATGGGCATCGGCATGGGTTTTTCCATTGCTGCGGCTGTTGTAACCGGCAAGCCCGTTATCGCCATTGAGGGCGACAGCGCTTTTGGATTCAGCGGCATGGAAGTCGAAACGATTTGCCGCTACAACCTGCCCGTGTGTGTGGTCGTCTTCAACAACAACGGCATTTACCGCGGCATTGACGTGAACCCGACCGGCGGCGCTGATGTCGCTCCCACCGTCTTCGTCAAGAACGCCCGCTACGACAAGATGATGGAGGCATTTGGGGGTGTCGGCGTGCATGCCACCACACCGGCAGAACTGCAAGCGGGCATTGACGAAGCCATTCGCTCCGGCAAGCCGACCCTGATCAACGCTGTCATCGACGAAACCGCCGGCACCGAAAGCGGCCGCATCACCAGCCTGAACCCGACCAGCGCGGCCAAAAAGAAGTAAGTTAAACCATTGATAAGGAAACGAAAATCATGAACAAACCCCTCAACGGCATCAAGATCATCGACTTCACGCATGTGCAAGCCGGCCCGGCCTGTACGCAGATGCTGGCCTGGTTCGGCGCTGACGTGATCAAGGTCGAGCGGCCTGGCGCTGGCGACGTGACGCGAAGCCAGTTGCGCGACATCCCCAATGTCGACGCGCTTTACTTCACCATGCTCAACAGCAACAAGCGATCCCTGTCTCTTGACACGAAAAAACCCGAAGGCAAAGCCATTCTGGAAAAACTGATCAAAGAAAGCGACGTGTTGGTAGAGAATTTTGGCCCAGGCGCCCTCGACCGCATGGGATTTTCCTGGGAACGCATTCAGGAACTCAACCCTGCGTTGATCCTGGCTTCGGTCAAGGGTTTCAGCGACGGACACCACTACGAAGACCTGAAGGTTTACGAAAACGTGGCTCAGTGCGCTGGCGGCGCAGCCTCCACCACCGGTTGGTGGAAAGGTGAGCAATCTGGTCCCATGATTTCCGCCGCGGCCCTGGGCGACAGCAACACCGGCATGCACCTGGCCATCGGCATCCTGACAGCCTACATTGGTCGTCAACAAACCGGCAAGGGTCAAAAAGTGGCGGTGGCCATGCAAGACGCCGTGCTCAACCTGTGCCGCGTCAAGATGCGCGACCAGTTACGCCTGGACAAACTCGGCTACCTGGAAGAGTACCCACAGTACCCGCATGAGTCCTTCACGGACGTGGTGCCGCGTGGCGGTAACGCTGGCGGTGGCGGTCAGCCCGGCTGGATCTTGAAGTGCAAGGGCTGGGAAACCGACCCTAACGCCTACATCTACTTCACCGTTCAGGGCCACGCCTGGGCGCCGATTTGTGATGCGTTGGGCGAGCCAGAATGGAAGACCGATCCGGCCTACATCACGCCCAAGGCTCGCCAGCCGCACATCACGGACATCTTCGCCACCATCGAAGACTGGCTCAAGGACAAGACCAAGTTCGAAGCGGTGGATATCCTGCGCAAGTTTGACATTCCGTGCGCCCCGGTGCTCTCCATGAAGGAACTGCTGAACGACCCATCCCTGCGCGCAAGTGGCTCTATTGTCGAAGTTC
>JAYUGL010000076.1:0-16692 GCA_043738385.1 Sterolibacteriaceae bacterium
CTGGGGTCGTTCTGAAACCAACCCGGTCGGAGGCTGGTACGGCCTGAAGAAAGGGCTGCGTGGCCGCTTTGGCGTCTACATTCCACCCCTCATGGAAGAACTTGGCCTGTGCGAGCTTGAGCACAACGCCAAGAACAACCGTGTGCGAGCGCGGTGATGCCATCCCATCATTCCAGCGGACCGCCTTCGGCGGCCGCTGCCGCAATGAAGGGAGGCGCCGCACCGATCACGGCGGAGGTTGTCGCGGCGCGTGCTGCGCTTGGTGACGCCGATGTCGATACCGGCGAACTTGAAGCACACAAGTCGCGGCTGCTCGCCGCGGTCAGCGCGGCGGTCAACGCCTCGCCTGATGCGGCGACCGACCGTGCGCTGGCCAAGGCCGTGGTCGCAGCATCCAAACCGCAGTTTGATCTTGTCCGGGCCTGGGGGCTGCTGTCCGGCTTCGAACCGGATCCGGCGCAAGTGCCACCGCTCGACGATTTGATTTCCGGCAAGGCCATCAATCAACAATGAAGGAGCCGTCCCATGAGCAATCCGATTTATCCCGAGTTTGGCTATTACGCACTGCCCGGCCATATCGCCGAGCCGAAGCAAATCCTTGAGGAAATTGCGGCGGGCGACAAAGTTGGCATGGGTTCGGTCTGGATTTCCGAGCGACTCAACACCAAGAATGTCGAGGTGTTGTCCGGAGTGGCTGCTGCCCTGACGCCAAGGATGGGCATCGCGAGCGGCCTGATGTCGAATATGCCGTTGCGGAGTCCGCTGGTGACTGCGGCCTATGCGGCGACGATGATGAAGTTGACCGACAATCGTTTCGCGCTGGGGGTAGGGCGCGGATTCAGCGTCATTTCGGATGCGGCCGGCGTGGCACCATCGACGTTCAAGGTGATGGAGGATTACATCACCATCCTGCGGCAATTGTGGCGTGGTGAATCCGTGAACTACAGCGGGCCGCTGGGCACGTTCCGCAACATGACCCTCGGTACCAAACTGGACGTCATGCCGCCGGTGATCATGGCCGCCATGGGTGACAAGACTTGCGAATGGGCTGGCCGGCTTTGCGACGGCGTCGTCTACAACTCCTTGTGGGGCCCCGCTGCGGTAGAACACTCGACGAAGGTCGTGCGTCAGGGTGCTGCCAACGCAGGACGCGATCCGAAAAGCGTCAAGGTATGGACGATCCTGGTAACCGCCAGCGATGTCTCCGAAGAGGTTGTGTTGAACACGATTATTCGTCGCATGAATACCTATATTCTGGTGCCACCAATGTTCGACGCCATTTGTGAATTGAACGGCTGGGATTTGGGTGCTGCGCAAAAGATCCGGGATGAGCTGAAGAAGCTCGATGGCGCTGCAAAGCCCGGACTGTTGGGCGACGAACATACCACCCGCGATCTCGATCAGCTGCGGCACATGCGCGGGTTTTATCCGCAGCGCTGGATCGACGACGGCGTCGCTGTGGGGACGGCAGCCGAGTGCGTGCGAAAAGTTCTCGACAGATTCGATGTCGGTGTGGACGGCATACTTTTCCATGGAACGCATCCGGCCAACCTCGAGTCCTTGATCAAACTCTGGCCGCAACATCGGCCGGGCAAAATGTTCGACGGCCGCTCGGTCAATCCCGGGCTTTGAAGAAATCCACCACTTAAAAGATTGAACAAGATAGAGGCCATCCATGAGTGAAGCACTACCAACCATCGCCATCATCGGCGGTACCGGCGATTTGGGCACTGGACTGGCGCGCCGCTGGGCGCAGGCCGGTTACCCGATCATCATTGGTTCGCGCACTGCGGACAGAGCGCAGGCGGCGGTTGCCGATCTGCGCGCCGTGTTGACGGAGCGCGGCTGCAAGCAAATCGCGGTTGAGGCGCTGGACAACATCGCCGCCGCGAAGAAGGCCGACATCGCGGTGCTGACCGTGCCCTTCGCCCACCAGGCCGGCACGCTGGAAAGCATCAAGGCCTCGGTGCAGGGCAAGATCGTGGTCGACGTCACCGTGCCGCTGGTGCCGCCCAAGGTGGCACGGGTGCAGATGCCGCCGCTAGGCTCGGCTGGCCAGATCGCACAGGCCATTCTCGGTGAAGGCGTTCGCGTCGTATCGGCATTCCAGAATGTCGCCGCGCAGCACCTGCAAGGCGACCAGGCGATCGAGTGCGACGTGCTGGTCTGCGGCAACGACAAGGAGGCGCGCGAGCAAGTGGTCAAGCTTGTCGTCGCGGCCGGCATGCGCGGCTTCCACGCCGGCAGCATAGCCAACTCGGTGGCGGCGGAGGCGATGACCTCGCTGCTGATCTTCATCAACAAACAGTACCAGTGTCATTCGGGAATCAGGATCACTGGAGTCTGACAAGTGCAGCTCATCGCCTTGCCGGATTTTCCGCTGATCGAGCCGGGTGACGATCTCGTCGCCGCCATACATGCTGCGTTGGCGCGGGCCGAACTGCAACTGGCTGAAGGCGATGTCCTGGTTGTTGCGCAGAAAATCGTTTCCAAGGCCGAAAACCGTTACATCAATTTGAACGAAGTCGTGGTCGGCGACAAGGCAAAAGCATTGGCCGCAGAGACCGGCAAGGACCCGCGTCTGGTGCAGTTGGTCCTTGATGAATCGGTGGCCGTGCTGCGCCATCGCCCCGGCGTGCTAATCGTCGAGCATCGCAACGGCTACGTGCACGCCAATGCCGGCATCGACCAGTCGAACATCGAACACGCGCCCAACAATCCGCGTGCATTGCTGCTACCGAAAGATCCCGATGGCAGCGCAGCGCGGCTGCGTAGCGACCTCGGTGGACACATCAATGTCATCATCAACGATACCGCCGGGCGCGCCTGGCGCAATGGCGTCGTCGGTTTTGCGCTGGGCACGGCGGGTTTCGATCCGCTGGTGGATCTGATCGGCCAACACGATCTGTTCGGCAACACGCTCAAGGTCACGCAGGTCGCCGCGGCCGATGAGCTGGCGGCGGCGGCCTCTTTCGTGATGGGGCAGGCGGCGCAGGCAACGCCGGTGGTGCTGATCCGTGGCGCCCGGCTCACGCCCTCCAGCGAGACTTCCGCAAAGTTGATTCGACAGCGCGAACATGATCTCTTCCGTTAACCACAAGGTGCTGGCCCTGTCGGGCGGCGTCGGCGGCGCCAAGCTCGCGCTCGGCCTGTCGAAAATTCTCACAGCGCAGCAACTCGCCATCGTCGCCAACACCGCCGACGATTTCGAACATCTCGGCTTGACTATCAGTCCCGATCTTGACACGGTGATGTACACCCTCGCCGGCCGCAACAACCTGGAGCAGGGCTGGGGCCTCGCCGACGAATCGTGGCAGGCGATGGAGATGCTCAAGACGTATGACGCGCCGACTTGGTTCCAGCTCGGCGACAAGGACATCGCGACGCATCTGGTGCGCCGCCAGATGCTGGCCGATGGCAAAACATTGAGCGAAGTCACCGAACATCTGTGCCGCCAGCTCGGCATCACGCATCCGCTGTTGCCCATGAGCGACGATGCGGTACGCACCTGGGTGTCCACCGCAAATGGCGAGCTTCCGTTCCAGACCTATTTCGTGCGTGAGCGCTGCCAGCCAGCCGTGCGCGGATTCCGTTTCGAGGGCATTACGGCCGCTCGTCCTCAGCCGCAATTCATGGCGCAACTCAACGATCCGTTACTGTCGACGATCCTGATCTGCCCTTCGAATCCCTTCGTCAGCATCGGCCCCATCCTCGCGTTGGCAGGCGTGCGCAATGCCATGCGCAATAGCACCGCACCGGTGATCGCCATCTCCCCCATCGTCGCCGGCGCCGCCATCAAGGGCCCCACGGCCAAGATGATGGCGGAAACGAAAATGCCGGTCAGCGCACTCGGCGTGGCCGAACACTACGGCGATCTGCTCGACGGTTTCGTCATCGACGAGGCCGACGCGGATCAGGCGAAGGACATCGAGCGCATGGGCATTGCCGTGCATGTCACTCAAACAGTCATGCACAGCTTGCAGGACCGCATCGACCTGTCCCGCACGACCCTGAAATTCGCGGCGCGCCTGAAGTGAAAGGCGCTACGAAGCGTTTGTCGGAGAGCGCAGCTTCCGCTTCGATACCATCCTGAGAATCGCGCGGGCGTGGGCTTGGAGTCGCGTGTTGAAGCGGCTCAAAGCACCACTTGGCTGCCCAGCTCCACGACACGGTTGGGCGGCAGGCGGAAGTAGGTGGCGCTGCTGCTGGCGTTGCGGAACAGCGCCACGAACAGCTTCTCGCGCCAGTAGGCCATCTCCGAACCGATCTTCGGAATCAGCGTCTCGCGGCCAAGGAAAAAGGTGGTGTCCATGGTGTCCAGATGCAGGCCTTGTTCGGCGCACCACTCCAGCGCTGCGGGTAGGTCCGGTTCGTCCATGAAGCCATAGAACACCTTCACGCGCCAGAAGTTGTTAGGCAGTTTTTCCGTCGTGACACGCTGGGCATCGCTCACACGCGGCACGTCGAGCACGCTGACCGTCGCTAGCACCATGCGTTCGTGCAGCGTCTTGTAGTGCTTGAGGCTGTGCAGCAGTGCATGGGGTACGCCATCCGGATTGGTGGTCAGGAATATCGCGGTGCCAGGCACGCGTGGCACTTCTTCAATGCCACATCCTCCGATGAAGGCATCCAGCGGAATCGAGCCTTCATCGAGCCGTTGCGAAAGCAGGCGGCGGCCCCGTTTCCAGGTTGTCAGCATCACAAAGACGAGGAGCCCGAAGGCCAGCGGAAACCAGCCGCCATCGGCAATCTTGGCCGCATTGGCTAAGAAGAAGGCGAGGTCGATCGCAAGGAACGGACTGGCGCCGAGCAGCGCGCGCCATAGCGGCCAGCCCCAGAGCCAATAGGCGACGCAGAACGCCAGCACGCTGGTGATGGCCATGGTGCCGGTGACAGCGATGCCATAGGCCGCGGCGAGACTGGTGGATGAACCGAACCCCAGCACCAGCGCGATCACGGCAACCAGCAATGTCCAGTTGATGCCCGGCAGATAGATCTGGCCGATCTCCCGATCCGATGTGTGCTGCACCACCATGCGTGGCGCATAACCCAGTTGCATCGCTTGCTGGGTCATCGAAAAGGCCCCGGAGATCACCGCCTGGGAAGCGATCACGGTCGCCACGGTGGCCAGCGCTACCAGCGGATAGAGCGCCCACTCGGGGGCGAGTCGGTAGAAGGGGTTCGCAATGGCGCTCGCATCGTCGAGCAGCAACGCACCCTGGCCGAAGTAGTTGAGCACCAGCGCCGGCAACGCGATCACCAGCCAGGCCAACTGGATCGGTTTGCGACCAAAGTGGCCCATGTCGGCATACAGCGCTTCTGTACCCGTCACGGCAAGTACTACGCCACCGAGGGAGAGAAAAGCGAGGGATGGCTGAGACATGAAGAAGAGCAGTCCCTGGCGCGGGTCGAGCGCGAACAGCACATGCGGATGATCGATGATGCTGGCCCCACCCAGCACGGCGAGAACGACAAACCACACGGCGGTGATGGGGCCGAACAGCGCGCCGACGCTGCCGGTACCCTTGCGCTGAATGAGGAACAGTCCGATCAGTACGCCCAGCGTGATGGGAATGACATAGGGTTTCAGTGCCGGTGTCGCTATCTCCAGTCCTTCGACTGCCGATAGCACCGAGATGGCCGGCGTGATGACGCCGTCGCCATAGAAAAGCGCTGCACCGAAAAGCCCTAGAACGAGTATCACGCCCTGACGGCGGCTGCCATCGGCAACGGGGCGCAGCGCGAGGGCCATCAGCGCGATGATGCCGCCTTCGCCCTTGTTGTCGGCCTTGAGGATGAAGGCGACATACTTCACCGTGACCACGATCATCAGGGACCAAAAGATCAGCGAAAGAATGCCGAGCACGTTTGCCGGCGTGACCGGGACAGGGTGATGCGCCCCGGCGAATACCTCGTGCATGGTGTACAGGGGACTGGTGCCGATGTCACCATAGACCACGCCGAGCGCGGCGAGGGCGAGAGCGCCGGTGCGGGCGGATTGAGCCATAGCGCGATGATTCCTATCTCTATCGACCAACAGACCGCGATTCTAACCTTTGGCCGATGACCCACCGCACATTGCTTGGCGCGGCATCAATCGCGAGCTCTGCTCTTTTGGCGAGGAAGACGAGTAGTGTTCCCTCCGCTGGCTCGAAGAAGCGAGTCGCCGTTGTGGCACAGGCGATCAGGGTCAAGAGATAACGGGCGGAAGCGGACACGGCTGCTCCGAAAGTTTGCGATACCCCCAGCTTAGATCGGGGGCAGGAAAGATGACGCAGAGTTTTACGTATTCGGCGTAAAGATTGTGTAAACGTCGGAGGCGTTAACCACCACTGATTTGGCCAAACTGGCCGACGCTAAATTACCTTGACGTTGGCCCAAAAAAGGCCCCACTCGCGCTTTGCTGCCAGATGTGGCGATACACCAGCATCGCGACTTCTTTCTTGTCCTCGGCCGTATAGGGCGGCTCTGGCAAAGCCTGATAAACATGGTCGAGGATGAACACCTCGACTTCAGCCTGCGTCTGTTCTTTTTCCGTCCATTGCTCCAACGGCGCAATCAAACGCTTTAGTTCGGCGAGCAGTTCGCGGCTGGCCTGCTTGATCCGCTCCCGATCCACCGCTGTGAGGGAGTCTTTCTTGAGCAGGTCGAATAACGCCAACTGCTCTTCGGTCAGCCCAAGTTCGACTGCCCGCCGTTGTTCCTCATCCAAGCCGTTCGCCAAGTCGATCAGTCTGGCGAAGGTATCTTCAACGGTGGCCCGATCCTTGTCGGCGTTATAGGCAGCGATGATCTCCTGATACTTTTTTTCGTAGTTCATGCGCAGCGGGTTGTTCTGGAGCATCTGCGCCAGCTTGCGCTCAAGAATCTCGCGCACGTCCTCGATCACGGTCGCCTTGCGCTTCACTTTTTTACCAAATTCTTCGCGCAGTTTTTCCATGTTGATTAGCGAAAGATCAACCGTCAGTCCCGCCGCCTGATCTGTGCCGGGCGCTTGTGCAGCAATGGCCTGATTGACGATGCGATGCAACACTTTGAGCAGTTCGCTGACATCGGCGGTATCGCGACGCTCGCTGAGCTTCTTGTATATCGCTTCGATGTTGTCGTGCCGCTCGGCATAGATCAGGGCCGATGGTTCGATCAGCAGGGCCTTGAAGCGACCGAACACGATGCGGGCAAGAATCTCGAAGCGGCGTTTCGATTCGTTTGACGTATAAATCACGTCCACCGCATCGGCGAGCGCCTGAATGCGGGCAAAGCCTTTTGCCCCATGCAGCCGTCTTGAATCGAAACCCAGGCCCAGGAAATGCGCCTCGGTTGTTTCAATAGCCTGGAGCAACGCTATCACTCGTTCTTCAATCGGCGCGACGATTTCATCTTCGCCATTGCCGTCCTCACCCAGGGCATATTGGGCCAGTGCCTCGCGCAGGGCCTTGAGCATGCCGTTGTAGTCAACGATCAGGCCGAAGTCCTTGCCCGGATAACGCCGGTTGGCGCGGGCGATGGCCTGCATCAGGGTATGCGCCCGCATCGGCTTGTCGATGTAGAGCGTCGCCAGGCATTCCACATCAAAGCCGGTTAGCCACATGGCGCACACGATCGCGATACGAAAGGGGTGCTGCGGATTCTTGAAGGCTGACTCGACGTCCAGCCGCTTGCCATCCGGCGTCTCGAAGCCCTGCTTCATGCGGGCACGGTGGGGAATGATGTCGAAGCCCCACTTCTTGAAATCCTCAACCTCCTTCTGCGCCTCGCTGATGATGATCTCGATGATCGTCTCGTCCATCCAGGCAGCCTTGGCCAGCAAGTGGTCGCGTTGCGCCTGCAGGCGCTGGCGGGTTTCATCATCGGGCGCGGCGGCAATCCCGGCCAGCCTGGCTGCGGCCTCGGTACGCACCACCGCCGTTCCGGCTTTCCACTTGGGCTCGATCAGCTTCAGCATGCGGGCGCAGGTGATCTTGTCGATGCACACCAGCATGGATTTGCCGGACTCCCAGCGGGTGCTGCAATGCTCGACAAAATCCGCCGCGATCTTCTCCAGCCGCTCATCGGCGGTGATGACCTCGTAGTCTTTGCCCAGCAGCTTTTCCAGCAGCGCCGTCTGGTCTGGGTCAAGATCGGCGGCATCAACAGCATTGGCGATTTTGTCGTTCAAATCCAGCCGTGCCAGCCCCAGTTTTTCGCCCCGGTTTTCATAGACCAGCTTCACCGTCGCGCCATCCTCTTCGCTACGCTTGAAGTCGTAGCGCGAAACGTAATCGCCAAAGATGCGCTTGGTCAGCTCGTCGTGCTTGAACAACGGCGTGCCAGTAAAGCCGATGAAAGCCGCGTTAGGCAGCGCCAGGCGCATGTTGCGCGCCAGCTTGCCGGACTGCGTGCGGTGCGCCTCGTCCGAAATCACGATGATGTCGTCGCGATCGCTATAGGGCTGATCCGGTTTCACGTCCTGATTGAATTTGTGAATCAGGCTGAACACGTAGCGATGGTTTTGTTTGAGCAATTGCTCCAGTTCCTTACCGGAACCGGCGCGCGGCGTCTGATCACCGGCCACGCCACAACCGACGAAGGTTTTGTAGATCTGGCTATCCAGATCGTCGCGGTCGGTCATCAGCACAAAGGTGAAATTACCCTCCACCGTGCGCCGCACTTTCTCGGCGAAAAAGGCCATCGAATACGACTTGCCGCTGCCCTGCGTATGCCACACCACGCCCAGCCGGCCAAGATCGGGGTGCGCACGTTCGATGATCTGCAAGGTGCGCGGCGCATCGCTTGCTGGCTGCGCTACACGATATTCCGCAGGTAGCTGCGCCGCCTTCGGGTAAGCCGCCTGCGCTTCGTTGGCCGCAAACTCGTCTGCCGCGACCGGCAGCTCGATCAACCGGTACTTCAGCCGCTCACCCGGCGGAAACTGGCGCTTGATCTCTTCTTGCCGCACCACTGCCGCCACGGCCTGATTCACGCCGAGCAACTGATGATTGCGCGCCACCACCTTGCGCACCGCGCCGGCCTTGCTGGCATCGAACAAAATAAAGTTCTCGACAATATCCAGCAGCCTGTCCTTGGCCAGCATGCCATTGAGCAACACCTCGGCCGCGACGCTGCCCTTGTCGCGCTCGTCCAGTCGCTTCCATTCACCGAAGTGTTCCCATGCGCTGGTGATCGAGCCATAGCGCGCATTGTCGCCGTTGCTCACGATCAGAAAAGCATTGTGGTGAAAGGCATGGGCGATGACGTTCTCGTCCAGATAGTCGCGCAGGTTGCCATCGAAGCCGGCGCGAATATTCTTGTACACCGCCTTGAGCTCGATGAACACCAGCGGCAGGCCATTAACGAAACAAACCAGATCGGCGCGGCGGTTGTAATTGGGCGTGCGCAAGCCGGTGATCTTGAGTTCGCGCACCACCAGAAAGCGATTGTTTGCACGCTCACGAAAATCAATCACTCGCGCCTGCGCGTGGCGCAATGTTCCTTGCGCGTCGCGATAGCTCACCGCCACACCATCAAGGGCCATCTTGTAGAACGCCTGATTGTGCTGGAGCAGCGAGCGCGAATAATCGTGATGCACGAGTTTTGCGATGGCCTCATCGATGGCCTGTGCCGGCAACAACGGGTTGAGCCGCACCAGCGCCGCGCGCAGGTCGCGCACCAACACCACGTCACGTTCGCTGCTGCGCCCCAGTGTTCCAGCGGGGCCAAAACTTTCCGTGTTCCAGGCGTAAACGCTGTCCCAACCCAGCACCTTTTTTAGGTGCTCGGCGAAAGTGGCCTGAACCAGGCGGTCTTCGCTATTGATGTCGGTGTAGGCCATGCGCTGGCTTCTATCGGACAAATCGGCGCTGCATAACGGACATTTCCTGAACGTGTCCTTTATGAACATCTCGCCAAATCAGCAAGTTGCGACATGCCAACTCACCGCGCGAGAAAAACATCATGGCAATTCGGCTGCCTTATGTCCTTTATCCGCTGCGGGCGCATCGGTCACAAACTCCTCAACCAGCACACCGTCGCGTATCAGCACCAGCGGGATATTGGTTTGCCGGGCAATTTCGCGTGCCCGCTTCGCTGCTCGCAACATGGCCTTGGGCGCTGCCTGCATGTCGGCATCCGGCAGCATTGAAACCATTGGCTCGTTCATGGATTCTTGAAACGGGCAGTCTTTATTGTTGCTGTCGGTGATCATCGCAACACGTCAAAGCAGGTCCAGTTGCCGTTCATGCGGGATCGGAAACACACCGATGATCACCCAGGGATTTGGTGCAACCTGATGAAACTGCTGCGTCGTCCCGAGAAAGAAATGCAAATCGCGCCGGCAGAATTCATCAAGGTATTTAGCGCGCACCTTCTCCAATGCCGCTTGTTCATCTCCATTGCAACTGCGCAAGCAGTTCCAATAGAGCGCCCCCGCCTCCCAGTCAAGCACCTGCAATTCGCTGCTACGGCCGTCGGTGTCCTCGAAGCGATAGGAAAAGCTGTAGGGCAGCTTCGGGATCAGCTTGAAGGTCTCGCGCCACGCTTCCTCGGCAAATAGTTCCTTCTGCTGTGAACGTGCCCGAATCTCTGCAACCTTGGCCTGATCCCACTCGCGGTCTTCTGCTTCCCATACGAAAGCCTTGATCTTTGTCGGCCGGAACACCGCCAGTGACATTTCGTTGGCCTTGGCCCCGGCAATCAATTCATCGAGGCTTGTATAAACTTTCGCGATTCGCAGTAACAACCGCCGACGTTCGCGCCAGTTATCGGCCGTGTCCAGATGGCCCACAGCAGTCAATTGCTTTGGTTCGATCGGGCTCCAGGATTCGGGCCGAGGGTCGGATCGAGACTTGACCAGATCGCATTCCAGCCAATCGAACTTGCGATATTGCTCGGTCTCGTCGAGGCGACGAAACGGCACCGGATAAATGCGCACCCATGCGCCGTCTTCACGTATTCCAGCGGTGCACACCGTCTCGCCGTGTGCCCGCGACAGCGTCGGGTAGGTCTTGACGGTGATCAGGACGCGTTCCCTCGTCATTGACCGCTTTACAAATGCATTGGCGCGAACGCCTTGCCGAACTGGTGCTGCAGGGCATCGGCAACACAATGGCGGTGACATTGCTGCGGCAACGCCTCAAAGCAGGTCAATGCGACACGCTCGCCTTGATCGACCCACTGCCGAATCTGCGTCAGCACCCTGGTTTGCTGTGGCAAAGCATCGCGTCGATATACCGCGAACAAGGCATCGTAGTCCGCCTGAGTCACAAGCTCGCGTCGCTCTTCCGAGGCGATACCCAATTCCGGCAGGTGCTCGTAGCGGATGCCCACGCCTTCGCATCCCTTCGCCAACGTCCGTTTGGAGAAGCCGTACTTGCGGCTCAGGGGATTCCGTCGCACATCACAGAGCATGGTTACGCCAGCCACGATCAGCCGATTCAGATACCCCTCCAGGTTCCGTCCCTCGTAGCCGATGGTGCATACGCCCGGCTTGCCCGGCTTCGGACGCGCCGCCAGCACGGCCGCCCTGCTCTGCGGCTCATTGGCCAACAAGCGTTCGGCCATCTCGCTACGAATCGCGTAATAGGGGTGGCGACGATAGGCCTCGGTCACCAGAGCGTCGCCACGCAGGCCTTCATGGTGCTGCACGAATCGTTCGATTTTTTGCCGTACTGCCGGTATCACGGACGCCACCGCGCGACCCGCCTTCGTCAGCCTCCATGCACGCTCCTCATCCGCGAGCAGTTCTCGTTCGATCAGACGTCGCTTATCCGCGTAGGACGTAAAAGAAAATCCACCATAGCGGTAAGGGACGAACTCGTAGCTCGGCGTTTGCTGCAATTCCTGGCAATAGAGGAATAACAACTTCTGGAAATCCAGGCTGCCGACATTCCCGCCAAGGGCGTCCAGCAGGGCGAGCAGCGTTTTTTGACGGTCGTAGAGCATGGATCAGATTATGGCGTAATTCTTCACGGAACAACCTCTAATCACCAAACACGGCAGCAGGGTCGGCACCATTGGCGAAACACACGCCATCCTTCGCCAGAGCATCCCAATCGGCCGTCCTGCCTGTGATAGTGCGTAGCGATTCGGTCGGTATGCTGGTCTTCGAGGGTCAGGTGAGACCACGCGCATAAGTAAGAACTGAATTGCAGAGCATCCCAAGGGCGGGCGAGGACAAACTCTCACGTCGAGCTTCAGAAACCCATTCGGCAATGAACAGGTCGTGCTTTTCCAGTCCTCCCTCCTGAGCATAATTCACTCGGGCAGCATTGGTCAGTCTCTCATAGTCCGCTCCAAAGTCCGCCTTAACTGCGGAGGTCAGATCCGTCGACCAAATCACATAGTTGAGTCCAAAAACATTATTGGCAGGAAAGGGTTGGTGTGCTGCACCTAGCAGCGAAATTAGGGCGCGATTATCGCGCTCGTGCTTCGTTCGATGATCGGGTCTCCGCGTATCGCCATCAGCATCAAATAGAATGAAAACGGGTAATCCCAGCTCCACGGCGAGCGCCAAGGGTTGAATTAGTTTGTCTTTCCCATTTACCGGAATCAAGTGGCAGCCCAGACGACGAAACTCAGACCATTGGCCCGATAGATGCAATTCCGTCGTGATATACGAAACATCCTCCAATCCTTCAACCAGAACCGGCAGACGTGCGAAAAACATTTCTGAAATTCCTGGCTGAAGGGCTTGGTGAATCTTTGCTACCAAACCTTCAATACGACGCTGCTGATCCTCTCCAAGCGCACTGCGAATCCTCGCGCACAGATTCTGGAAGGTAAGTGCCTTCACCGTAGAACCGGCATTGGCATTAGCTCTGCGAACAAGCCGCGTATTCTCAAATCCATCCCCACTAACGAATAGTGGCGAGTGGGTTGTCACCAATATCTGATTGTTGCCCGTCGCCAACTCACTGAACACATCCGCAAGATGACGGGCTTGCGGTGGATGTTGATACAACTCCGGCTCTTCACAACCAAGGATCAAGGTCGGGGCATCGGGCGCTTCAGAACTGGCAAGCTCTTGAAGCAATGCGAGTAGATAAGACCTTTGCAGGCCATGCCCCATTCTCGCAAGGCTTCCTAAGAAATCACCCTCTCCGGTTTTAATTCCAGCGACAGGTTGCTGAAGGATCACAGACTTGCTCGGGTCAGAAAGCCATTCCATCCCAAGACGGACATTTGGATGTGCCCACGATTCTAACCGCCGTTGAAGCGCCTGCGAAATTTCAGTCAGGCTTTCTTGATTACGATCCAGAAGCTCTTTATAACGCGCCAGCGTTTCAGTTTTCAGCGCATCGAGTTCAGCATCAAAGTTTGTTCGTGTTCTGACGGCTCGGGCAATCAACTTTCCAAGCGCGGTATTTTTGGATTCGAGTCCCTCCTCGCCCGCATCTTTCACCGCAGGTACATAAACCCACTGGACAAATACCGCAAGCTTCCCTGTGCTATTGACCCCGTAGAAATTGTCTTCGCTGGGAATCAAGACGCATTGATCTACATGTGCTGCCTCGTATTGGCGCAGAGCATCGGCCTTATCATCCTTTGATCGCGGATTGGGAAGATCGACAAAATGCTGGCGGAGACCATCAAATATTGCGGCGAGGTCGCCTGCCTTGGCACCCGCCTTTTCCGCATCGAAAAATGGGCGAAATAACACCATCCCCAATCTCTGACCGTAGTGCCGCACTTGTCCTACTCCGGTCGCTTGGTCAAATACCGCCTCGGCAGTTACGACCAACTCACCCTGTCGGGCATATGCGCCAAGTTGCTCTTGAGCGGCTTCGCCCAATTCGTCGAACGTCACAGTGATCTTGACAGGTGTAGCTGTGATCTTCGCAAAATAATCTTCATCGCTTAGCTTGGTTATGTCGGTCGCGGAACCAGCCTTCTCTTGGAAGAACACATTTAGGGCTGCCAGAACTGTCGACTTGCCTGCCCCGTTCGGCCCAACAAAACAGGAGTATCGATTTAGGTTGATAGTTTCGTCCTGAAAGCTTCTGAAATTCTCGATGCGGATTGTCTTGATTTTCATACAGCAACCTCCCCGCTCATCAGGCGCGGCAGCAGTAGGTCACGGGCAATGCGGAGTTTTTGGTTTTGCAGGCGCAAATTGTGAGTTTCTGATAACAGAGGTTCGGCAAAATCGTTGAAGGCATTCGATAGAACATGCGATGGGACAAGTATCTTCGCCCGTTCGAAATCGCCGGCAACCACGGCGGGATAGGCCGCGCCTTTGGCGTGGTTCTCTAAATAGCCGACGAACAGATCTGTCGTTACGGCTTGGTAGAGCAACGACGTTGGCAGCGAAATCGGAGTAATTACGGCAAAGCCAGTTGATGCAATAAGGTTCTCCGGCGGTCGCCAAATCACCGCATGAGAGCGCCGATTCGGACGGACACAAGACCAAATGATGTCGCCATGACTTACGACTCGGCGTGCTCTGTTCGGCGCATCCCGAAATTCATATGGCGTGGTTTCGTTAACAGCCCCCCGCGTGACCGAAGCGATATCAATATATTCGATCTCGCCGTCGTAGGAACCGCCCACGCTTGTTTGGTTGATGCGTGCAACATCACCCAGCGCCTTCCTCTCCCATCCCTGCGGCACACCGTCGCTGACGCGAGTATGTTCATGGCCCGGGAAGCGCAGGCGGACGAACCATTCGCGGTAGAGCAGCCGCGCCGACTCCTCCAGCAGCGCCATCCGCCGCCGGTTGTTTTCGATCAGGTCGTCGTAGGCGGAAAGACTGTTGGCAATATCGTCTTGAACATGTTTGGGTGGATTCGCAACGTGTAACCGCTTGAGGTCACTTCCCCGAATTCCCTTCACGTTGGTACCCGACACAATTGAACGAATTCGCCCACGCCCTTGCGGTGACAAGAAGTAGTAATACATGAAACGTGGATTCACCTCTTTCTTGTTAAGTCGTACTCGGATGATTGACGACTCAAATGTGAGCGAATCCAGGGGCTCGACAACCAACGAGCATTTGCCTGCTCCTGATTCAACCAGTGAGCGCCTTCCAAACAGTAGGTCCCCATCTTCGAGTGAATTTGCCTCAAGCTCTCGCTCACTCAATTCGACGCGTTTCATGTCCTGATTCGAGATGAAGCTATAGCCGAACAATTCACCCATATTCACGATACGAGAACCGCGACCGTGGAACTCTTTCGTCTTATATACGCCGTTTCTTGAAGGCGACGCATGGATGCTCTCAAACTCAACGTCTGGCCAACTCATACCCCCAACTCCTCGAAGCTCTCCTGGATCTTCGCTGCCAGCTCCACCGCCTCGCGATTCAGATCGACCAGCTCGACATGGATGTCGCGCAGGGTCTGCTCGAAGTCGAAGTCCTCATCCACTTCCGTCGGGGCGACGCCGACGTAACGCCGTTCGGTCATAGCGATTATCAAACTATCGTCGGCAATATCAAGAAGTTCTCCGCCGGCGGTAAGACGGCCGTGGTCTCCACCATTAATGGCGATTCCAACGTGCCGTTCTACAAGGAATTGGGCAACCAAGGCCTGAAGGCGACTGACGTTCCGGTGGTTGCGTTCTCCGTCGGTGAAGAAGAGCTGCGCGGCGTCGATACCAAGCCGCTGGTGGGTCACCTCGCCGCATGGAATTACTTCATGTCGATGAAGAACCCCGCCAACGACGCCTTCAAGAAAAAGTGGGCCGCTTACGCGAAAGCAAAGGGTCTATCCAGCGCCGGCAAGCCGCTGACCAACGATCCGATGGAAGCCACTTACATCGGCATCCACATGTGGAAGCAAGCGGTAGAAAAAGCCAAGACCACCGACGTGGATAAAGTAATCACCGCCATGGCCGGTCAGACCTTCAAAGCGCCCTCAGGCTTCGTCGCCAAGATGGACGAGAAGAATCACCATCTGCATAAGCCCGTGTTGATCGGCGAAATAAAGGCCGATGGACAGTTCAGCGTGGTGTGGAAAACCGCGGGTCCGGTGCGCGCCAATCCGTGGAGTCCCTACATCGCTGGTAATGACAGCAAGAAGGATGAACCCGTAATGGCTGTGAAGTAATATTTGATCGGAGCCGGCGCAATGTCGGCTCCCCTATCCGATAAGAAAAATCCAGGGATTCAAGTGAAACGCTTCAGATCATGGCTCTGGCTCTTGTTGTTTGCGCCCATGAGCGTGTGGGCGCTCGATAGCGAGTTGATCAAAGGACTTGCAGCCGAAGAGAACGACGCGAAAATCGCGGCCATCAGCAAGCTTGCGGAGAGTGGCGATCTTGCAGCCATACCGGTGTTACAAGCTCTTTTCGATGGCACATTGCAGGCATCGCCTAAAAACGGTCTCGTTATCGTAGTCAATGATCGAGCCATCGATGCGCTTAGTGCGAAGCCGATTGAACGGGTACCGGACGATTTGGTATCTATCGACATCAATAATCGCGTGCGACGCGAATTGAACGGTGCGTTAGCCGCACTTAAGTTATCCGCGCCGGAGCGCTCGGTGCGGCTCGCCTCCGCCAAACAATTGCAAGCCGACGCCGACGAAGCTTCGTTACCGGGCATCGAGCGTGTTCTGCCGAAAGAGCAGGACGCGGAAGTGAAGGAGATTTTGCTGCTCACCCAAGCGCAGATCAACCTCAAGACTACCGATCCGCAAGTTAGGCTTGCCGCCGTCAATACCTTGGCGTCGACAAGTAATCCAAACGTCAAAACCTTGCTCGCAGTCATGATTGAAAAGA
>JAYUGL010000077.1:0-6398 GCA_043738385.1 Sterolibacteriaceae bacterium
GGTTTCGTTCTTCTTGCCGCTGAGATTGCCATAGAGAATCAGCATGCCCTGCGGAGCCAGCGCCGCCGCCAGGGTGGTGACGATGGGGCCGACGACCGCATCAAAGGCGACACGTGCACCTTTCTTTTCGGTGATGCGCATCACCTCCGCCAACAGATCCTGCTTGTCGGTGACGATGACATGTGCCGCGCCGTGTTTGCGCAGCGCCTCTGCTTTTTCTTCGGTGCGCGTGACGGCAATCGGGATCGCACCGACTGCGTTGCATATCTGGATCGATGCCAGGCCGACGCTGCTCGATGCGGCGGTGATCAGCACTGTGTCGCCGCGGCCGATCTTGGCGATATCCACCAATGCGCCATACGCCGTCAGGTATTGCATCCAGATCGACGATGCCGCCGCAGGGCTAAGCCCGGCAGGGCGCTTGAGCACCGCCGAGGCGGGCACCAAGGCGCGTTCGGCGTAAACGCCATATTGATTCATCGAAAATCCTGGAATGACGCAGACAGCATCACCGACAGAAAAACCCGTTACGTCTTTGCCGAGGGCTTCGACGACACCCGACGCTTCATAGCCGATGCGTGCCGGAAGCTTGGGCGGATCGAGGTAGTAACCCTCGCGAAACGCGACTTCGGCGCGATTGAGTCCGATCGCCTCGATGCGCAAGCGCATTTCGCCCGGCCCTGGCTCGTCGACCTCCATGGACTCAAAACACAGCACTTCGGGACCACCGGTTTTATGAAAGCGAACTGTCTTGGACAACATGCGTCTCTCCTTGCGATTTTATGGGGTGTTTATCCGAACAGTCGTGCCAATTCTTCGCCGGGATCCGCTGCCCGCATGAAAGCTTCGCCGACCAGAAATGCGTTCACTTCGCGACCGCGCATCTGCTTCACGTCGGCAGTGCCGAGAATGCCGGACTCCGTGATGACGATTTTGTCCTTGGGAATCTTGCCGAGCTGGTTCAGCGTGGTGTTCAGCGATACCTCGAAGGTACGCAGATTGCGGTTGTTGATGCCGATCAGCGGCGTATTGAGCTGTAGCGCGATATCGACTTCGTCGCCGTCATGGGCCTCGACCAACACCGCCATGCCCAGCCCATGCGCAATGCTTTCCATCTCGCGCATTTGCGCCAGCGACAGCGCGGAGACGATCAACAGGATGCAGTCGGCGCCCATGGCGCGGGCTTCGTGAATTTGATAGGGGTCGATCATGAAGTCCTTGCGCAGCACCGGCAACGTGCAGGCAGCGCGGGCTTCGCGCAGGTAGTCGGCCGCGCCTTGAAAGAACTGGCGGTCGGTGAGGACGGAAAGACAGGCCGCGCCATGCTTCTCATAGCTGGCGGCGATTTCGCCGGGGCGGAAGTCCGCACGCAACACGCCTTTGGATGGGCTGGCCTTCTTGATCTCGGCAATGACCGCCGGTTTGCCTGCGGCAATTTTTTGCCGGATGGCGCCAACGAAATCGCGCGGCGCCGGTTGTGACTTGGTTTCGGCTTCGACAGTCGCAAAGGATTTTTCTTTTTTTGCTGCGGCGACTTCCTCGATCTTGACCGCGAGAATCTTGTTGAGAATGTCAGACATCAGACAAATCTTTTGGTGAAGTTGACGAACGCATCTACCTTGGCGCGCGCAGCGCCGCTGGCAATGGCTTCGCGCGCCTTGGTGATGCCGTCGGCAATGGAAGCAACCACATTGGCGGTATAGAGCGCGGCGCCGGTATTGAGGATCACGATGTCGCGCGCCGGGCCGGGTTTGTTTTCCAGTGCCTGCAGCAGCATGGTTTTCGATTCCTGCGCGTCGGCTACCTTGAGGCGGTCGTGGGGAACCAATGCGAATCCGAACTCTTGCGGATTGACTTCGTACTCGCGGACCTCGCCGTTCTTCAGTTCACCGACCATGGTGGGCGCACCGAGGGTGATTTCGTCGAGGCCATCCTTGCCCCACACCACCATCACATGGTCGGCGCCGAGTCGCTGCATGACGTGGACTTGAATGCCAACCAGATCGGGATGGAATACGCCCATCAAGGTGTTCGGCGCACTGGCCGGATTGGTGAGCGGGCCGAGGATGTTGAAGAGAGTCCGCACGCCCAATTCCTTGCGCACCGGCGCCACGTTCTTCATGGCGGGGTGGTGGTTGGGGGCGAACATGAACCCCATTCCGGTGGCTTGCAGGCACTCGGCCACCTGCGTCGGCGTGAGATCGATTTTTGCGCCGAGCGTTTCCAGCACGTCGGCGGAGCCCGACTTTGACGACACGCTGCGATTGCCGTGCTTGGCCACCGTGGCACCGGCGGCGGCAGCCACGAATGCCGAGGCGGTGGAGATGTTGAAGGTGTGGGCGCTGTCGCCACCGGTGCCGACGATATCGACGAAGTGCGGATTGTGTGGTGTGTCTACTGGTATGCACAACTCGCGCATGACTTGCGCGGCGGCAGAAATTTCGCCGATGGTTTCCTTCTTCGCCCGCAGGCCGGTGAGGAGGGCGGCGGTCATCACCGGCGAGATTTCGCCACGCATGATCAGCCGCATCAAGTGCAACATCTCGTCGTGAAAAATTTCGCGGTGCTCGATAGTGCGTTGCAGCGCTTCTTGGGGCGTTATCACAAAATGATTCCTTTCACCACAGAGACACAGAGACACAGAGAACATCTTTTTGAAAAATGCATTGTGGCTTTCCTCTGTGTCTCTGTGGTTCAGTTTTTCAGAAAGTTCTT
The DNA here is from genome assembly GCA_043738385.1 of Sterolibacteriaceae bacterium. Taxonomy (GTDB): domain Bacteria; phylum Pseudomonadota; class Gammaproteobacteria; order Burkholderiales; family Rhodocyclaceae; genus JANYCD01. The sequence continues at coordinate 2,716 of JAYUGL010000077.1, forward strand.
CAGCAGATCGTGGCCGCGCTCGGTGAGGATGGATTCCGGATGGAACTGCACGCCCTCCACCAGCAGCGTCTTGTGGCGCACGCCCATGATTTCGCCGTCGTCGGTCCATGCCGTCACTTCAAGGCAGTCGGGCAGGCTGGAGCGCTCAATGGCGAGCGAGTGATAGCGTGTCACGGTGAGCGGGTTGGGCAAGCCGTGGAACACGCCCTGATCGGTGTGATGCACGGGCGACGTTTTGCCGTGCATCAATTGTTTGGCGTGGACGATGTTGCCGCCGAATGCTGCACCGATACTCTGGTGGCCGAGACAGACGCCGAGCACGGGAATCTTTCCCGCGAACTCCTTGATAACGGAGACAGAAATACCGGCCTCGGCCGGCGAGCACGGACCGGGCGAAACCACGATGCGGGCGGGTTTCAATGCGGCTATTTCCTGCACGGTGATTTCGTCGTTGCGGAACACGCGCACGTCCTCGCCCAGTTCGCCGAAGTACTGCACCAGGTTGTAGGTGAAGGAGTCGTAATTGTCGATCATCAATAGCATGGCGTTGTCTCCCGAAGGGCCGTCCCGAGGGGCATAGCGGGGAGTTCGCAGAGCGCAGCTCTGTGCCCGCGTAGCCGGACCGCTGTGCAAAACGGGCCGTGGACAGCACAGCCCCCTGTGGGGGCAGCGAACAAGGTGAGCGTGGGGGCCATATTTTTCCTTAAATGGAGTGATCCAGACCGGCCTGAACCTGCTCCGCGGCGCGCAGCAGCGCGCGGGCTTTGTTCTCGGTTTCCAGCCATTCGCTCTCGGGTATCGAGTCGGCCACGATGCCGGCTGCTGCCTGCACGTAAAGCATGTTGTCCTTGATCACGCCGGTGCGGATGGCGATCGCCAGATCCATTTCGCCGGAAAAGCTCAGGTAGCCGCAGGCGCCGCCGTAAAGGCCGCGCTTGACTGGCTCCAGTTCGTCGATGATCTCCATTGCCCGCACCTTGGGGGCGCCGGTCAATGTGCCGGCGGGGAAGGTGGCGCGCAGTACGTCGAGGTTGCTCATGCCGGGCTTGAGCAATCCTTCAACGTTGGACACGATGTGCATCACGTGCGAATAGCGTTCGATCACCATCTGGTCGGTGACGAACACCGAGCCGGTCTTGGCGATGCGGCCGATGTCGTTGCGGGCGAGATCGATCAACATTACGTGTTCCGCGCGTTCCTTGGGATCGGCCAGCAATTCCTCGGCGTTGCTGTGATCCTGCTCGGGCGTTGCACCGCGCGGGCGGGTGCCGGCCAGCGGGCGTATCGTGACCTTGGGGCCATCGGGCGTGGCCTCCTTCCGCACCAGAATTTCCGGTGAGGCACCGACGACGTGGAACTCGCCGAAGTCGTAGTAGTACATGTAGGGCGAGGGATTCAACGCGCGCAGCGCGCGGTAGAGCGTGAGCGGCGAATCGGTAAAGGGTTTGCGGATGCGCTGGCCGATCTGTACCTGCATCATGTCGCCGTCGGCGATGTATTGCTTGGCACGCAATACAGCAGCGAGATAATCTTTCTTGCCGAAATCGCGAATCGTCTCGGTCGCCTTGCCCGGCGGGCTTTCCGGAATCGTGACCGCGCTGCGCATGCGGCCGGCGATTTCACGCAGTTGCGCCAGCCCATTGGCATAGGCATTGGGGAGCGACGGGTCGATATAGACAATCAGGGTGATCTTGCCGGCGAGGCTGTCGACGACGGCGAGTTGTTCGGTCTGCAACAGCAACACATCCGGCGTGCCGATGTCGTCGCGCTTGCTGAAACCCGCAGCCAGTTTGTGTTCGATGTAACGCACCGCATCGTAACCAAAATAGCCGGCCAGGCCGCCGCAAAAGCGCGGGAATCCCTGCGGCACAAAAACCTTGAAGCGCGCCTGGTATGCCGCGACGAACTCCAGCGGGTTGCCCTCGTGCCGTTCAACGACGACATCATTGGTTACGACTTCGGTGATGAACGCACTGGCGCGCAGCAGGGTGGTGGCGGGCAGGCCGATAAACGAGTAACGGCCGAAGCGCTCGCCGCCGACCACCGATTCAAGCAGGTAGCTGTTGGGCTTGTTGGCGAGCTTGAGATAGATCGACAACGGCGTGTCGAGATCGGCGAAAGTTTCGAGGGTCACCGGGATGCGGTTGTAGCCCTCGGCAGCCAGCCGGTTGAATTCGGATTCAGTCATGATTACTCCACGAGACGTTTTCAGCAGGGACGATGCGCGTTAGCTCAAGAATGAGCGCCACGCGCGGGCGTGACAGTCAAGCCTGACGCCAGGGCCATGCCTCCGCCCCGAGGGCGTATTTGGTCATCGTTTGCAGTGTGTCGTAGAGCACTTTTGGGATTTTCAGTTGGCGGCTGCCACCAATGCGGCCGCGTCTTCAAGCGACTCAACTATAGCATCGCAATCCAGTTTTCGCACGTCCTCGCCCTCGTTGTAACCATAGGGCACGAGGAAAACGGGACAGCCAGCGGCGCGGGCGCTGGCGGCATCATGGCGCGAATCACCGATATGCAGATTGTGTTGCGGCAGCGTTCCCAGTCGCGTGCAGGCGTGAAGTAAGGGCATCGGGTGGGGTTTCTTTTCGGGCAGGGAATCACCGGACACCGCAAACTCAATGTAAGGTGCGATTCCACTGGCGACCAGCAGCGGTTCGGTAAATGCAGCGGCCTTGTTGGTGATGACGGCCATTCTCAAGCCCAGTGCGCGCAATTTTTGCAGGCCTGCCATTACACCCGGATAGGGCTGTGTTTTGCGCCCATTGCTGAGCGCATAGTAACGGCGAAAACTCTGTGTGGCTTGTTCCAGTAATGCCGGGTCAGGTTCGTGGTCGGTAGTCACGCAACGGCGCACGAGATTTGGAATGCCGCGGCCGACAAAATTGCGGATTTCGTTTTCGCTGCGGGGTGGCAGGCCGAGTTCCCGCAGCATGGCGCTGGCGGCATCGGCAAGGTCGGGCACTGTATCGAGCAGCGTACCGTCGAGATCGAGAGTGACCGAACGAATGGAAATAAGGAAACGCAAAATCGCTTTACCACAGAGACACAGAGACACAGAGAAAGACTAGCTTCCTTTGAGAAGTTCTCTGTGCCTCTGTGTCTCTGTGGTTCAAGCCCTTAGACTTTTTTCAGCTCGGCCCGAAGCGCCGCGATCACCGTATCGTAGCGATGCGGGTCGCTGTCCCTGCCGGCGCTGAATACCGCCGAGCCGGCGACAAACGTGTCGGCTCCGGCGCGGGCGATTTCGGCAATGTTGTCCACCCGCACGCCGCCATCGATTTCGAGCAGGATTTCGCGACCGCTGCGGGCGGTGTATTGATCAATCCGTGCCCGTGCCAACTTGAGTTTTTCAAGGACGCCGGAAATGAACTTCTGTCCGCCGAAACCTGGATTCACGCTCATCAGCAGCACGATGTCCAGCTTGTCCATCACATGGTCCATGTAGTCCAGCGGCGTAGCCGGATTGAACACCAGACCAGCCTTGCAGCCCTGTTCGCGGATCAAGCCCAAGGTGCGGTCGACATGCTCCGAGGCTTCGGGGTGGAAGGTGATGATGTTGGCACCCGCCTTGGCAAAGTCGGGCACGATGCGATCCACCGGCTTCACCATCAGGTGCACGTCGATGGTCGCCTGCGTAACAGGCCGCAGCGCCTCGCATACCAACGGACCGATGGTCAGAT
>JAYUGL010000078.1:0-16614 GCA_043738385.1 Sterolibacteriaceae bacterium
CCCGAACGCGACTCCATCATAAAGACGCATTTGGCGGGCAACCATAATCAACCATTGGCTGCATGACTCAGGCGACAACTACCTTGACGCGCGCCGATCTGTCGACCGCAAGGACGTAACATCTGTGTTAGGTTGAGGCCCAAATATAACTTGGACTCCCGAGTAGCGACTTCAAGTTCGAGACCGACTCCCGGTTATTGCTTCGGTGACAGGCGCTAGGGAATGAAGCTAACATCACTTCAGAAAACGATCCTCTTGGGTTTTGGCGCTGTCGGCGAGAAGCCGCTTTCTCGGGGCCGCGTTCGGAACGTCAAGCCAGGCGAGTCGTGGCGGAGAAACATCCAGTGGATCAAAAGACCCTCTTATTGGTAAGCCCGGCGCCAGTCCGCCGAACTAATGGTCGCCGCTATATGGAAAGCCAGGCGGTCAATGGATTGTTACGCTGGTCCGACAACTTCAACTCACTCATTGCCACCTATGTTTGTTATCCGGAAGAAATGGCGGATCGCATGTCCGGAGTTCGATGGGAGTGCATTGAGGATCGTTCCGATTTGGAGAACATAACAATCGTCGATCTGCCCTATGGATACGGACCACTATTGCATTTCAAGTTCTTGGGATCCATCAAGGAGACTCTTCGACCCTTGATAGCAAAGTCGCATTACATGAGTTTTGCGATTGGGGGTTACTTCGGCGACTGGGGTTCCGTTGCCGCTGGTTTGGCAACAGAGCAGAAGCGACATTTCGCAGTGTGGACTGATCGGGTCGAATCAAGCGTGATTCGAAGCGGAGCGAAGAGTAAGCGTAACTGGATAAAGAAGTTCTATGCTATCGCGTATTCGTGGTTTGTTCATTGGTATGAAAGACGTGTGATTCGAAGCGCAAGTCTTGGATTGTTTCACGGCAAGGACACGTTTGACGCTTATTCAACTTGCATGGATACCTTATTCCACGTATTGGATATTCACTTAAAAGATAGCGATCGGATTAAACCAGAAGACGCTTTAAGTAAAGCAACTTCCCAAAAGGCCGGAAATCGAGCGTTTGTCGTGCACGACTTGCATTTCTCGGCAGCGCAACGTATTTCCCAACAAAGCGCCGCCAACAAAGAAAACAACCCGGTCTTCGACATCATGCCGCTGCGTGTCGGCTATGCTGGACGCGCCTCCGACATGAAGGCGCCGATGGATTGGTTAAAGGTCGTGCACACGGTTAAAGAAATGGGTGTGGATATCAGGGCGACATGGCTGGGCGATGGCCCGTTGTTGGCAAACATGGCTGAGTTTGTGAAACGACACGGTCTTGAGGATGTTGTTCAATTGCCAGGGTTTATTGCTGAACGTGGGCACGTGGTGGACGCGTTGAGAAGTTGGGATGTCTTGCTATTCACGCATGTAACCCCGGAGTCGCCGCGAATATTGCTGGAGGCCATGGTTTCGGCCACGCCGATCGTGGGCTACAGCAGTTCCTATGCATGTGACCTTGTATCCGGATTCGGTGAGCGTTATCTCGTTCCAATTGGTCATACGGATGAACTTGCGGAAAAGCTGGTTTACCTGCATCGAAACCGTAAGGAATGGGGGCGGTTGGTTCGCGAAACTTATGCGCACAGCGAAGGGTTCAATGATGTTGCCGTGTTCAAGCATCGTTCAGGCTTGATCAAGAAGTATCTCTGAAATGAATCAGGCTTGCCTCCAAATGATGAATCCAGCGCACATGCAGACCGGTGATTCCGTCGTTCCGGTCAGGTGCAGTGCAGCCGGTTTGGCCGGGGTGCCCTTGACTGGTCTGCGGATCGCGTCGCAGTGCCACGGCACAATACTTTGAAATGAACGATATTGACGTTGTTGTCGCGATTGTCACGTACAGGTCCGCAGACCTTGCGATCGACTGTCTACGCTCGATCGAGGCCGAGCGGTCAACGCCGGGCATAAGTATCCGCGTAATCGTCGTGGACAACGCGTCCGGAGATGCGCCGTCGATCAAGCAGGCGATCACGGCGAATAACTGGTCGTGGGTCATGCTTGTGGAAGCGCCGAAGAACGGAGGATTTGCCTACGGCAACAACGTGGCCTTCCGCCGCGCTTACGATGAGGGTCCACCGGCTTATATACACATGCTCAACCCCGACACGCTGGTCCGCAAAGGTTCGATCGGCGCGTTAGTACGTTTCCTCGAGACGCACCCCGACGTGGGAATTGCGGGTAGCAGTCTCGAGAACCAAGACGGCAGTGACTGGCCGATCGCGTTTCGATTTCCGACGATCCTGAGCGAACTGGACCTCGGTCTCCAGTTCGGGCTCGTGACGCGGGTGCTTCAACCGTGGGTAGCCTGGAAGCATATGAGCCCGATAGCGCAGCTAGTCGACTGGATACCGGGTGCATCGATGATGGTTCGCCGTGCGGTGCTCGACGCCATCGGAGGCCTCGACGAGAACTACTTCCTCTATTTTGAGGAGACCGACTTTTGCTTTCGGGCCAGCAAGGCGGGGTTTCCAACGTGGTACGTACCCGAGAGCCGCGTCATGCATATCGCCGGGCAGAGTACCAAGGTCACGAGCCATAAATCGGCGCCGGAGCGGTTACCGGCTTACTGGTTTGAGTCGCGGCGCCGGTTCTTCGCTGTAACCTATGGAGTGCGATATGCGATCGCGGTCGACGTTGTGACGCTGCTGGCGCATGGGCTCGGCGCCCTGAAACGCATGATCCTGCGGCGCTCGGATCATGGCGTTCCACATTTCCTCGAAGATATTACCCATTTCAGTATATTTTGGACGAAAAATCGCACGTTTCCGTCAATCAAGCACTTCGTCCCGCATCCTTGAATCGAAGACGGTATGGACGCACCAACAGAAACGCAACCAAATTTTTGAGATGGCGCTATTCGAAAACATACGCAACGATCTTAAGGCCCATAGAGGTGACTGGGGCGCGCAGGGATTCTGGGCGCTGGTGGTTTATCGTTTCGGTCGCTGGCGCTATGGCATACGGCCGGTGCTGTTGCGTAAATTCTTTTCGCTGATCTACAAAATTCTCTACAAAATCATTCAGATCACGACCGGGATTGAATTGCCCTGTGAGGTGGAAATTGGCAGCAATTTTGTAATCGATCATTTCGGTGGCATCGTCATCAGCGGCTATACCCGTTTCGGCAACAACTGCCGCATCCGTACCGGGGTTGTGATTGGCCTGAGATACGCTGATCAGCCTGCTGCTCCGGTCATCGGAAACAATGTGGACTTTGGGGCAGGCGCCAAGGCATTTGGCGCGATCACTATTGGCGACAATGTCGTGATTGGAGCGAATGCAGTAGTGACAAAAAACGTGCCCGATAACTCATTTGCGGGTGGAATTCCTGCGGTCATCAAGCCAAGAAAATTGAAAGATACTAAGGAAATGAAACGCTGACCAAGTACCTGCCAAGTGTGGCGGTGTGGCCTGCCGGATAAAATTCGTAGCCGATTGAGAAGTGAATCCGTGATGTTTAACTTAACAACTTCACTCCGGTATCTGCTTCCATCGTCTATGGTAAGCTTGAACGCCCCTTTACGTTATCTTATCAAGTGAAAGCTCCCTTCGACCAGGAAATTTCCCGGCTTTTTGATACACCTAAATTAAATAGTTCATGGCGGCACGATGTCCTTCGAGACAATACAGACTATTTTGACAAGTCTGACTGTCGGAATCAGTAAACACGGCTTGAACCACGATACCGACAAATCCTATGATCGCTTACCTGCCCCGGATTTCGTGCCGCAGCTGTCATCCGTAACGTCAGCGCTTGGAGCGCTCCGGTGGTACTCCCGCGTCTCCAGACGTATCCATCCGGGAATCACGTTACTCTCCTTAAAGCGCCGGGTATTTTTTGTATTGCATTGCATCCGTTTTGGCGGCGTGCTGCGGCGCTGGAATGCTGGGCAAGACGGGATTGCCCTTAAGCGCGAACTGGACCAATGGCCCGAAATTATCGCGTTCGTCGAGCGTCCTTATCTGAACGTGACCTGGTCGGCCGAGCAGCGGTTGGCCGTGCTGCAAACCCACTACGGGATTGTAGATGCCGGTCCTCCGATACTCCGCATGTCGAATTTGGATCGTGTTTCGCTTCTAACGCTGGATCATGTCCACTCCGGCCTCTCCCTTGTCTTGGACCGACCAGTTTGGCAACGGTGGGAAGGAGAAGTTGTCATCAGCCTTTTTGATGGCGAGGAAAGAATCTACTTGCTGTCGTTTACCCTGGGGGCGATCGCTGGCGAAAATATGGCGTATGTCGGATCCGTGAAAGGCGGTGCGCAATCCGATATGCTGGATACCTACCGGACATTGACCCACGAGCTGCATGGCATGCGCCCCCGCGATTTGCTCTTCGCGTGCTTTCGTTTGTTCTGTCAGGAACTGGGAATCAAGCGCATTCTGGCGGTCTCCGACGCTGCACGGTTGCATCGCAGTCCCTATCTGCGGAACTATGTCCGGACTTACGTCCAAATGTTCTCCAACTATGATGATATCTGGGCGGCATTTGGCGGGCTCCCGTCGAATGGCAGTTTCTTCGATATTGGAGTGCCCATCGCGTACCGAAGCCATGAGCAAATACCGCCGCGCAAACGGGCGCAGTACCGACGGCGTTACGAAATGCTGAAGAGCATCTCGGCGCAGATTGCCGAAGTAGTGGCGGTGGGACATCCAACAACTTCGCCTTTCACTGAGGGGTACGGGAACCCCGAAAAACCATGTAATTTCTCCGGATGAGTGATGCGACAGGCGATGACCGCCGGAGCAGATTTTCGGCCTGGAGTCTGCTCCCCGTTCAACAAATGCTCGCCAAGCGGCTTGCCGGAAAATCTCCGCAATCGCTGGAAAGCGTCGCCGAAAAAACCTGGGTTATTGCGCCCGAGGAGACAGTCGCATGCCGTCCGGCAATCTACCTGCCCCATCAGCTTGATCGCGTCACCGGATGGTTATTTTCCTCATCCGAACATCCGCGCTCGGAAATCGAGGCGGCAACCGCCATACATGGGGCAACGCGCGGCTTCCTGTTGAAGGACGCATGGCTGATCGACGGTACCCTGTACAAGGGCGGTGCCAGTCAATATCTGTCACCCAGGGCCGGAATCCTGCCCCGAATACGGGCCGAGCACGAATTCCGGCGTGGCGTCATGTATTGCTCGGTCGGCGGCAACCGGTATTTTGGCCAGTGGTTGATCGACGATTGCTGCACCTATTCGTTGGCCTGCGACGAAGGCGTCCCGATCACGACCGACCGGCCTGTTTACGGCCATGTCCAGACCTACATGGACCTTCTGGGCATGAAGCCCACGCAGGTGGGCAGTGCGTATTTTCGCGAACTCGTGATCTTCGACGACGTGGCGCATAACCACAACAAGGGGTTGCGCTTTCAGGCCATGAGAAATCGCATACGGTCCGGTGTGGATGCGCCGCAGCATCCCGGCGTGTTCATTTTGCGGGGCGTGGCGGGGGAGCGACGGGTTCTCCGCAATGAAATTGAAATTGCCGAATTACTGCGGGATCGACGGGGTTTTCGCATTCTTGATCCTCTTGCCGCCGACGTCCCGACCATACTCAAATCCTGTGCTGGCGCTCGGGTCGTGGTCGGCGTCGAGGGAAGCGCTCTCAGTCACGGAGTAGCCGCGATGCCGGCTGGGGCGGCTTTGCTGACGCTTCAACCCCCCAATCGTTTCGTCAGTGTCTACAGGTCCCGCACCGAATGGAGCGACCAGCATTTTGGATTCGTAGTGGGGTTTCCGGATGGTGAGGACTTTCGCATTGATCCGCAAGAAGTCGAGCGCACCCTCGATCTGTATCCGTCATAGCCGCGCGGACGGATATGGAGTCAAAGCGTTTCTCTGTTCGCTAAAATCGTTCTCCCGCCAAACAACGCTGATGGATTCTCGTAAACCAAGTGGCTGCGGTGCCTCGACAATGGAAAGAGCAAAATGCGTTACGGGTTAGGGGCAGTTGTCGTACTGGCGATTTTTGCTGTCGGCTTCTGCGTGCAGCGGGCCGTTCGCATATTTTATGCCGAGTACCACGCCTTTTTTCCAGCCCGCCAAACGCTGAGCCGTCCCCTTGATGGAGTCGGCCCGCAACTACAGAACATTACGTTCGATACGGAGAGTGGAGTGCGTATAGCAGGCTGGTTGCTGCCATCGCACAATGGCGCCGTGGTTGTGTATCTCCATGGATCACCGGGTGATCGCAGCGGATTCCTGCCGCTCGTCAATGCGCTTGACCGTCATGGCTACGGCGCCATTCTGATTGATATGCCCGGACATGGTGAAAGTGGGGGCCGCGCTGACTGGAGTGTTTCGAGCCAACAGGCAGCGCAGGGCGCCATTGCTCTGGCGCTGCAACAACCAGGTACAAGGCACGTCGCGCTCTTCGGCTATTCGATAGGCAGTTACATTGCGGCACAGGTGGCTGCACAAGACAAGCGCGTCGATGCATTGATATTGCTCGCCGCATTTACCAATCTTGCCGACCAGATCCGGTACGAATTTCGCTCCCGCATCCCGTTAATCAATCAATTCTCGGTCATCGCGGCGCGCACCGCAGGAGTGCCGGTAAGGGAGATGCGCACGCTCGATGCTTTAAACGCCTCGTCGCCACGTCCAATATTGTTTATTGCCGGAACCGAGGATTGGGGCATCCCGGTGTCCATGCCGCAAGCGCTTTTTGCCGCCGCGCACGGACCCAAGGAGCTTTGGCTTATAGCAGGTGCTGACCATGTAAATACGCGCGATATAGCCGGCCCTGCTATATTTGACGAGCGCGTGCGTACGTTTCTCGACAACGCATTGGCCGGAAATGGTCTTAAATCTCCCCAATGAAACTTGGACGATTTGCAGTCGTGGCGATTGGGCGCAATGAGGGAGAGCGCCTGCGTAGCTGTCTAGAATCGGCTGTCGACCAGGCAGTGCAGGTAGTGTATGTGGATTCCGGATCGACAGACGGCTCAGTGGAATTGGCACGCAAGCTCGGAGCGTCGGTGGTTGCGCTGGATATGAACAGGCCATTCACGGCTGCGAGAGCCCGTAACGAAGGATTCCAGCGTCTATGCGAATTAGCCCGGGAGCTGGATTACGTGCAGTTTGTCGATGGCGACTGCGCGATTGTCGGAGGCTGGCTTGGGAAAGCCGTTGACTTTCTTGACCTCCATCGCGATGTAGCGGTCGTCTGTGGCCGCCGGCGGGAGCGCTATCCGGAACGATCGATTTACAATATGCTTTGCGACATCGAATGGGATTCTACAATCGGCGAGGCCAAGGCCTGCGGCGGTGACGCGCTGATGCGTATCGACGCTTTTGAAGCGATGAAGGGATATCGGGCCGACCTGATCGCCGGGGAAGAACCGGAACTTTGCGTCCGCCTGCGCGCTGCCGGTTGGCGTATCTGGCGCCTGGATCAGGAAATGACCATGCATGACGCGGCGATGACGCGTTTCGGCCAATGGTGGAGGCGGACAGTGCGCTGCGGGCACGCTTATGCACAGGGTGTAGATTTGCACGGTGCGCCGCCTGAACGGCATTTCGTGCGAGAATCCCGCAGCGCTTGGTTTTGGGGGTTGGTCATACCGCTGGCGGTAGGTGGCCTTGTCCTGTTTTGGTGGAGCTGGGCGCTGGTGCTGCTGCTGATTTATCCACTACAAATTATCCGCCTCGCCTTGCGCGGGGAACGTACCACCCGGGGAAACTGGGAGCGCGCCGGATTTTTGGTTCTCGCCAAATTCCCCGAGATGTTGGGCCAGATAAAATTTTTGTTTCACCGGCATCTGGGCGGGCAATCCCGGCTGATCGAATATAAGTAATGCCTCACAAGGCGCCTTCATCCATGTCTTTACGCATCGCTTATTTTGTTAATCAGTATCCGAAGATCAGTCACAGTTTCATCAGACGGGAAATTCTGGCGCTGGAGCAGCAGGGCTTCGACATCCAGCGAATTGCGCTGCGTGGATGGGATAGTGAATTGCTGGACGAAGTAGATCAGCGTGAGCGTATGCAGACGCGGTACGTGCTGCAACAGGGGCTGCCGACGATACTGTTGGCGACATTGCGCGTTTTGGCGACCGCGCCGATGCGCTTTTCCTCAGCCCTGACCCTGGCAGTCAAGATGTGGCGCCAGTCAGACCGTCCCTTGCCCTATCACCTGATCCAGCTCGCTGAGGCGTGCCGGATGCTGCCTTGGATGAAGTCCTTCGGCGCTCGTCATGTTCACGCACATTTCGGCACGAACTCGGCGGATGTCGTGATGTTGGCGCATGTCTTGGGCGGGCCACCCTACAGCTTCACGGTGCACGGCCCCGAAGAGTTCGACAAACCCAAGTCACTGGGCATCGCCGAGAAGGTGGGCCGATCGGCATTCGTGGTTGCGATCAGCTCATTCGGGCGAAGCCAGCTCTATCGCTGGGTTGGGCACGCCCACTGGCCCAAGGTAAAGGTCGTCCATTGCGGACTGGAACCCGCGTTTTTCGAAGGTGCGCCGGTATCACCGGTAGCGACGCCTCGGCTGGTTTGTGTGGGCCGTCTGTGCGCGGAAAAGGGGCAGTTATTGCTGGTTGAAGCGGTGAGCCATCTGGCTGAGAAAGGCATCCACTTCGAATTGGTGTTTGTCGGCGATGGCGACATGCGTAACGAAATCGAGGCACTGATCGAGAAGCACGGACTGGGGAAGCAGGTACGATTGACGGGTTCGATCAGTACTGACCGACTACGCGAGGAAATTTTGCTGGCGCGTGGCCTGGTGTTGCCAACTTTTGCCGAAGGCCTGCCGATGGTCATCATGGAAGCCATGGCGTTGCGCCGGCCGGTACTAACAACCTATGTAGCCGGGATTCCCGAATTGCTGCTGGCGGGAGAAAACAGCTGGCTGTTTCCCGCAGGTTCGATCGACGCGTTGGTGGCAGCCATAGAAGATTTCCTTTCCTGTTCCCCCGAGGAATTGCGTGTCATGGGTGAATCCGCCTATGCACGTGTGCGCGAACGCCATTCGATCAATATCGAAGCGACAAAGCTAGGCAGACTGTTTCGCGAATCCTGTACATAAAGCAGCAGATATTCCCCATGAGTATCTTCGGTCCCGGTGTCGTGGGGTTTGTTGGATACAATTGGGAGGCTGGCCACGCTGGACTGTAGCGATGAGGTTGCCGGGTTCAACGCGCAATCCGGATTTGATTCTGAAACATCCAAACTTTTCCTTTGTAGTCTTGGATTTTGTTGGCTGCCAAGTTAAAATTACTTAGAAAGAAGTACAAGATAGTTTGGGTTTATAGCAATATGTTGCCAACTTGGACTCGCAGCAAACGTCGATGATTTTTTTTGGGGATAACCTTGCGAATACTTGATGACGTTCGGCGGTTGGTGTCGAATCGCGTTTCTGAAATTTCCTCCTTGGCCGTTGAAAATCGGACACGGGTACTATTCATTACGGAACAGAACGCAATCTGTAGGAGCCAGATTTTCCCCTTTTATTTTTTCCGAAAGATCCTCGCTAAAGAGCTTGGATTCACGTTCAGCGAAGTTACGATATCCGAGTTTCAACGGAGTGTCCCAAGATCGAGACATGGAGCTAACATCGTCGGTTTGCAACCTTGGTTTGATATTAAAAAGAATGTTCTGCAAGGCATTCTCGACAAAATTCGGAATGACAATCCGCAGGCAAAAATTGTTTTCTTTGACTCTTTCGCTCCTCTTGACCTGCGTCTTGCTGAATTCGTGAATAGCGCCATAGATTTGTATGTAAAAAAACATGTATTTCTCGACCGCACCAAATACGGGCAAGCAACGAAGGGCGATACAAATCTCGAAGATTATTATCGACCACTTTACGGATTGGATTGCCCCGAAATATGCTTTCCTATTCCGGCCGGTTTTCTCGACAAACTAATCGTCGGGCCAAGCTTCGCGACTTCAAAGGCTATGTTGTCAACCTTCTTGAAGCCTCTTCGCCCCGACTCCCATAAACGCGAAATCGACCTACATGCCCGTTTGGGCGGATATGGAAATCATTGGTACGGAAAAATGCGCGAGCATGCAAACGCAAAGGTACACAGTATTTCGAAGATACGTGTTGTATCCGATGGATGTGTCGGTAGTCGGCAGTTTCTCGGTGAATTGCGAGCGTCCAAGATGTGCTTTAGTCCATTCGGCTATGGTGAGGTCTGCTGGCGCGATTATGAAGCCGTGATGTGTGGAGCACTACTGATCAAGCCGGACATGAGCCATGTCGAAACATATCCGGATATTTTTCGCCCCCATGAGACATATGTGCCAATACGTTGGGACTTCTCCGATCTGGAGGAGAAAGTCAATTACTTCCTGGATAATGAACCTGAGAGAAATGCTATTACTCAGAACGCCTACTCGTCTTTACGAAACTACTTTGCGTGCGACGGGTTCCCACAACACGTCCGTGACATCATGAAAAAGCTCGACAAATAGACGTTTTGAATCAACCTTTGCCACTGACCAAGGTCGCCAGTGTGTGGTTTGAAGGAGAAGCGCCGTTGTCGCTCGTGCCGTGGTTCGGTCAAGGGCGCAAGCCGAAGCTACTGCGTCGCGACGCGCACAAGCCAATCTCGGTCAAGGCGCCGGCGATAGTGCCCCAATGATGGGGACGTTTTTGAGTTACCGATCCGGGCCGAAGTCGCTATGGTCCGTTTATAGGCATTGCGATAATGAGTATTTTTATCACCGGTGTTGCCGGGTTTATTGGGTGCAATCTAGCGACTGCCATGCTGGAACGCGGCGGAGAAGTCGCCGGGTTTGACAACCTCTGCCGGGGTTCGACTCGAAATCTGGATTCGATTCAGGGGCATCCCAACTTTTCCTTCGAAGTCGTGGACCTGGCTGATGTCGATGCGTACCGTCATGCGCTGAATACCTTGCATTCGCGCAGCCCGATCACGGAGGTGTGGCACTTGGCGGCCAATTCTGACATTCCGGCCGGGATCGCCGACCCACAGGTGGATTTACGCGATACCTTCATGACCACGTTTAACACCCTGCTCCTCATGAAGGAGTTGGAAATCGAAATGCTTGCCTTTGCATCCAGTTCGGCAGTCTATGGCGATCTTGGCGACCAAAGCCTGACGGAAAACCTGGGACCCCTGTTTCCAATTTCAAATTACGGTGCGATGAAGCTGGCGTCGGAAGCAGCAATAAGCGCCGCGCTCGAAAGCTATCTAAGCCGGGCGTTTGTGTTCCGGTTTCCAAATGTAATCGGCGTTCCCGCCACACATGGTGTGATTCTCGACTTTATCCGGAAACTGAAGCTAACGCCGGGGAATCTCGATGTGTTGGGTGACGGCACTCAGCGGAAAAGCTATTTGCTTGTTGAAGAACTTGTCGATGCGATGCTGTTTATACGAGACCACGCCTCCGACAAGCTGAACTACTACAACATCGGCGCGGACGACGAAGGCGTAACGGTACGATTCATCGCTGAAAAGGTTGTAGAGAAGGTGGCGCCAAAGGCACGTATATCGTTTGGTCATGGGAACAAGGGCTGGGTGGGCGATGTACCAAAATTCAGCTATTCGATCGCCAAATTGTCGACGCTCGGTTGGCGGCCCAAGTTGGCTTCCGCCCAAGCCATCAGCAAGGCCGTGGGTCAGGTGGCCGAGCAGGAGTCGGGTGGGTGAAGCAACTTGTTATTCTCGCTGGTGGCAAGGGCACTCGATTGCGCGAGCGCCTCGGAAATTTACCCAAGCCGCTGGTGGATATTTGCGGGATCCCACTGCTGGAGCGTCAGGTTGTTTTGGCAAAGCGGTATGGTTTTACCGATGTGCTTGTTCTGGTAAACCATGCTGCCAAATATATCGTCGACTACTGCGCCTCGAAGCGGAACTGGGGACTTGAAATCACATGTATCGATGATGGCGATCCACGCGGCACTGCCGGCGCAACGCTGGCTGTATTCGATCGGCTTGCGGATGAGTTCCTGGTGATGTACGGCGATACCATGCTGGAAGTCGATTTGACCCGCTTTCATGATTTCCACGCGCAGGTCGATGAAGTGGCTGCGACATTGTTTCTTCATCCCAACGATCATCCACAGGATTCCGACCTGGTGGATATTGACGATGACGGTCGCATTCGAGGTTTCCATCCCTACCCGCATGACAATTCGCGCTATTACCCGAATCTGGTAAATGCCGCCCTTTACTGGGTAAACAAGCAGGCATTGACACCGTGGCGCAATGAGCAAGGAGTCCTTGATTTCGCCAAGGACGTATTTCCCGCAATGCTTCAGAGTGGATTGATACTGCGTGGATACAATAGCCCGGAATATATCAAGGACATTGGAACGCCATCTCGGCTCGACAAGGTTTGTGCCGACATGCGGTCCGGCAAGATCGCCCGGTCAAGTCTTGACCGTTCCCAGGCCATGGTTTTCATTGATCGTGATGGAACCATCAACCGGGAAGTCGATCATCTGCAAAACCCGGATCAGTTGGAACTCATCCCTGGCGTTGAAGATGCCATAAAACGCTTGAACCGGTCTGAATACCGTTGCTGTGTGGTGACGAACCAGCCGGTGATCGCCCGTGGCGAGTGCAGTTACGAGGGACTTCGCCATATTCACAACAAGATGGAAACCCTGCTTGGCCAACAGGGCGCTTTTGTGGACCGCATTTATTACTGCCCCCATCATCCGGATGGCGGATATCCGGGTGAACGTGTCGATTTGAAAATCAATTGTAACTGCCGGAAACCGAAGACGGGAATGATCGACCAGGCTGTTCGGGAATTCAATATCGCGCGCGAAAAATCATGGTTTATCGGCGATTCCTCGGTGGATATGGAAACCGCGCGACGCGCTGGCCTGAGATCAATATTGGTGGAAACCGGCTATGCCGGACTCGACTATCGCGCGTGGGCAACACCAGATGTCATTGTTCCGGATCTGAGCGCGGCGGTGTCGTTCATCCTCGACCACTATCCAAGACTGCTCTCGTCTTGCTCGAAACTGGCTGAGGAGATCGGCGAAGGCGCCATCGTGTTCATCGGCGGGCAGTCTCGTAGCGGCAAGAGCACCTTTGCCAGCGTTTTGCGTGACGCGATTCGGGCGCAAGGCCGAGGTGCAGTAGTCCTGTCCACGGATCGTTGGCTTAGAAACGAGAGCGAGCGGGATGCCGGCGTGTTGGGCCGGCACGACATGGGAGCCATGCAGGCGTTATTGGATGTGCTGGGGGATGGTAACCGCCGCCCAAAGGCGCTATCGCTGCCGGGATATAACAAGCTCAGACGGGAGAGGATCGATTCTGTCGAACCCCTTTCCCTCTTGACTTCCGACGTCATATTGATGGAAGGTACCATTGCTCTGGCACTTGAGACCTCCAATGCCATCGAGAGCCATCGGTTCCACATTGAAATCGATGAAAATGCGCGGAAGCCGCGAATCCTGAGCGAATATCGCCTGCGAGGTTTTGGAGAAGCGCAAGCCCTGGAGGTGTACCTTGCCCGTCGGAAAGATGAGTTCCCGGTCATCGAAGATTTGGCATGCACCGCTCACAGGGTCTCGTTGTCGTCTGCTGGCGAGTTCCTGATAACAATTTCAGTGAGTAACTGAGGGCTCCATGATCATTAGCAGAACTCCTTTGCGCATGAGTTTCGTCGGGGGTGGCAGTGATCTCCCAGCCTTTTACAGACAACATGGCGGCGCGGTCATCAGTACCGCAATCGACAAATATGTTTATGTCAACATCAACAAAAAATTCGACAATGGCATCCGCATTTCCTACTCGAAAACAGAAGAAGTTTCTAGCGTAGGCCAAATTGAACACCGCCTTGTCCGGGCGGCGATGGAGCATTTAAAGCTGGACGGTGGCATAGAGATCACCACAATCGCGGATATTCCGTCAAAAGGCACGGGTCTCGGATCATCCAGTACCTTCACCGTTGGCTTGCTGCATGCGCTAAATGCGTTCAGCGGCCGTTATGTCTCCGGCGAGCAGCTGGGCCACGACAGTTGCCACATCGAAATCGACGTCTGCGGTGAACCGATTGGAAAGCAGGACCAATATGCCGCCGCGTTTGGCGGTTTCAACCTGATCGAGTTCAAACCCGATGACTCGGTGATTGTTTCACCAGTCATTTGCGATCGCTTAACGCTTCAGGAACTCGAAGACAATATTCTCGTGTTTTACACTGGCATCACGCGCAGCGCCTCAGCTCTTCTCAAGCAGCAATCAGATGAAATAGCAGGCAACGAAGCGAAACGACACGTATTGACGCGCATGGTCGACCTTGCTTATGTCTTGCGCGACGAGCTGCACAAGAACAACGTTGCGGCTTTCGGAGAAATACTGCACGAAAATTGGATGCTGAAGAAGAGCATTACATCGGGTATCAGTACTGGCGATATTGACGAATGGTACAATCTGGCTCGCTCCGCCGGGGCCGCTGGCGGCAAGATTTTGGGGGCTGGTGCGGGAGGTTTTCTGATGTTGTATGCCCCCCGACAGTCGCATGAAGCAATCAAGTCGGCCTTACATATGCTGCGTCCGGTCAGCGTAAAGTTTGAACCGTTGGGCAGCCGGATTATTTTTTATCACTGAGGCGCACGCGGGGCGCGGGAGCTTGGCATGAATCCATACGCTGGAACGGCAAAAACCTACCTTTCAAGGCTGTCAAAGCTGCTTGAGTCATTCGACAGGACGCAGGTCGACAACGCGGTCAAGGTCATCGCGGATGCGTGGCAAGCCGGCCGCCAGATCATCACGCTTGGCAATGGCGGCAGCTCAATGACAGCCTTGCATTTCATCAATGACTGGAATAAAAGTATATTCATGTCCACCGGCAAGCCGTTTCGCGGTCGCAGCCTGGTCGATAACATGGGTCTGGTGATGTCATATGGGAATGACATTTCCTTTCAAGACATATTCGTCGAGCAACTCAAGAATATTTTCCAGCCAGGGGATTTGGTCATCGCGATTTCCGGCAGCGGCAATTCTGAAAATGTCATTCGCGCCGTAAGCTATGCCAATGACAACAATGGAGTAACCCTTGGTCTTTGCGGCTACCGGGGCGGCAAGTTGAAGGACTTGGCCCAGCATGTGTTGTGGGCGGATGTCGATGATATGCAGTTGTCAGAGGATGTGCATGCCATATTTGGCCACATAGTGATGCAACGGCTATGTGGTTATGAAGTTGCGATGTAGGTCCCAGGTCATTTTCTGAGCACCGTGTGGGACACATGGATCGCTCTGGATTTTTTAGGCCGCAATCTGATAGCATTCCATGCAAATGTGGGAACGGGTTTATCTTTAATGACGATACTAGAAAAAATGCCTTCGATAAGGCGTCGCTTGGACGGGAATAGTTAGTCGTTTTGAAAACCGGTAATGGCTATCTGCTGATTTCCCCCTGCCGCGATGAATCCGCTTTCATGCGTCAGACCCTTGATAGCGTAATCGCCCAAACGATTCGACCGAAGAAATGGGTTATCGTCAATGATGGCTCAACCGACGGCACACAGGGCATTCTGTGCGAGTATGCGGCCCGGCATGACTGGATAAAGATCGTCACCCGTGCCGACCGGGGACGGCGCGCTGTGGGGCCGGGCGTGATTGAGGCGTTCTATGAAGGTTATGCGGCGATCAACCCGGACGACTATGAGTATCTCTGTAAGCTTGATCTTGACCTGCGCCTTCCGCCCCGATATTTCGAGATACTGATTGAGCGTATGGATGCCAACCCGCGTATTGCGACATGTAGCGGCAAGTCTTATATTGAAGTCAACGGAACCCTGGTTAACGAACGCCATGGAGATGAAACTTCCCTTGGTATGACCAAGTTCTATCGCGTTGAGCACTTCAAAGGAATGGGGGGATTCGTTCGCGAGGTATTCTGGGATGGTATTGATTGCCACCTGTGCCGAATGAAGGGCTGGATTGCCTGTAGCTGGGATGAACCCGCACTGCGTTTTATACACCTGCGGCCGATGGGGTCCAGCCAGAAGGGGATTTACACCGGCCGCATGCGCCACGGCTACGGGCAGTACTACATGGGTACGGGCTTTGTCTACACCCTGGCGAGCGCATTCATCCGGATGAACGACAAACCCTACATCCTGGGTAGCCTGGCCATGCTGTGGGGCTGGCTGTCGAGTGCCTTACACAGGAAACCAAGATTCGATAATCCGGAGTTTCGTAAATTTCTGCGCCGTTATCAATGGCGCGCCTTGCTGGTGGGCAAGAAAAGAGCGACCGAGGAAATCAATCGGGAGAATGGTGTTGGTTGTTGAATTAGAAAGATGCGGTATGCAATCCCGAGTCCGCATCACAAATCAAGGAAGCGAGTCCAATGATTAGAGCTGGGTTGATCGGTGTGGGAAAGATGGGGCTTTCTCACTATGCGATCCTTGGAGCGCACCCTGATGTGGAGGTGGCCGCGATTTGCGATAGCGCAACGTACGTGACCTCGGCGCTGAGCAAGTACACAGGTGTCGAGACGTTCAAAGACTACGAAAAAATGTTTGATTCCGCGGGCCTCGATTGCGTCATCGTGGCAACTCCAACGTCGAGCCACTTCAAAGTAGCATCCGCCGCATTGGAACGCGGTCTGCATGTATTTGTCGAGAAACCGCTCTGTCTTGATCC
>JAYUGL010000079.1:0-16569 GCA_043738385.1 Sterolibacteriaceae bacterium
GCGGGCGTCGATGTGCTGGTGGTGGATACCGCCCACGGTCATTCCGAAGGGGTGTTGAAACGCGTCAAATGGGTCAAGAAGCATTTCCCCAAGGTTGAGGTCATCGGCGGCAACATTGCCACCGCGGATGCGGCCAAGGCGCTGGTCGATCATGGCGCCGACGGCGTCAAGGTCGGCATCGGCCCCGGCTCCATTTGCACCACACGAATCGTCGCCGGTGTCGGTATGCCGCAGATATCGGCGGTCGACAACGTGGCGAATGCCATGGCCAAAGGCGGTGTTCCACTGATCGCCGATGGCGGGATCCGTTACTCCGGCGATATTTCCAAAGCCATCGCCGCCGGCGCGCATACGGTAATGCTGGGCGGCCTGTTTGCCGGCACCGAAGAAGCGCCGGGGGATACCGTGCTGTTCCAGGGGCGCTCCTACAAATCCTATCGCGGCATGGGCAGCATCGGCGCGATGAAAGATGGCGCCGCCGACCGTTATTTTCAGGATGGTTCGAGTGTGGAGAAGCTGGTGCCCGAGGGCATCGAGGGTCGTGTGCCTTACAAGGGCCCGGTCGGCGCGGTGATCCATCAGTTGATGGGCGGACTGCGCTCTTCGATGGGTTATGTCGGTTGCAAGACCATCGAAGACATGCGATCCAAGGCCGAGTTCGTCGAGATCACTTCGGCGGGCATTCGCGAGTCCCACGTGCACGACGTGCAGATCACGCAGGAAGCACCAAATTATCATATTGATTAGGGGTTAGAGACTGGGGACTAGGGGCTAGGGATGGAGGTGCGCGACTATCGGGACTTGAAAGTCTGGCAGGCGGGTCTCGAGCTCGCTGAAGCGGTTTATGCGGTCACTACCGATTTCCCGAAGGCGGAAGTTTTTGGCCTGATTTCTCAGTTGCGGCGTGCGGCAGTCTCGATCCCTTCCAACATTGCCGAAGGACATGCGAGGGATTCAACCAAGGAATTTTTGCGCTTCATTTCCATTGCCATGGGTTCATTGGCGGAGCTTGAAACGCAACTGACGCTGGCTTGTCGTCTCGGATTCCTTGAACGCAAAAATCTCGAAGAACTGACCGAGCAGACAGATGCCATTGGCCGCATGCTGAGAGGTTTACAAAACAGTCTCCGCGCCCGACTTTCCCAGCCCCCAGTCTCTAGCCCCTAGCCCCTGGTCTCCAACCCCATGCATCAAAAAATACTCATCCTCGATTTCGGTTCCCAATACACCCAGTTGATCGCTCGCCGGGTGCGCGAGCAGCAGGTGTATTGCGAACTGCATCCCTACGATGTTTCCGCCGCGTTCATCCGTGAATTCGCGCCGCAGGGAATCATTCTTTCCGGTGGCCCGAATTCGGTCTACCAGGCCGAGGAGTGGCGCGCGCCGCAGGTCGTGTTCGAGTTGGGCGTTCCGGTGCTGGGCATCTGCTACGGCATGCAGACCATGGCGGCGCAACTGGGCGGCAAGGTCGAAAGTTCCAGCAAACGCGAATTCGGTTACGCCGAGATACGTGCCCACGGCCATTCGAAGCTGTTCGACGGCATACAGGATCGCAGCAATACCGAGGGACATGGACTGCTCGACGTGTGGATGAGCCATGGCGACAAAGTCACCCAACTGCCGCCTGGCTTCAAGATCATCGCGTCGAATCCGGCAACGCCCATCGCCGGCATTGCCGACGAGGCGCGCAAGTTTTACGCAGTTCAGTTTCATCCAGAGGTGACTCACACCTTCAAGGGAAGCGAACTATTTTCACGCTTCGTTCACGACATCTGCGAGTGCGGCCGCGACTGGAACATGCCCGACTACGTGGCCGAGGCAGTGGCGAAGATCAAGGCCCAGGTCGGCAACGAAGAAGTGATTCTCGGCCTCTCTGGCGGCGTGGACTCTTCCGTTGCGGCCGCCCTGATCCACAAGGCCATCGGCGATCAACTCACCTGCGTCTTCGTCGACAACGGCTTGTTGCGCTTGAACGAGGCGGAGCAGGTGATGAAGACATTTGCTCGTAATCTTGGCGTCAAGGTCATCCACGTCGACGCCACAGCGCAGTTCATGGGCCACCTCAAAGGTGTGTCCGATCCGGAGCAGAAGCGCAAGATCATCGGCCGCGAATTCGTCGAAGTATTTCAGGCCGAATCGATAAAGCTGGCGAATGCAAAATGGCTGGCCCAGGGCACCATCTATCCCGACGTGATCGAATCTGCTGGCGCGAAAACCAAGAAAGCCCACACCATCAAGAGTCACCACAATGTGGGCGGGTTGCCGGACACGCTCAAGCTCAAATTGCTTGAGCCGCTGCGCGAATTGTTCAAGGACGAAGTGCGTGCGCTGGGCGTTGCCCTAGGCCTGCCGCATGAGATGGTCTATCGCCATCCCTTCCCCGGTCCCGGTCTGGGTGTGCGCATACTTGGCGAAGTGAAGCCGGAATTCGCCGACCTGCTGCGCCGTGCCGATGCCATTTTCATTGATGAGCTGCGCGCTGCCGACTGGTACGACAAGACCTCGCAGGCGTTCGCCGTGTTTCTGCCAGTGAAAAGCGTGGGTGTGATGGGCGATGGCCGCACCTACGAATACGTGGTGGCGTTGCGTGCGGTGCAAACGCAGGATTTCATGACGGCGCACTGGGCCGAGTTGCCCCACAGCCTGCTGGGCAAGGTGAGCAATCGCATCATCAACGAAGTGCGCGGCATCAACCGCGTTGTCTACGATATTTCCGGCAAGCCGCCGGCAACTATCGAGTGGGAATAACCCGGAGCTCTTCACACACTGTTGGCAGTTATTAAAAGCAGACCAAACCCATTGAGATATCCATGGGTTTTTTATTGGCCCGGCAGCGAGTCTGGCGCGCTGGCGCCGCAAGGCGCAAATTCCGCCCAGTGCGACGCATCGTAACAATTTGTAATGCCGGTCAGCCGGAGTGTCGCGGGCACGTTATTGGAGGTAATGGCAAATGCCAGAATCCATTTAACCGATAGTCTTGAATCGTCGAAGCCGCGAATCGGCTTCATCGCGCACTGGAGGTCATCATGAAAACAAAGACTGCGATTGCTACTGCGTTAATGTCTGCTTGCCTTGTAACCGCGAGCGCCGCCCGCGCCGATGACGCTTTTCTCGGGGCGATATTCGGGGCCGGCGCCGGCGCCCTGGTCGGAAAATCGCTTGGCGGACGCGATGGAGCGATTATTGGCGGTGCGCTGGGTGCGGCGACAGGGGTTGCCCTTGCCAATCAGCGCCGTGAATACCGCCCCCGCGTCGATTATGTGCCGCAACCGGTCTATTACCGCCAGCCCGTCATTGCTTCTCCCGTGTATTACGTACAAGATGATCGCTACGGGGACGAATATCGCGACCACGAGTGGCAGCAACGCCGCTGGGAGCATGAGCGGGAACGCCACGAGTTCTGCCACGAACGTGAACGGGAGCACCACCGGGAGCGCGACTGGGAGCGCGACTGGGACCGCTAAAGCCTAATCAACCCAATCCGGCGACGATGTTGACGGTGATCGCGATAATCACGACATTGAAGAAGAACGCGATCAAGCTGTGGAGCAAGGCGACGCGGCGCATGATGCGGCTTGAAATCTGCACATCGGAAACCTGGAAGGTCATGCCGATGACAAACGCGAAGTACATGAAATCCCAGTAATCCGGCTTTTCGGTGCCGGGGAAATCAAGTCCTGCGGCGGTCGTGTCCGCAGTGTGGTAGTAGTCATGCGCATAGTGCAGCGCAAACATTGTGTTCAGAAAACCCCACGACAGCATGACGGTCGCGGCGGCCAGGCTGACCTGGAGCAGCGAACCCGTTTTGGCGGAACGCAGTTCCAGACTCAGCGCAACCAGGATGACCAGCGCGAGCATCATGCTTACCGCCAGTACCGCCCAGCGCCCTTCACGTTGCACGCTGGCACGGTGCCGCATCAATGAGGGTGTCGAGCGCGCCATCATCATTGCGGTGGTGAGCAGGAATGATGCCGCCGCAACATCAAAAGACAGCAGCAGGCTGTGAACCAGAGGCAACTGGTAAGTCGAGGCAAACAGCACCGCCAGAAACACCACAGCCGAGAACGACAGCGTTGGCCGATTCCACACATGCCGGGTGCGGTGGCGTAGTTTGCTGAGCAATGAATGGGGTTGGGTCGTTGGCGTCATTTGGCTTTACGAGTAAGTCGGGCAGGATAGACGAAATCTGGGAAATCCGCGTTGGCCCGGCGGCGCACTGTCGGAAACGCGCGCGGTTGAACCATGGCCGGGCGCGTCGGTCGATACAAAATTGACAGGGTTGTCCCGCACGACACGAGGAGGCTGATATGCCACCACATAGGTCACTCAACCGCTGCTTCGACAGAACGGGTTTGCACGTTGCGCAGCACCATCCCATCAGTGCGCGGATGCGGATGCTGCCGCTGGCATGTCTCGTTTTTGCGGCGACGACGCCCGCCCTTGGCGAGGTGTACAAATGGGCCGACGAAAATGGCGTGACGCATTATTCCAGCGCACCGCCGGAAAAACCCAAAGCGAAATTCAGGCGCATTGACAGCAAGGCGTTGATGGTATCCCAAGCAAACAACCCCGAACCCGACGCTACCCGGCTTCCGCAGCAACAGGCCGCGAAGGATTTGATCAGCAAGGTCGATGCGCTGGAGCGTCAAGTTGACGCGGAACGCCAGGCTCGCCAGGCCGCAGACGCGCAGAACCTGGCGACTCAGGCCTTCTATGCGCAGCGTCTGGCGGAGCAGCAGAGCAGCCGTAATATCGCGTTGGTGCCTACGATTCCTACGGTGTCGGGCGTATTTTTTGCCCCGCCTTTCCATCGGTTTCATACCCATCCTTGCCGTTCCATGACGGCAGGCGCGATGATGAATTTCCCGTCGCCGACCGCCGGCCATGACCGGCGCAGTCTCGATTTTGGGAAGCCGTCCTCTGGCTGGGTTGCACAACATTAGCGCGTCGGTAGCGTCGGCAATGATTGGCGCATTTATGCGCTGAGCGACCAAAAACTTTTCCTGTCGAGAGAAAGCTTGAGTGCCAATCGCGGCAACAAACCGTTACATCAGCCACGTCAGCCACCACAGCCTTCAATCGTTATTGCTCTCATGGCCGCCATGTTGGCAAGCCTGATCAAACCCACCATTGAAGGAGATTCAAAATGCTCAAGAAAATTGTTATCGCTGCACTGACGACTGGCTTTGCAGTTGCTTCGTTTGCCCAAGCCGGCGCAGGCGCGCCGACTTCCGTTTCGGCGAAGAGCGCCGCACCTGCGGCTGTCGAGCAAAAGGCGGAAACGCCGAAGCTCGCCAAGCATGTGAAGCATCACAGGCATACCCACAAGAAGGGCAACACCAAGGTTGATAGCACTGCTCCGGCCAAGTAATTCGGCCACGCGTCATCCAGAAAAGCCCGCTGGGGTATCTCCGGCGGGCTTTTTATTTGGCGGGCCAAGAATCATTGGGACACATTCTTCATGATCTTGTATCCTGTCTGCATGAACCAAAGACCGGAATCAGTATCCAAAAGCGCAGGAAATGTGTGCAGGTGAAATCATGACTACGCAAAGCATCACCAAAACATTCCTGGCGTTTAAACAGAACGCTGCCGGCCGCTTGCTTCCATGGAGTTGTGTTTTGATCCTGGCGGCTTGCGGCAGTCCGCTGCCCAAGGGCGAAGGATTCACCGAAGGCCCCTGGAAGAGCTATGAAGAGGCGCAGCGTACCTTTGATCTGATCGTTCCGCACAAGTCGACCACGGCAGACCTGAAGCAACTGAAGCTTGATCCGCACGCGAACCCGAATATCACCATCCTGAATTACGCGGATGTATTACGCCGGTTTATTCCAAGCTATTCGATCAATACCAATGACCTTGATGCCGGGGTATTGGAATGCATCACGGCAAAGACAGGCTGCCAGGGGTACGAGATCGATTACCGGGTCGTAAAGCGCAAGCGCTACGGCAATTTCGTGGTGGACTATCTTAATTTCAATCGCAAGGTGGACGTTGTTGGCTGGCGCTTCAACGCGGTCCTTTTAGTCAAGGACAACATGGTTATTTACAAATTGACCGGCGGTCAGCCGGCAATCCACGAGCATGAGGAAAATACCAATCCTCTTGGGCCACTCCAGGGTTCCAGCGAGTCGGGCTCGCTGAGTCGCTAAGGTTTCCTGAAGAACAACAAAGTCAGGCGGGGCGGGATTCGCCCATGCATAACGCACATACAAGAGTATGCTGACGCTATAAACAAAGTCTGTTGACGGGCCGATATTTCATGTGGCTTGCTGGTAAAGCCGAAGCGAAGGCCTCACCGTACCGAGCGAGCGTGGGCCGTGAAGGAGGGTAGCGCAATGCTGATCACGATGGGTATCGGGCTTTTGGTCTTGGCAATTGCGGTGTTGCTGATCCGCCCCCTGCGCCGCCCGCTGATTTCAGAACCCCTGTTCGCGGCTTACAAGAAAATATTGCCGCGCATGTCGGACACCGAACGTGAAGCGCTCGAAGCGGGCACGGTGTGGTGGGAAGGAGAATTGTTTCGCGGCGCCCCGGACTGGAACAAACTGCTGGCTTATCCGGTGCCAACCCTGACAGTGCGAGAGCAGGCGTTCCTGGATAATGAAACCAGCGAAGCCTGCAACCTGGTGAACGACTGGCAAGAGTCCCAGCAACGCTACGATCTCTCGCCGGAGGCTTGGCAGTTCATCAAGACCAAGGGCTTCCTTGGCATGATCATCCCCAAGCAGTATGGCGGACTGGGCTTCTCCGCCTTCGCCCATTCGCAGGTGATCACCAAATTATCGACGCGTTCCTCCGCGGTCTCAGTATCGGTGATGGTGCCAAACTCCCTCGGCCCGGCCGAACTGCTGCTGCACTACGGTACCGAGGCGCAAAAAAATCACTATCTGCCGCGTCTGGCGCGCGGAATGGATATTCCCGCATTCGCGCTGACCAGCCCGTGGGCAGGCTCGGATGCCGCGGCGATTCCCGATTTCGGCATCGTCTGCAAAGGTCAATGGCAGGGCCGCGAAGTGATCGGCATGCGCGTGCGTTGGGACAAGCGTTACGTGACGCTCGCGCCGGTGTGCACCGTGCTCGGTCTGGCGTTTCGCCTTTACGATCCTGACCGGCTGCTCGGCACCGAACACGGCGGCAAAAAAGATCTCGGCATTACCTGCGCCCTGGTGCCCCACGACACACCCGGTGTGGAAACCGGGCGCCGGCATCTGCCGCTGAACGCGGTGTTCATGAACGGCCCGACGCGCGGCAAGGATGTGTTCATGCCGCTCGACTTCATCATCGGTGGGCCAAAGATGGCGGGGCAGGGCTGGCGCATGCTGATGGAGTGCCTCGCTGCCGGCCGCTCGATCTCATTGCCATCCAGCAACACCGGCATGGCCCTTTTGACGGCACGCGCCGTCGGCGGTTATGCCAGAGTCCGCAACCAGTTCAAGACCGCCATCGGACGTTTCGAAGGCGTGGAGGAATCGCTGACGCGCATTGGCGCCTATACCTACATGATGGACGCCACGCGCACCATGACGGCGGGCGCGGTCGACATGGGCGAGAAGCCTGCCGTGGCCTCGGCCATTGCCAAATACCATGTCACCGAGCGCGCGCGCAAAGTCGTTAACGACGGCATGGACGTCCTCGGTGGCAAAGGCATTTGCCTCGGCCCTTCCAATTTCCTCGGCCGCGCTTATCAACAGGTTCCCATCGCAATCACGGTCGAAGGCGCCAACATCCTGACGCGCAGCCTGATCCTGTTCGGTCAGGGCGCGATTCGTTGCCACCCTTATGTGTTGAAGGAAATGCGTGCCGCGCAGGACAATGATGCCAAACGCGGGTTAATCGACTTCGACGCTGCCTTGTTTGCCCACATCGCTTACACCGTACGCAACGGCATGCGCGCATTCTGGTACGGGCTGACCGGTTCGTATTTTGTTGACGTTCCGGCCGTCGCTCCCGAAACGCGACGCTACTATCAGCAGCTCACACGTTTCTCCAGCGCCTTCGCCGTTCTCGCCGATGTGTCGATGCTGGTGCTGGGCGGCAAGCTCAAGCGCAGGGAAAAACTTTCAGCGCGGCTGGGCGACATTCTTTCGCAGATGTATCTGGTATCGGCGACGTTGAAACGCTACGAGTCCGAAGGCCGGCAAAAAGAGGATGCACCGCTGTTGAACTGGGCGGTGTGGGATGCCATGTACCAGGCGCAGCAGGCGTTTGATGGCGTCATCGCCAACTACCCGAATCGCATCGTGGCGTGGCTGTTGAACCGGGTGATCTTTCCTTTCGGACATCCCTATGTGGTGCCGTCCGACGCGGTAGGTCACCAGGTGGCGAAGTTGCTGATCGCACCTTCTGCCACGCGCGACCGGCTGACTTCGGTCTGCCATGTCCCGGTTGACGAGTCCGATCCCGTGGGTGCGATTGAACTGGCACTCGCGGCAACCATTGCCGCGGAACCCATCGATGCCAAAATCCGTGGCGCGGAAAAGGCCGGCCGTTTCGAAGGCAATCCCAAAGCCAACGTGCGCGACCTTGCCATCGCGGCATTCGAGGCCGGCGTCATTGATGCAGCCGAATTTGAAGTCACGAAACGTCGTGACCGCCTGCGCGACATCGTGGTCCACGTCGATGACTTTCCTTTCGATATTGCGGCAGCTTCAGTGCCCCGGCCCGCGCCCGTGCAAGAGGCGGCTTGACGAAGCATGGAAAAATATTCACCACAGAGGACGCAGAGTACACAGAGGAAACCGAGTTTTATGAATTCTTTGTTTTTGAATTCCTCCGGGTCCTCTGCGTCCTCTGTGGTGAAAGGATTTTGATATGAACTCAACTCCGGTCTACATCGTCGACGGTGCCCGTACGCCCTTCCTCAAGGCGCGCGGTGCGCCGGGGCCGTTTTCCGCTTCCGATCTGGCGGTCCAGGCCGGGCATGCCTTGTTGCTGAGGCAATCATTTGCACCGACGGAGCTCGACGAAGTGATCCTCGGCTGCGCGGCGCCAGCTGCGGATGAAGTCAACATCGGCCGTGTTGTCGCTCTGCGCCTAGGCTGCGGCCACAAGGTGCCGGGCTGGACCGTGATGCGCAACTGCGCATCGGGCATGCAGGCGCTCGACTCGGCCATGGCCAACATTCGCTTGGGGAATGCCGATCTGGTGCTGGCCGGCGGTGTCGATGCGTTGTCGCGCGCGCCGCTATTGTTTTCCGACAACATGGTGCGCTGGCTGGCCGGATTTTCTCGCGCGCGAACTGTGGGTGAAAAACTCGCGGCGCTGCTGCAGTTTCGCGCCGGTTTTTTGGCGCCGGTGATCGGACTGCTCAAGGGACTCACCGATCCGGTGGTGGGCCTGTCGATGGGACAGACGGCGGAAAATCTAGCCTGGAAATTTTCCATCAGCCGCGGCCAGCAAGACGAATACGCGGTCCGCAGCCATCTGCGCGCGGCGAGCGAAGGCGCTGCCATTCATGGGCGGCAGATCGTTGCGCTGGTCGATACGGCGGGAAAAATTTACGCCAACGATGACGGCATCCGGCCGGATTCCACGGCCGAGAAACTGGCGACGTTGAAACCGGTGTTTGATCGTCGCGGCGGCACCGTGACCGCCGGCAATAGTTCGCAAATCACGGATGGCGCGGCCTGGCTGGTGCTGGCCTCGGAGCGCGCGGTCGAGGCGCACGGTCTCAAGCCCATCGCCCGCATTCTCGACAGTCAGTGGACAGGGTTGGACCCGGCGCTGATGGGACTTGGGCCGGTACATGCCGCCACGCCCATCTTGCAGCGCCATGGCCTGGGGTTGAACGATCTCGACGCGTGGGAAATCAACGAAGCTTTCGCCGCGCAGGTGCTGGGGTGTGAAGCAGCATGGGCGGATGCCGATTTTTGCCGCGAGCAACTGGGCCTGTCGTCAGCCATGGGAAGGATTGATGAAGCGCGCTTGAATGTGGCCGGCGGCGCCATCGCCATCGGTCATCCGGTCGGTTCCTCAGGCGCCCGCATCGTGCTCAATCTGCTGCGCGTTCTTGAGGCAAAGGGCGGCAAACGTGGCATGGCGGCCATCTGTATCGGTGGCGGGCAGGGCGGCGCAATGCTGATCGAGCGGATGGGATAAATATGAATAATTCATTCACTACAGAGTACACAGAGAAAAACAAAGTGTCTGAATTTCTCTGTGGTGAAGAAATTGAGGTTTTCCAATGAGCGAATTAGCCAGCCAGCGGCACTGGCGTCTCGAACATGATGCAGACGGCATCGCCTGGGCCACCCTGGATCGCGTCGGCGAAAGTACCAACGCGCTCAGCAAGGAGATCATGGGCGAGTTGTCGCTGCTGCT
Organism: Sterolibacteriaceae bacterium; assembly: GCA_043738385.1. Taxonomy (GTDB): domain Bacteria; phylum Pseudomonadota; class Gammaproteobacteria; order Burkholderiales; family Rhodocyclaceae; genus JANYCD01. Next base: position 10,324 of record JAYUGL010000079.1, read on the forward strand.
CGGCCATTGCGAGCGCGATCCGCCTAAAGCGCTGGTGTTCCGTTCGGGCAAGGATGCGGGTTTTATTGCCGGCGCTGATGTAACTGAATTCAGCGAACTCGACAGCGTTGAAAAAAGTGTCGAGCTTGTCAGTCGGGGCTGGTATTTATTTAACCGTCTGGCCGCGGTACCTTATCCAACCCTCGCACTGATTCGCGGCCACTGCCTGGGCGGTGGCCTGGAACTGTCGCTGGCCTGCCGTTATCGGCTGGTGGTGGACGAACCCGGCACGCGGCTTGGTTTGCCCGAGGTCATGCTCGGCATCTTTCCCGGTTGGGGCGGCATGTTGCGTTTGCCGCAGCTGATTGGCCCGCAGGCCGCGCTCGACCTGATGCTGACGGGCAAAACCGTGGATGCAAAAAAAGCGCGCAGCCTCGGTCTCGCCGATGACTGCGTACCGCCGCGGGTGATGGACGCAGCTGCGCGTCGCGTCGTGCTGTCGGGTCAACCCGCGCGCCGGGCCACGCTAGTGCAGCGTCTGCTCAACGGCCCGCTCAAAGCCGTGATCGCCGCCGGCGCGCGCAAGCAGGTCGCCGCGCGCGCGCGGCCCGAGCACTATCCGGCACCTTACGCCATCATCGACACCTGGGCCAAGCACAATGGCAATGCGTTGGCCGATCCGGCATTGATCGGTCGCCTGGCTGGATCAAATACGGCGCACAACCTGATACGCGTTTTCTTCCTGCAAGAGCGGCTCAAGAATTTTGGCAAGGAAGAGGTCACTCCGGTGCGTCGCGTGCACGTCGTCGGCGCTGGTGTCATGGGCGGCGACATTGCGGCATGGTGTGCCCTGCGTGGCCTCACCGTGAGCGTGCAGGATCGCTCGGTGGAGTTGATCGCGCCGGCCCTGGCGCGGGCACGCACGTTGTTCGAACGTCAGTTGAAAGACCCGTATCTGATTCGCGCCGCGACAGATCGCTTGATCCCCGATGTGGACGGTCATGGTGTGGCCCACGCCGATCTGGTGATCGAAGCCATTGCCGAGAACCTGGAGGCCAAGCAGGCGCTGTTCCGCACGCTGGAGCAACGCGCAAGGCCACAGGCCATGCTCGCCACCAACACGTCGAGCTTGCGGCTCGAAGACATCGGTCAGGCGCTTGCGAATTCCGCAAGACTGGTGGGCATCCACTTTTTCAATCCGGTGGCGCGCATGCCGCTGGTGGAAGTGGTGCAGTCCACCTCCGCTGATCCGGATGTGCTGCGTCGCGCCTGCGCCTTTGTGCGCGCCATCGACAAGCTGCCGTTGCCGGTGAAGAGCGCGCCGGGCTTTCTGGTCAACGCCGTGCTTGCGCCTTATATGCTGGAGGCCATGCGCTGTGTGGATGAGGGGCAAGCACTGGAATCGGTTGACGCCGCCATGCTGGCTTTCGGCATGCCCATGGGCCCCATCGAGCTGGCTGATACGGTCGGGCTCGACGTGGCATTGGCCGCCGGCAGCCATCTGGCCGCAGGCGGCGCCGTGCCGCGCTGTCTTGCCGAAAGAGTGGCGCGCAAGGATCTCGGCCGCAAAACCGGCAAGGGTTTTTACGACTGGAGCGGCGCAAAAACTTCCGCGCCGCGCGGCAGCGGCGTGACCGCACCGCAAGGGCTGGCCGACCGGCTCGTGGCGCCGCTGATCGCTGCGGCAAAAAAACTCGTCGCCGATGGTGTGGTCGCCGATGCCGATCTCGCCGATGCCGGTATCATCTTCGGCACCGGCTTCGCTCCATTCACAGGCGGCCCGTTGCACTACGCCGCAGAAAAGGAAACGCAATGACTTCCCGTTTTGCCTTGACGATGGTGATGATCCTTGCGTTGTTCGCCGCCGCGCACGCAGAGGCCGCAGAGGTGGCCGGTGTCAAGCTGGATGACAAAATTCATGTCGGCGATACCGAGCTGGTATTGAACGGCGCCGGCGTGCGCACCAAGTTCATGTTCAAGGCTTACGTCGCCGGGCTCTATCTACCGCACACCAGTCATGAGGCCCCCACAGTACTAAGCGAAAGTGGCCCCAAGCGTATGGTGCTGCGCATGCTGCGCGACATTTCAAAGGAAACCCTGCTCGACGCAATGCGTGAAGGAATGCGGGAAAACACCACGACAGCCGAACAGACATCGCTGGTTGCGCCCATGGAGAAAATGGAGTCTCTGTTCAGCGCCCTCCCAAGCGTCCACAAAGGTGACATTCTCACGCTCGACTTCGGCGCCGATGGTGTGGTGGTGGGATTGAATGGCGAAACACGGGGCAAAGTTGACAGCGAGTTCTTTGCCCAGGCACTGCTGCGGGTCTGGCTGGGAGAGCGGCCGGTGGATAGAGCGCTTAAAAAATCGTTATTGGCTGAGTGAGGAGATCAAGCCATGGAAGATATCTGGAGCAAAAATTATCCGCAGGGGATACCCGCGCAGATCGATGTGAACGAGGTCGCCTCGGTGGTGGCATTGTTCGAGGACAGTTGCCGGCGTTACGCCGACCGAACCGCCTTCATCAGCATGGGCGCAACTCTGAGCTACCGTGAGCTCGACCGGCATTCGCGCAACTTCGCCGCATGGCTAAAGGCGCTAGGATTGAACAAAGGCGCGCGGGTCGCGCTGATGATGCCCAATGTCATGCAATACCCGATCTGCCTGTTCGGGGCGCTGCGTGCGGGCTGTGTGGTGGTGAACTTCAATCCGCTGTACACGCCGCGCGAACTGGAATATCAGTTGAAGGATAGCGGTGCCGAAGCCATCGTTGTCGTCGAGAACTTCGCCCATACGTTGCAGCCGGTGTTGGCGAATACGGCGTTGCGCCATGTGGTGGTGAGCCCGCTGGGTGAAATGCTCGGTGCGATCAAAGGCCCGCTAATCAACTTCGTCGTGCGCCACATCAAAAAAATGGTGCCCGCCTGGTCGCTGCCCGGATCGCATACGCTGCAACGGGTATTGGCGGTTGGTGCGGATCACGCTTTCGATGCCGTGCCACTGTCGCATGCCGACCTCGCCTTCCTGCAATACACCGGCGGCACCACCGGCGTTTCCAAGGGGGTCGTGCTGACCCACGGCAACATCGTCGCCAACGTACTGCAGGCCGGTGCGTGGATCACGCAGGGCATGAAGCCTGAAGGCGAAATGATCGTCACCGCGCTGCCGCTGTATCATATCTTCGCGCTCACCGCGAACTGCCTGACCTTCATCCGAGTCGGCGCCGCCAATCTACTCATCGTCAATGCGCGCGACATCGCCGGCTTCATCAAGGAGCTCGCCCGGCATCGCTTCACCTGTATCACCGGTGTGAATACGCTGTTCAATGCGCTGCTCAATCATCCCGCTTTTGCCGCGCTCGATTTTTCCACCATGCACCTGACCCTGGGCGGCGGCATGGCGGTGCAAAAAGCAGTGGCCGACCGCTGGCAGCAAGTCACCGGAAACGTGATCGTCGAGGCCTACGGATTGACCGAGACCTCGCCGGCCGTCACCATCAATCCTCTGAATCTGGCGGCCTATAACGGCTCCATCGGATTGCCGGTTCCCTCCACGGAAGTGTCGATTCGCGACGACGCCGGCCAGGAGGTGACGCTGGGTGAGGTAGGAGAACTTTGCGTACGCGGACCGCAAGTGACGCAAGGCTACTGGCAGCGACCCGATGAGACTGCGCTGGTCATTTACGCGGATGGATTTCTGCGTACCGGCGACCTGGTGCGCATGGATCCACAAGGCTATATCTTCCTGGTCGATCGCAAGAAAGACATGATCGTGGTTTCGGGGTTCAAGGTGTTCCCCAACGAGGTCGAGGCCGTGGTCGCGATGCATCCCGGTGTGCGGGAAGTCGCTGCCATCGGTGTGCCGGACGAACACTCCGGCGAAGTGGTCAAGATTTTCGTCATCAAGAAAGATCCGGCGCTGACCGCCGAAGCGCTGATCGCTTTTTGCCATGAACAACTGACCGGATACAAGGTGCCGCGCCACGTCGAGTTTCGCGACGACCTGCCGCGCACCAATGTCGGCAAGATTTTGCGGCGGGCATTGAAGGAAGGTAAATGACTACTCAACAACGGAGCAAAACATGATCGATCTGCATTACGTGGCGACGGCGAACGGGCTCAAGGTGGTGATCGCACTTGAAGAGATGGGGCTGCCCTATCGCGTGATCAACTATCCGCTGTTCGCGGGAAAGCACCTCACCAGCGCGTTTCGCAAGCTCAACGCGAACAACAAATTGCCGGTCATCGTCGACAGCACTCCCGCATTCGGCGGCGAACCGCTGCCGGTATTCGAGACCGGCGCGATCCTGCTCTACCTTGCCGAGAAGAGCGGACAATTTTTGCCCACCGATCCGCGCCAGCGCATGATCGCGCTGCAATGGCTGGTCTGGCAGGTAGCCGGGCATGGGCCAATGAACGGCCAGGCGCATCACTTCATCCGCTACGCTCCCGAGGGACAGGACTACGGCGTGACGCGTTATCGCCGCGAGGTGCTGCGGTTGTGCAATGTGTTGGAATATCGGCTGTCGGAGAGTGAATATCTGTCGGCGGAATACTCGGTCGCGGACATGGCCGTCTGGCCGTGGGTGCAAGGTGCGCCGCTGATCGACATCGACGTCGCCGACTTCCCGGCGGTCACCCGATGGTCCAACGCCATCCTGTCACGGCCGGCCGTGGTTCGCGCCATCAGTGGCGAAAAAACATCGGTGCCCGAACACTACATGCAAAAGCGTGCCGAGCTTTCCGCCGAGGAATGGTCGAATACCTTTGGCGACCGCATGCACGGCGCGGCCAAGCTGAGATAACCAGGATCGTTGCGCTTCCGGTCCTCAGGAAGCGGCAGGTTTTTCAGAAAGGGTCTTCAGATTGGCAAGCCCGGTTTCGAAATCCTTGCCAATCATCTTGTCCATGCTCATGAAGATGCCGATGAGCTTGGAAATGTAGGGGCTGGGGCCGTGCATTACCCACGATACATAGGTGGAATCGCCCTGGCTTTGAAGCGAGAACTCGGCGATATTGTGGCTCTCAAACGGCCTGAGAAAATCCAGCTTGATCGTGATCACGGTGGGGGACAGTGCCTCCACGATCTCCATGCGCCCGGCGCCGACCTTGCTGTTGCCTTCCCACGTATAGATCGCGCCCGTGCCGCTGGCAGCGCCGCTGTAGGTTCTCTTCAGCGCAGGATCAAGTTTTTCCCAGGGCGACCAGGCTTCCCAACGATGAAAGTCGCTGAGAATGGCAAAGACCTTTTCCGGCGGCGCCTTGATGCTCGTCCCACGCTGGACCAGAAAAGTGTCGGGCCGAGTTGCGGCGTAAATCATCAAAGCCGCAAGGACGACAACGATGGGCAGGACGATGGTCTTGAACATTATTTCCCCTCAAGAATTATCGGCACAGATTACAGCCGCGCAACAAGGGCCGCAAGCTGATCCGTCGCCTTGCCCCAGCCTTCGTGGAAGCCCATCTTGGTGTGCGTTTCGTAATCGGCAGTCGTCCAGTGACGGACGCGAGCCGTATATTTCGTCTTGCCGCCACCCGCATCCTCGAAGGTCAGGATCGCCGTCATGAACGGCTTTTCCGATGGCTCCCATGCTTTTACATAGGCATCGGTAAATACCAGCTTCTCGTTCTTGACCACTTCAAGATAGATGCCGCGGCTGGGAAATTCCTGGCCTTCGGGACTTTGCATCACGATGGTGCTACTGCCACCCGGCCGCACATCGGTCTCCGCATGAATCGTTTTCCAGGGCGCGGGCGTAAACCATTGCTTGAGCAACTCCGGCTCGGTCCATGCCCTGAACAGTTTTTCGCGTGACGCATCGATGACCCGGGTCAGCACGAGTTCGCGGTCGGCGGGGAAAGTGCTGGTGTCGTTCATGCGAGTCATCCCGGTTCCTTTTCAATAACGCGCGTCGTCGCGCAACGTCTCTTCCACGGGCCGCACTTCGATGTCGCCGTAGCGCGCGCCCGGCCACTTCGACGCGAGCTGGATCGCCTCGTTCAGGTCGCGCGCCTCGATCAGGATGAAGCCGCCGAGCTGCTCCTTGGTCTCGACGAACGGCCCGTCGGTCACCGAGAGCTGGCCGTTGCGCACCCGTAGCGAAGCCGCGTTGCGCGCGCTGCCAAGCGGACGGGCCAGCACCAGGTGGCCGCGCTCTTCCAGACTTTCGACATAGGCCAGGGTCTCGGCGCGCAGCGCGCTCCATTCCTCGCGCGATTGCGCGGCGAAGGTTTCTTCGGCCTCCCAGGCGAGGCAGAGGTATTTCAA
>JAYUGL010000080.1:0-6312 GCA_043738385.1 Sterolibacteriaceae bacterium
CTTTCTTTGATCGAGGATTCAAACCATGAAGATCAAATACTTTCAGGACACCGATACGCTTTACATCGAATTTCGCCCTGGACTGCAAGTCGCAGAGACTAAAGATCTGGACGAGAACACATTGCTCGACCTCGATGCTAAAGGTGACATCTGCGGTATCACGGTCGAGCATGCTCGCGAACGTGCAGATATTCCAAGTTTTTCGTTCGAGCAGATGGCCGCATAGCTCATGACTGAACGGGCTGAATAATCCAGACTGTCTTGCAGCCAGTGCTTGTCCCCTGCATCAAGGCACTACGACTCTTTGCTAAATGTCTCCAATTGAAATCTCGGTAATAGTCCCCGTCTACAACGAAGAAGCCGGCCTGTCGGCGCTCTTCGACCGGCTCTATCCGGCGCTCGACGCGCTGGGCACGCGCTATGAAGTGATCTTCGTCAACGATGGCAGCCATGACCGCTCGGCTGCCATGCTACGGGAACAGTTTGAAAAACGGCCGTACGTCACACGGGCCATCCTGCTCGCCGCCAACGCCGGGCAGCACATGGCAATCATGGCGGGCTTTGAGCATTCACGCGGACAAATCGTGGTGACACTGGATGCCGACCTGCAAAATCCACCGGAGGAAATCGGCGAGCTGGTCGCCAAAGTGCGCGAAGGCTACGACTGCGTCGGCAGCATCCGGCAGAATCGCCAGGACACGCCGTTCCGCCGCTGGGCATCAAAGGCCATGAACCGTTTGCGCGAACGCATCACCCGCATCAAGATGACCGACCAGGGCTGCATGCTGCGCGCCTATTCGCGGCCTATCGTCGACGCCATCAACAGTTGCCGCGAAGTCAGCACCTTCATTCCGGCACTGGCTTACTCTTTCGCGCAGAATCCGACCGAGATTGAGGTTACGCACGAGGAGCGTCACGCCGGGGAATCCAAGTATTCGCTCTATTCTTTGATCCGCCTCAACTTCGACTTGATGACGAGTTTCTCACTGCTACCGCTGCAATTTTTCTCGATGTTGGGCATCGGCATTTCTTTTCTGTCTGCCCTGTTCGTCGTTTTCCTGTTCATACGGCGCATTGTGGTTGGCCCCGAAGCGGAAGGCTTGTTCACACTCTTTGGCATCGCCTTTTTCCTCATCGGAATCACACTGTTCGGCGTCGGCCTGCTTGGCGAATACATCGGTCGCATCTATCAGCAAGTGCGCCACCGGCCGCGCTACCTGATCGGCGCCATACTTGAAAGCCGTGAGGAGGGAGGAGTGAAGAGTGAGGAGTAAAACCTTGCGGACTGTGCGGAGCATGCCACTGAAAGAGCTTCTTCATGATGCCATGAGTGGCGAATCACCTAATCTGCTCCTCACTCCTCACTCCTTACTCCTCACAGAATGAAAGCGGTCGTCTTCGCCTACCACAACGTCGGTGTTCGCTGCCTCAAGGTGCTGCTGGCGCACGGCGTCGACGTTGCACTGGTCGTCACCCACGAAGATGACCCAAAAGAGAATATCTGGTTCGAGCGCGTCGCTGATGTGGCGCGGGACTACGGCATTCCGTCCATCACGCCCGCCGATCCCAACACGCCGGAGATGCTGGCGCGGCTGCGGACCATCGATGCCGACTTTCTGTGCTCCTTCTATTACCGGCTGATGCTGAAACCGTCGGTGCTCGAAACCGTCAAGCGCGGTGCTTACAACATGCACGGTTCGCTATTGCCCAAGTACCGCGGACGGGCGCCGGTGAACTGGGCGATCATTCATGGCGAGCGTGAAACTGGCGCGACCCTGCATCGCATGGTCGAGAAACCGGATGCCGGCGAGCTTGTCGCGCAACAGGCCGTTCCGATTCTTCCCGATGACACGGCGCGGGAAGTATTCGATAAGGTGACACTTGCCGCCGAAATGGCGCTGCACAATATCCTGCCGCAACTTGTCGCTGGTAACGCGCCTCATGTCATGGCCGACCTCAAACAGGGCAGCTATTTCGGTGGGCGCAAGCCGGAAGATGGCCGTATCGACTGGACTAAGCCGGCGCAGGAAATTCACAATCTGGTGCGCGCCTTAACGCCGCCCTACCCAGGCGCCTTCTGCGACATGGCCGGGCATCGGCTGAGACTGCTGCGTACGCTGAACTTGTCCGGTCATCGTCGTGCCGGCGAACAACCTGGCCTTTACCTCGAAGAAGACCATTTGTTCGCCCGCTGCGGCGATGGCGGAGTTGTTAAAATCCTGTCTTTAGAACTCGACGGTACTCCCATCGCCCCTGCATCGTTGCCTGGACGCCTGGGCCTCAATCCGATTTCACTTGTCTGAACCCCCATGAAAAAAATCCTTATCCTCGGCGTCAACGGTTTCATCGGCCACCACCTTTCCCAGCGCATCATGGACACCACCGACTGGGAAGTGCATGGCATGGACATGAACTCCGAACGCGTCAGCGAACTGATGAACAACCCGCGCTTTCATTTTTTCGAAGGCGACATCACCATCAACAAGGAATGGATCGAGTACCACGTGCGCAAATGCGACGTGATCCTGCCGCTGGTGGCCATCGCCACGCCGGCCACTTATGTCAAGGAACCGCTGCGGGTTTTCGAGCTCGACTTCGAAGCCAACCTGCCCATCATCCGGCACGCGGTGAAGTACAAGAAGCGCGTGATTTTCCCGTCGACGTCCGAGGTCTATGGCATGAGCCAGGATCCGGAGTTCGATCCGGAAAATTCCAATCTGGTGCTCGGCCCCATCAACAAGCCGCGCTGGATTTATTCATGTGCCAAACAGATGATGGATCGCGTGATCCACGCCTACGGTCAGCAGGAAGGCTTGGACTACACCCTGTTCCGTCCCTTCAACTGGATCGGCCCCGGCCTCGACTCCATCCACACCCCGAAGGAAGGTTCATCCCGCGTCATCACCCAGTTCCTCGGCCACATCGTGCGCGGCGAACCCATCAAGCTGGTCGACGGCGGCGCGCAAAAGCGCTCCTTCACTTATGTCACTGACGGCATCGACGCGTTGATGAAAATCATCGCCAACAAGGATGGCATCGCCAGCGGCAAGATCTTCAACATTGGCAACCCGAAGAACAACTACTCGGTACGCGAACTCGCCACCATGATGCTCGACATGGCGAAAGAGTATCCCGAATATGCCGAAACTGCGGCCAAGGTAAAAATGGTCGAAACCACCTCCGGCGAGTACTACGGCCAGGGCTATCAGGACACCCAGCACCGCGTGCCAAAGATCACCAACACCATGGAGGAACTGGGCTGGAAACCACAGGTCACGATGGATGCCGCCCTGCGCGGCATCTTCGAAGCCTATCGCGGTGACGTGGCCTCCGCCAGAAAGTTGATGGACTAAAAATTTTGCACCACAGAGGATGCGGAGTACACAGAGGAAACACCCTTCTTTTGTTCGTATCCCTTTGCGTCCTCTGTGTACTCTGTGGTGAAAAGCTCTTATGCCGTTACTCGCGCTAAAAATTGACGTCGATACCTATCGTGGCACCTTGCAAGGCGTGCCGAAATTGGTCGAGGCATTGCGTCGGCACCAGGCGCAGGCGACCTTCCTGTTTTCGCTCGGCCCCGACCATACCGGTCGCGCCATCAAACGCGTTTTTCGCCGCGGCTTCATGAAGAAAGTTTCACGTACCTCGGTGGTATCTCACTACGGTTTGAAAACGCTGATGTACGGCACGCTATTGCCGGGACCGGAAATCGGTCGCCGTTGCGCCAACATCCTGCGCGGCGTGCGCGACAGCGGCTACGAAGTCGGCATCCATTGCTGGGACCACGTCAAATGGCAGGACGGCGTGGCCGATGCCGACATGGCGTGGACCGAGCGGCAAATGCAACTCGCCTGCAACCAGTTCGCTACCCTATTTGGCGAGGCAGCAAAGGTTCATGGTGCTGCCGGCTGGCAGATGAACCCCCACGCGATCCGCATGACGCAACGTCTCGGTTTCGACTACGCCTCCGACGGCCGTGGTACCCATCCTTTCGTGCCGGTGTGGAACGCCGAGATCGTGCACTGCCCGCAACTGCCGACCACCCTGCCCACGCTCGACGAACTGATCGGACTCGACGGCATCACCGAAGACAATGTTCACGAGCATCTTCTGCAACTCAGCCGCGATCCGCCCGCGACGGGTCATGTGTTTACCCTGCACGCCGAAATGGAAGGCATGAAACTGGCTCCGGCGTTTGATCGCCTGCTGGCCGGCTGGAAGGCGCAGGGTTACGACCTGGTCAGCCTGCGCTCGCTGCGCGACACGCTGGATCTTGCCCGCCTGCCCCGCCACGAACTGGCGATGGCTGAAATTCCCGGGCGCTCCGGAACGCTGCTGGTTCAGGGTCCGGAATTCCTTGCTGCGGCTGCGTAATGGGCACGCTGCTGAAACCCCCGAAAAATCCGTTTCACGCCGTTCTCGTTTTGTTGCTGGCCGCTGCGCTTGCGCTAAGCCTGGGCATCAACAAACCGACCGGCCTCACCGGCAAGGATGAGTATTTGCTCGGTCTTCGCGTTCCTTTGGAAATGATGCAGCGGGGGACTTGGTGGGTACCCTACATCGACGGCGAACCGCGACTCAAAAAACCGCCGCTCATCTATTGGCTTGGCCGTGCCAGCTTCGAACGCTTTGGACCGTCGCTCACTGCCGGCCGTGGCATCACCGTCGCCTTTGCCCTGTTGCTGCTCGGTTGCACGATATGGCTGGGCAAGCGTCTGGGGAGCGGAATGGAAACCGGACTGCTGGCCGCCGCGATCCTGCTCGGGTGCAGTGGCCTTGCGTCCGAATCACGCCGCCTGATGCTCGATGTGCCGGTGGCGGCGCTATCGACAGCAGCGTTCTGCTTCTACCTGCGCTGGATCCGGCCCTCATCCCCGACCCTTCTTCCCGCGGGAGAAGGGAGCCCACCGTTTCCCTCGCCCTCTGGGAGAGGGACTGAGGGTGAGGGTGTTTTACCTTGGCTATTTGTTTCCGCCATCTGTCTATCCGCCGCGTTGATGACCAAGGGTCCCATCGCGGTGGTCGTATTCGGTGCCGGATGCCTTGCGCTCCTGATCAACAAACCGAAACTGCGCAAACTGATGTTGAGCCGCCTGTTTTCACACGGACTCCTGATTGCGGTGGCTGTCGCATTGCCGGTGATCTGGTTCCTCTACGTCCGCAATCACTTTGCTGCGCAGCTTGCGAGCGCTGCCCACGACGAACTTGAAGCGCGTCAGGCCATGGGCATCTCGGCAGATGCCATCATCGGCCTGACCACACTGGCGTTGCCCTGGAGCTTCATTGCCTTTCACGCGTTGTGGACGCGCCGTCGTGAACCGGAAACACGCTTTCTCGGCCTGTGGCTGCTGCTCACACTGCTGCCATTCTTTTTCATCCGCAGCTTTGAACGTTACCTGATCGGCTCGCTGGTACCGTTGGCGCTCATCACCGCCATTGGCCTGCAAGGCGGTGCAACTCCCGGTTGGACACGGCGTCTCGGCAGTCTGGTGCCGGCGCTGCTGGCACTGGCGCTCAGCTTGCTACTGTGGCGTTTCGAACGTGGCGGCTGGGTCTGGCTGAGCATCGCCTTGGTCTATTTTCTCTGGGCGTGGTGGCGGCCAACGCTGTCGATCAGGCATCTTCTGATCTCGGCCATCCTGCTGTGGACCATCGGCTGGGGCGTCGCCTTTCCCAAACTCGACGTCAATGCAGTTCCGCAGCAGATTGTCGATCTGGCACGCGGCAGAGAGGTGATTTTGTTCGCCGGACCGCAGCCCGCGCTGCTGCCGATACTGGTTGGCAAGCCCCTGCGCCAGACTAGCCAGCTCACCGCCGCTGCCATTCATTCTTCGTCACTGCTGATGGTAAGAATTGAAGATCGTGCGGCCATGCAGAAGCAGGTCGAAGCACTCCACCTCCACACCCGATTCGTCAACGAATATGCGGCGCTGACCTCGGCAGGCTCCGGCATCCGCTTCGCCAAAGAAGGTGCCACGAAAGCCGACTGGCAAAATGCCTGGAACAGCCGCTCTGCCAATCCGCTGGCCTCAACCGTTCAGATTTTCGTCGTCACCCAGTAATGAAACGCAGCTGGTTGCCGCTCGCCGCATTCGCGATTGCCGTAATGCTGGCTCTGCCTCGGCTGCAGGCCTTGCCCGAGCCGATCTTTTCTGTTTCTCCCATCGTGGCAGCGAAGACTTCGCTCGCCCCGACAGCACCGGTCGCAACGATGCTGCCCGCCTACGGTGCTTCAGCCCACGGCGTATCGCTTGCGGCACTGCCGGATGGCCGCATTGCGGCCGCATGGTTTGCCGGCAGCCGCGAAGGCGC
>JAYUGL010000081.1:0-16449 GCA_043738385.1 Sterolibacteriaceae bacterium
CAAATGCATTTGCGTGGCCCCATTCAACTTCCTGGCATCGGTCTTTGTACCCATGCTTCCTTTAACGTACTACGCACTATTTGGTGCACACGTCAGTAATCAGCGGTCATTCGTGATGACGACTATATTTGCGTACTGGTCGAAGCGATGTGCTAGTGGCCGGAAGGTCCTTTATGTTAACTTGCGATTGAAAATCGCAAGTTAAGACTCCATTATCATTAAACATAATGACTAGGATTGACTTCACGTACTTGTCCCCACAAAACGCCAACTTCAAGAAGAAGACCGTATCCGTCGCTAACGGCGCCACGTTCGTTGTACTCGACATGACCGATGGCGAGAAGCGAAAGGCGACGAACGTGATCTACCTCCACATCCAACGTAGGACTAGAAAGTGCTACGTTGGCATTACAGTTCAGGAAGCGGGTAAGCGATGGTTTACCGGGACAACGTATCAACTAAATCAACCATTCGGCCGCGCGCTAGAGAAGTATGGGTGGGATGCATTTGACTCATATATTCTCGCCTTTGCCGACAATCGAGATGAATTGAACGAAGCCGAGGTTGAGGCAATCACGTCAGCTGGTGGTCACAAGACCAAGCACACCTACAATCTTTCGCCGGGCGGCGACACGGTTGCCGAAAACGATATACCGATCGTCGGAATACACTTACCAACGGGAGAAACACGGAACTTCAAGAGTGGCTCAGCGGCTGCACGGCTGCTGGGATTCGGTAGCACTGACACCCCCATGGCCGTTGTGCGTGGTGAATTTGTAGCAGCGAAAGATTGGTGGTTCCGTTTAGAAGATGACACCAAGTCTCAGCCTCCGAAATTATGGGGCGAGCATTTGCGATTTGCTCGGTTGCGAGAGATAAACGCCAGGCCAATCGTGGCAATCAAATTTAATTCTGGGGAACAGCGACGGTTTGAGACGGGCGATGATGCTGCTAACGCCCTCGGCGTTGGACAGTCTGAGGTTTGGGCGGTTACTCATGGTAAGGCTCACTCTGCTGGTGGATGGTGGTTTCGATTTGAGGACGATGACCGACCTATGCCCTCCCTATACGGCCACAAGGCGACTAGGGCGAAGCGGGATAAGCGAGTTTATGCTGTCAATCTCAAGACTGGTGAGCGTAGGGAGTTCCGCAATTGCACCGTCGCTGATAATGAGTTAGGAATCTACAAAGGTGGCGCGGCATCTGTTGCGACTGGTGAGCGTGTGTCGGCCTGCGATTGGTGGTTCAGCTTTGACCAAGATGCTGCACCGCCTACCGAGTTCAAATTTGTATTAGTCGCCAAGGCAAGATCAAAGGCTGTGGTGGCGACTGATTTAGCCACCGGTACCGAGCAGACTTTTGAAAGTGCGAAGGCCGCTGCCGAAGCGCTAGGAATGAGTCGTGCATTAATCTGCCTTGCAATAGCAGGCAAGCGAAAATCGGCAAAGGGATATCAGTTCCGGTTTGCTTGACTACGAGCTAACTACCAGATAGAGCACGGCTCTGACGATGACAACAGACGGCAACGGGGCGGCATCTAGGGCTTGCCCGGAAAACCGCACAGGTGGGTAATTTCAAACGCCACCTTGCAGTCTGCTTAAAGATCGTAGCCGTAGGATTTGATCACCGCCCTGGCCTTGTCGCCCTTGAGGTATTTCATCAAGGCAGCGGCGGCAGCGCTGTCCCTGCCCTTGTCCAGAATCACTGCATCCTGGCGGATAGGACTGTACAGATTGCCGGGTACGATCCAGGCCGATCCCATCTTGAGTTTTCCGTCTTCATACACTTGCGACATCGCGACGAATCCCAGCAACGCATTGGCGGTGGAAATAAACTGGTATGTCTGCGCGATGTTCTCGCCCTGAACGAATTTGGGCGCCAAGGTATCGGCCACACCCAGCGCCTTCATTGCCTCCATGGCGGCGGCGCCATAAGGCGCCAGTTTCGGATTGGCCAGTGCGATATGGTCGAACCCGCCGCGCTTCAGCACTTCGCCCTTGTTATCGACAATCGCTTCCCTGGTGCTCCACAAGACCAGCTTGCCGATGGCGTAGGTAAAGCGGCTTCCGGCAACTGCGGCACCTTCATGCTCCAGCCTCGCGGGTGTTTCCTGGTCGGCGGATAACAAGACTTCGAACGGAGCGCCATTCTTGATCTGGGCGGTGAACTTTCCCGTTGCGCCGAAGGAGAGCAGCGCTTTATGGCCGGTGTCCTTTTCAAATTCGGCGGCGATCTTTTGCATTGGCGCGGTGAAATTTGCGGCGACGGCGACCTGGACTTCATCGGCGATAGCGACAGAAGCAAAACCAAGCAGCACCAACATTGCGAGCAGGGATTGGGATACACGTTTCATTGGAACTCTCCATTTAGAGAAGCGCTGATTACGTAGTCCCGTTCATCCTGAGCCTGTCGAAGGACAATCGCAACCACTTGAATCGCTGAGAATTGGCGCCTAAAGTGGTTCGACGCCCCGAAGGAAGTCCCCTTGGGGGACAAGCTCACCACGAACGGACTTAATCAGCATTTCCGTAGAAAAGACTGACCCCAAACAACGTGGTGTTACTTGTCGAACTCCACAAGCTCGGCGCCATCACCCACTTGGTCGCCGATGCCGAAATGGAATAGCTTCACGACCCCGGCCGCAGGCGCGACGATGGTGTGTTCCATCTTCATCGCTTCCAGGATCAACAGGGGAGCGCCTTTCTCCACCTTGTCCCCTGCCTTGACCAATAATGCGATGACCTTGCCGGGCATCGGCGCAGTGAGGTGCCCTTCCGCGCCACCCGCATCCCCGGCATGAAACAGTGGATCGACCGCGACGAACTCGTACGCCCGACCATCCAGGAAAACATGGCGTTTTTCGCCGGAGACAATGACCGTCACATTCACGCGGCGACCGTCGAGATAGGCATGCAAAGTCCCGTCCGGCTTGAATTCGCCGCTCACTGGCGTCGCCTGCTTATCCAGTGTCAGGACAAAACCATTGCCGGCATACGCGACCGAAATGGACTTGTCGATTTCCGCCGTGCGCAATTGCAAAGTACGTTGCCCGGTGTTGTTCAAACGCCAGCCATCACGCAGATGCCAGGGTGAATGTGGATTGTGGTCCAAGCCCGCAGCCTCTGAGGCAAGCGCCTTTTCGCGCAGCAAGTTGGCGAGCGCGGCCAGCAGCCAGGACTCACGCGGTGGCTCTGTGGCAGCGCCTGACGGGAAAAGAAAATCCTGCTCGCGTGCGATCAACCCGGTATCAAGATCGGCCTGCGAAAATGCCGGGCAGGCGACTAGTCGCGAAAGAAAGTCGACATTGTTGGCCACGCCGACGATGCGGGTTTGCGCCAGTGCCTGCAACATGCGCACACGCGCACCTCGGCGCGGATCGGCATCGCTGTCGTCCCAGACGATCAGCTTGGCGATCATCGGGTCGTAGTGCATGGAAATTTCGTCGCCTTGTTCAACGCCGGTATCGACGCGAACATGGTTCGACTGTTGCGCAGGCTTCAAATAGGCAAGCTTGCCGATTGAGGGAAGAAAGCCCTTGTCCGGATCTTCGGCATAGATACGGGCTTCGATTGCGTGACCGCGAATGGCCACTTGTTCCTGTACCAGCGGCAAGGCTTCGCCGGCAGCGACACGGAGTTGCCACTCGACCAGATCCAGCCCGGTGATCATCTCGGTGACTGGGTGCTCGACCTGAAGACGCGTGTTCATCTCCATGAAGTAGAAGCTGCCGTCTTGATTGACGATGAACTCGACGGTGCCGGCACCAACATAGCCCACGGCTTTGGCGGCATCCACCGCCGCCTTGCCCATCGCGGCGCGGCGCTCGGCGGTCATGCCCGGCGCGGGGGCCTCCTCCAGCACTTTCTGGTGGCGGCGCTGCACCGAGCAGTCACGTTCGAACAGATGAATGCAGTTGCCCTGCGTGTCGGCGAATATCTGCATCTCGATGTGCCGTGGTCGCAGCAGGTATTTTTCGATCAGGACGTGTTCGTCGCCGAACGATGACGCGGCTTCACGTTTGCACGACGCCAGCGCATCCAGAAAGTTCGCCGATGTCTCGACCACGCGCATGCCCTTGCCGCCACCACCGGCCGCCGCCTTGATCAGTACCGGGTAGCCGATGCGGTCGGCCTGTTGATGCAGGAAGTCCGGCGCCTGGTTGTCGCCGTGGTAGCCGGGCGTGAGCGGGACGCCGGTTTTTTCCATCAGCTTCTTGGCTTCCGATTTGGAACCCATGGCGTGAATGGCCGCTACCGGCGGGCCGATGAAGACGATACCGGCCTGTTCGCAAGCGCGGCAGAAGTCTTCGTTTTCGGAAAGGAAACCATAGCCCGGATGGACGGCCTGGGCACCGGTCTGCTTGGCGGCGGCGATTATTTTCTCAATGACGAGATAGGATTCCCTTGCCGCTGCAGGGCCGATCAATACTGCCTCATCCGCCAGGCGCACATGACGCGCGCCGGCATCCGCCTCGGAATACACGGCCACGGTCTTGATACCCATGCGGCGTGCCGTCTTGATGACCCGGCAGGCGATTTCTCCGCGATTGGCGATCAGAATTTTGTTGAACATGACTTGACCTCAGAACGCCTTACATGCGGAACACGCCAAAGCGTGTCGGTGGAATCGGTGCATTGAGCGAAGCCGAGAGACTGAGGCCGAGCACGCGCCGTGCCTGCGCCGGATCGACCACACCATCGTCCCACAACCGCGCTGATGCGTAATAGGGATGGCCCTGGAGTTCGTACTGTTCGCGGATCGGTGTCTTGAACGCAGTCTCGTCTTCCACCGACCACTGGCCGCCCCTGGCTTCGATACCGTCGCGCTTCACTGTGGCCAGCACACTGGCGGCCTGCTCGCCGCCCATCACCGAGATACGGGCGTTGGGCCAGGTCCACAGAAAGCGCGGCGAATAGGCGCGGCCACACATCGCGTAATTGCCGGCGCCGAAGGAGCCGCCGATCACCATGGTGATCTTGGGCACCTGCACCGTCGCCACCGCCGTCACCATTTTCGCGCCGTCCTTGGCGATGCCGCCGTTTTCGTATTTGCGCCCGACCATGAAGCCGGTGATGTTCTGCAAAAACACCAGCGGAATGCCACGCTGGCCGCACAGTTCGATGAAATGCGCGCCCTTCTGCGCCGATTCGCTGAACAGGATGCCATTGTTGGCAACGATGCCCACCGGGATGCCGTGGAGCTGGGCGAAGCCGCATACCAGGGTTGCGCCGTAACGCGCCTTGAATTCATCAAAGCGCGAACCATCAACCACGCGGGCAATGATTTCGCGCACGTCATATGGCTTGCGCGTATCGGTGGGAAGAATGCCGTAGATCTCTGCCGGGTCGTAGATCGGCGCTTCGCCGTTGCCGATGGCGAGCAATGTCGGCTTGGTGCGATTGAGATTGGCGACAATGCGGCGCGCGATATACAGCGCGTGGACATCGTTCTCGGCGAGATGATCGGCGACACCGGAGATACGCGTATGCACGTCGCCGCCGCCGAGGTCTTCTGCGGTGACCACTTCACCGGTGGCGGCTTTGACCAGCGGCGGCCCGCCCAGAAAAATGGTGCCCTGGTTGCGCACGATCACGGTCTCGTCGCTCATCGCCGGCACATAGGCACCGCCGGCGGTGCAGGAACCCATCACCACCGCGATCTGCGGAATGCCCTTGGCTGACAGGTTGGCCTGGTTGTAGAAAATGCGGCCGAAGTGGTCGCGGTCGGGAAACACTTCATCCTGCATCGGTAAAAAAGCGCCGCCGGAATCCACCAGGTAAATGCAAGGCAGATGATTCTGCTCGGCGATCTCCTGGGCGCGCAGATGCTTCTTTACGGAGATCGGCAGATAGGCGCCGCCCTTCACCGTTGCGTCGTTGGCGAGGATCATGCACTCGGTGCCCTGCACCCGGCCGACACCGGCAATCACGCCGGCACTGGGGACTTCGCCCTTATACATACCATGCGCCGCCATCTGGCCGATCTCAAGAAACGCGGTTCCCGGATCCAGCAGATGATCGATGCGGTCGCGTGGCAGCAGCTTGCCGCGCGCGGCATGTTTGGCGCGCGCTTCCTCGCCGCCACCGCGTGAACCTTCGGCGACCTTGGCACGCAAATCGGCCACCTGCGCAGTCAGCGTAGCGGCGTTGACGCGGAACTCCTCGGAGCGCGAATTGATCTGGCTTTTGATAACGCTCATATCAGGCGGTCTCGCCGAACAGTTCGCGGCCGACCAGCATGCGGCGAATTTCTGAAGTGCCGGCGCCGATCTCGTAGAGCTTGGCATCGCGCCACAGGCGGCCCGTCGGATAGTCGTTGATATAGCCATTGCCGCCCAGCGCCTGGATCGCTTCACCCGCCATCCAGGTAGCTTTTTCGGAAGAATACAGAATCGCCCCGGCGGCATCCTTGCGCAGGGTGCGGACGTGATCGCCGCTGTCGCAGGCGCGGCCCACGGCATAGACGTAAGCACGGCTGGCCATCCAGGTCGAATACATATCGGCCAGCTTGCCTTGCATCAACTGGAACTCGCCGATCGGCGTATCGAACTGTTTGCGCTCGTGAAGATACGGCACCACCACATCCATGCAAGCCGCCATGATGCCAAGCGGGCCGCCGCAGAGCACGCTGCGCTCATAGTCGAGGCCGCTCATCAACACCCTGGCGCCGTTGCCGACGCCGCCGAGCACGTTGTCTTCCGGCACCTCTACATCGTCAAAGAACAACGGATAAGTGTTCGAGCCGCGCATGCCGAGCTTGTCGAGATGCGTGCCGTGGGTGAAGCCCTTGAAGCTTTTTTCGACGATGAAGGCCGTCATGCCTTTGGCGCCAGCGCTGAGGTCGGTCTTACCATAGACCACCAGCGTGTCGGCATCGCCGCCGTTGGTGATCCACATCTTGGAACCATTCAGCACGTAGCGGTCGCCCTTTTTGTCGGCGCGCAGCTTCATGCTCACCACGTCGGAACCGGCGTTCGGCTCGGACATCGCGAGCCCGCCGACGTGCTCGCCCGCGACCAGCTTGGGCAAGTATTTCTGTTTTTGCACCGCGTTGCCGTTGCGACGAATCTGATTGATACAGAGGTTGGAATGCGCGCCGTAGGAGAGCGCCACCGATGCCGAGGCGCGGGATATTTCTTCCATGGCGACGATGTGGGCCAGATAGCCCATGGACGTGCCGCCGTACTCTTCTTCCACCGTCATGCCGTGCACGCCAAGGTCGCCGAGCTTTTTCCAGATGTCAGCGGGAAACTCATTCTCACGATCAATCGCCGCTGCGCGCGGCGCGATTTCTTTGGCTGCAAAAGCCGCCACCGTGTCGCGCAGCATGTCGATGGTTTCGCCAAGGTGAAAGTCGAGGCTGGGAATGCTCATTTGCGGGTCTCCTCTGCTACAGCTCTTTTGATGTTGACAGGATCAGCCATCTGGCGATTTATCGTATGCCATTCAGGTTGCAAATCCTGCCAATCAGATTAACATCAAAAGCACCATGCCGCTGATCATCCCTGCCATCCCCAACCCGACCTCCGGTCGCGCTGAAACGCCGATTGCCTTCATCAATGCGATCCTCATGGGGTACCGGAAGTATGGCATCGACTCCGCCAACGTTCTTGCACTGGCCCGCATTTCGCGCGCCGAACTGCGCAACCCGAAAACCCGGGTCACCGCCGCGCAAATGGAAATCATGTCGAGTGTGGCCATGCAAGAACTCGACGACGAGGCGCTGGGCTGGTTCTCGCGCAAGCTGCCCTGGGGCACCTACGGCATGCTGTGCCGGGCATCACTGACCGCGCCCGACCTCGGCGTGGCGCTAAAGCGCTGGTGCCGCCATCACCGACTGCTGACCGACGACATCGAGCTGCATTTTTCAGCATCGAAATCCATCGCCACGTTCAGCATCACCACGAACCGAGATCTCGGCACGATGACCGAATTCTGCCTGGTCAGCAGCCTGCGCTACGTGCTGGGTTATGCCTGCTGGGCAATCGACTCCAACATTCATCTTCAGGAAGCCACCTTTCCGTTCGCTCCACCGCCGCACCGGGAGTGTTATCCGCTCCTGTTCTCCGGCGCCGTGCGCTTCAGCGCCGAGCATGCCAGCTTCAGCTTTCATCCGCAGTATCTGGCGCTGCCGATCAAGCGCGACGAACAGGACCTGCGCCAGATGCTGCAACGCGCCCTGCCACTCACAGTATTACAATACCGACGCGACCGCCTGCTGGTGCAGCGCGTGCGACAATTTTTTCGCGCCCAGCTACCGGCATCGTCCACAGCGGAGGCCGTTGCCACCGCACTCAACATGTCGCCGCGCACCTTGTACCGCCAACTGGGCGGCGAAAATGCCTCCCTGCAACAACTCAAGGATGAAGTACGGCGCGACCGCGCCATTGAGTTGCTGGCGCGAACGAGACAGCCGATCAAGCATCTCGCGCAGTCTGTCGGCTTTCGCAACGAGAAAAGTTTCATCCGGGCATTCCGGCTATGGACCGGCAAGTCGCCCGCCGC
The DNA here is from genome assembly GCA_043738385.1 of Sterolibacteriaceae bacterium. GTDB lineage: Bacteria > Pseudomonadota > Gammaproteobacteria > Burkholderiales > Rhodocyclaceae > JANYCD01. The sequence goes on from JAYUGL010000081.1 coordinate 8,505, forward strand.
GTTTCGTGGCGCGAAGCAGATGGTCGATTGACACGACGCGAGCGGCGTTGCCGATTACTGTGTTTTACTATCGCCTCAATTCACAAAAGGGACCTTGATCATGATCCAACTGGGCCAGGGCAAGCATTGGGACGAACTCAAGATCGGCGACCGCTTTAAAAGCTGGGGCCGCACCATCACCGATGCGGACATCGTCAATTTCATCAATGCCACGGGCATGCTTGAAGTGTTGTTTACCGATGCCGAGTTTCGCGCCAAATCGTCGGCGATTCCCGGCCGCGTGGCGCCGGCCGCGCTGATCTATTCAGTGGCCGAGGGCATGCTGTTCGTCACCTTGATCCAGGGCACCGGCTTGGCCTTTCTCAACACCGAGATCAACGTCAAAGGCCCGGTCATCGCCGGGGACACCATCCACGTTGAAGTCGAGGTGACCGATGTGCGGCCGACCAGCAAGAACGACGGCCGCGGACTGGTGCGTACCCACAACGAAGTCATCAATCAGCGTGGCGAAGTCGTATTGGTTTACACGCCGCTGCGGTTGGTAAAGGGAACCCCGACCACGACTGACCAATAGCAAGCCGGGACAAACCGGGCGACGGGGGAGTAGAGTCCACGTCCGCGAGCATGATGCTCCGGAATCGAATTCAAGGCGACTCCCACGCATCGTGCGACGCTCGCCAACGACCATGCATGATTAACTCAATACAAAAAAAGGGACACAAAATGGCAGGAAGACTCGCAGGCAAGGTAGCGGTAATCACCGGCGGAAGCAGCGGTATCGGTTTGGCAAGTGTCGAATTGTTTATCGCGGAAGGCGCGCGCGTCGCGGTCGGCGATATTCAGGACGACCTCGGCACGGCCTTGCAGGCCAGGTTTCCGAAGGATGTTGTCTACGTCCACACCGATGTCACCGACGACGATGCCGTGGGCGCTTTGGTCAAGACCGCGGTTGATCGCTTCGGCAAACTGGACGTGATTTTCAACAACGCCGGCGGTGGTGGTGATTTCGCGCCGATGACTGAACTCACTTCCGCTGGCCTCGACAGGACGCTGGCACTACTGACCCGCTCCGTTTTTTCCGGCCATAAACACGCTGCGCGCCAATTCCAGAAACAGGGCACGGGCGGCTCGATCATCTCGACCGCCAGCGCGGCCGGTTTGCAGGGCGGATGGAGCGCTGCCGCTTACACCATCGCCAAGCATGCCGTGATCGGCATCGTGCGGCAGGCGGTGGCCGAATTCGGCCCGCTCGGAATCCGCTCCAATGCGATCTGCCCCGGCGTCATCATGACGCCAATCATGGCTTCGGCTTTCGGCGTTCCCAAGGAGCGGTCGGACGAGTTCATGGCATTCCTCGCCAAGCGCTTCGCCAATGTTCATCCGATCGGACGGACTGGACGCCCGCGCGACATCGCCGAAGTCGCGGCTTTCCTCGCCAGCGACGCCGCGGAATTCATGACTGGCGCCATCCTGCCGGTCGACGGTGGCGCCACTGCCGTGACGACGAGTTCGTTCGGTGTTGACGCCGCGGCGGCGACCAAGGAATTTCTCGCCGGATAAAAAGTTTCGACTGGCAGGCACGAACGACATGGCACACAAGCTTTCCGGCTTGCGTGCCATGTTGCTTTCAGCTACTGCGCGACCAAGTTTGCCGTCGAAGGCATTTCCGAATCGCTGCAAAAGGAACTGGCACCACTCGGGATCAAGGTCACGACAATTGAACCGGGGTACTTTCGCACCGAGTTCCTCGCCGGCAATTCCGTGAAATACGCCGAGTCAGTCATCGACGATTACGACGCAAGCTCAGGCGCTACACGCCGCGCGACTGCCGCAGTGAATGGCATGCAAGCCAATGACCCGAAAAAGCTCGCACAAGCCGTGGTCACCATCGCGCACGCCGATGAACCGCCGTTTCGCTTTACTGCTGGCGCCGATGCGGTAGAAGTATTGGAACAATCGTTCGCTGCCAAGAAGAAGGAATTCGATCAATGGCGAACCCTTTCTGTGTCGATGGCGCACAACTGAAGACTCCTCGACGGCATCCGCCTTGTTCACAGAGGCATATTGTGCTTGTTATTGACAGAGCCTACAGGGTATTCGGAACTTCATGCTGGTCAGTCAGGCATACAATGCCTCAATCAAAGATCGGCGAAAAATAAAATCAGCGTCGCGACGGCGAGATACCGAGTTCCAAACAGCACCCCATCGTCTACCCGCAAGCCACAGGGCACTCGCTTTGAATCAGGAACGTGGAAATTGACGAGGAAGCCCCGTAGTACGAGACTTTTTTGGTACGTGAGAAGCAGGGTTCAGCCAACCCCTTTGAAACTTGGCTTCGTGTAAAGAGGAGAACAACGTGGGTATTGAAGACAACAAGGCAGTGGTGCGGAAGGTGTTCGACAACTTCACCGTTGCGAATTTCGACAAGGCATTGGAGGTTATCGCCGACGACGCGACCTGGACATTGATTGGCGACCCGCGCCGCTTCCACTACGCGGGGGCCAAGAGCAAGGCCGGGTTTGCCGAGCAGGTCAAGGGATTCCTCGGCATCATGGCCAAGTTCCGCTGGGTGCCGAATGTGATGACGGCTGAAGATGATCGCGTGTCGGTCGAAGCCGAGTCTTTCGGCGAATTGGCCGATGGCAAGAAATACCACAACTTCTATCACATGATGTTTGTGCTACGCGGCGGCAAGATCCAAACCGTTCGCGAATACCTTGATCCTCTGGAGGTTCTGGAGTTTACGGGGGAGATGAAGTTCCCGGGCTGACCGGTCACAAAGCTGGATCACAACAGGGGGAGCGTCATGACCGCGGGTCAATCAGAACAGTCTCTGCAAACAAGCAACGTCGCCATCGCACGCACGCTGATGGCGAACTTCAACATGAAGACCTGGTTCGATCTTCTGCATGACGATCTCGTCCTGGAGTTTCCATTTGCCGCGTCCATCGGCATGCCCGAACGCATCGTGGGCAAACAGGATTGCGTTGTTTATCTCGAAAAAGTCATGGAGGCCCTGTCGGACCTGACCTTCCGCGATGTCGACATCAAGCCGATGCCCGATCCGGAACGCGTTGTGATCGAATACAAGGGCAGCTCCGGCACGGCGTTCGGTCACTATGAAAACGTCTACGTGGCGTTTCAGAAATTCCAGGACGGCAAGATGATTCTGTTCAGGGAATACTGGAACACGAAGCCGGTCATCGACACCTTCGGTGCGGATCCCAGCGCTGCCTTTGTTTAAGCAACACGTATTAGTTCTACACGGAAGTGCAGCAGCATCCGCCGATCCAGGCGATAAGTGACGATGCGGCGCAAGCGCACCGGGTCTCGTCAATAAGAACAATGACCAGAGGAGAAAAGCAATGCTGAAAATACGTCAGATCGTGATGGCGTCGCTCTGCCTGGCGGGACTGCTCGCCCACATTCCGGCCGCGAACGTCGCCTATGCCGCATCGTCTTCGGGACAATCCGCCTACGCCGACAATTGTGCGTCCTGCCACGGCGTCAAGCTTGGCGGCGCATTCGGTCCGCCGGTTTCAGGCAAAGCCTTCAAGCAAAAATGGAATTCGCAGGGCGCCGAAGCGATGCTCAGCTTTATCACTGCATCGATGCCCCCCGCCAAGCCGGGCGGCCTCGACGCCGGGACCTATGCGGACGTGACGAACTATATCCTTGCGCAAAACCATCTCGCCCCCCTGGGGAAACCCTCCGCGACGACGCGAGCCAATCCATCGCGGGCGACGGAGGGCGGCGCTGCTTCGGCAGGCGGAAACGGCGACCCAAGCACCAACGAGGACCAGCAATTCCACGCTGCCAAGGCAGCGCGCGCCGCCTTGCTTGGAGCCATGACACCGGTGACCGAAACAATGTTGCGCAACCCGCCACAGGATGACTGGCTGAACTGGCGCCGCACCGATGATGGCTTCGGCTACAGCCCGCTCAAGCAGATCAACGCAGGCAATGCGAGTCGCCTCGAAGTGGCATGGACGCTGTCGCTGCCGGCGGGTACCAACGAGATCACCCCGCTGGTTCACGACGGCGTGATGTTCATCAACAGTAATGGAGCCGTCCAGGCGCTGAATGTCGCCACTGGCGATCCGCTGTGGAAATTCACGCGGCAAGCTGGACCACTCCCGCCACGCGGCGCGCCGGTAACCAATCCAAAAAACATGGCCATCTTCGGCACGTCGCTCTATGTGCCGACCTTGGACAACCACATGCTGGCGCTCGACATCCGAACCGGCGCGCTGCTGTGGGACCACCACGTCGACAAGACGGTCGGAGCAATGCGCATGACAGGCGGTCCCATCGTTGTTCACGGCAAGGTGATACAGGGGATTTCCGGCTGCTCCGGCACGGACAATCCGGGCGGATGCTTCATCGTTGCGCTCGACGCCCAGACAGGAAAGGAAGCGTGGCGTTTCAACACCGTGGCGCACCCAGGCCAGCCCGGTGGCGGCACCTGGAACGGCGCACCGTTGTCACAACGCTTCGGCGGATCGGTGTGGCTCGCCGGCACCTATGATGCCGAACTCAACCTGGTATTTTTCGGCACCGCCCAGACTTACCACATCACGCCGCTGATGCGGCCGAAGCCGGTGAAGGAAGGATCGGCCGACGCACTGTATACCGACACCACCCTGGCGTTGAACCCGGACACCGGCGAGCTGGTCTGGTACTACCAGCATCAGGCACGTGAAGTGTGGGATCTGGACTGGGTTTTCGAGCGCACCATACTCACGCTGCCGACCGCGCAGGGGCCAACCAAGGCGGTGGTGACCATGGGCAAGCTCGGAATACTCGATGCACTGGATGCCAAAACGGGCCGCTACCTTTTTTCGCACGACATGGGTTTGCAGAATCTGGTGACGGCGATCGATCCGCAGACCGGTCGCAAAACCACCGATCCGAAACTCGAACCGGAAGCCTTCAAACCCAAGATCGTCTGTCCCTTTGCCGGTGGCGCCCGCAACTGGCCGGCGACCGCTTACGATCCGACCACCCGAACCATGTATCTGCCGATGTTCGAATCGTGCATGGACCTCCTCTGGAAGCCGGGCGAGGACTGGGACATTCAATACACGGTGCGGCCGCGGCCTGACAGCGACGGAAAATTCGGCCGGGTCGCGGCGCTCAATCTCGACACCAGACAGACGGTGTGGCAGCAGCGCCGCCGCGCGTCGCAGGCCAGCGCCATCGTGGCGACGGCCGGTGGCCTGATCTTCGAAGGATCGCGCGACCGCTGGTTCCGCGCCTCGGACAGCGCATCAGGAAACCCACTGTGGAAAATCCGCCTCGACATGACGCCAAATGGATATCCGATCAGCTTCGCCAGCAATGGCACGCAGTACGTGGCCATCACCACCGGCGGCGGCGCTGCGCTTGATGTGATCTGGCAAACGCTCACGCCTGAGCTGCAAAATCCGGCGGGGGCGACGACACTGTGGGTGTTCAAGCTCGCCGACAATCCTTGATCAACGTGACGGTTACAGGACAATTTCAATGCGCAATCTAACTACCGATGTTCTCGTCGTTGGCGCCGGCGGTTGCGGCCTCAACCTGTCCATCTTTCTTGCCGACATGGGCGTGGATTTTATGACGGTGGAACGCAACGCGCATTTGGCGAATCTGCCCAAGGCGCATTACCTGAATCAGCGCACCATGGAAATCCTGCGCCAGCACAATTTCGCCGATGACATCTACGCCGAAGGCACGCCGCCGGACAACATGTCACGCGCCATGTGGCTGACCACCCTGGGCGGCGACGGTCCCTATGATCGCAAAGTAATTTACGAAATGGACGGCATCGGCGGTACCGGACCATCGCAGCGGCCGATCTACGAACGCGACAGCCCCTGCCTGTGTTCGAACCTTCCGCTCATCCGCTCGGAACCGATATTCAAGCGCCATGCCGATCAGCGCGCACCCGGCAAGATTCGTTTTGGTCAGGAGATGGTGCGCTTCGACCAGGATGCCGAAGGCGTCACCGCAACGATCCGCGATGTGAACTCGGGTGAAGAATTTCAGGTCCGGGCCAGGTATCTGGTTGGTGCCGATGGTGGCCGTAGCATCGGCAAGACACTGGGCAATCGCATGGTTGGTCCCTCAGGTCTGGCGAAGAACGTCACGGTGCACTTCAGCGCGGACTTGTCGAAGGTTTTGCTCGATGACCGCGTGATGCTGCACTTTTTCATTCATCCCACGCGTCGCGGACCACTTGCCAGCGGCGCTTTGGTCCCCGCCGGGCCAAAGGTTTGGGGACGACACAGCAAGGAATGGATCTTCCACTTCATGGTGGCCCCTGACGACCCGGCAAAGTTCGACGAGGCCATGGTCAGCCAGCAGATTCGCGAATTGCTGAAGCTGCCCGAGCTGGCGATGGAAGTTCATAAGATCAGCCACTGGATGATCGAGGCCGTCCTGGCGGAGAAGTACCAGTTCGGCCGCATTCTGCTCGCGGGCGATGCCGCCCACCGTCACCCGCCTGCCTCGGGCCTGGGCCTCAACACCGGCATCCAGGATGCGCACAACCTGGCTTGGAAGCTGGCGCTGGTCACGCGCGGCAAGGCGTCCCCGGCCTTGCTGGAGACTTACGAGAGTGAACGTCGGCCGATCGGCTCATTCAATGTCGCCTGGGCTCTGTCATCGTATTGGAACCACCTGCTCAGCGCAGCATCGATATTTGCCATCCATCCCTCAAACGTTTATGCGGTCGTCGGACAACCGGATGAGGACAACGAGATTTCCGGTCTGTTCGCCGATACGCCCGACGGCCGGATGCGCCGGGCACGCATGCAGGAAGTGTTCTACACCCATCGCATCGAAATGTTCGACCACGATGTGGAGCTGGGCTTTGTTTATGCGCAAGGTGCATTGGTGTCAGATGGCAGCGCGACGCCCGAGCGCGATCCGCTGGGCTCCGAGTACCGCCCCACCACCCGGCCGGGCCACCGCCTCCCACACGCATGGATCGAAGTCGACGGGAAACGCATCTCGACCCACGATCTGCTCGACGAGCAGGCCGGCTTTGTCCTCATCACCCAATCAGGCGGAAAACGCTGGTGTGATGCTGCACGCGCACTTGGCCAGGAACTCGGGATTGCCATTCGCGCGGTGCGCATTGCTCCGGACGGCGATGCGTTGGATACCGAGCAGGCATGGCAACACATTTGCCAAACCGGACAGGATGGCGCGGCGCTGATTCGCCCTGACGCGATGGTGGCTTGGCGGAGCGGTGGCATGGTCGAGAAGCCCGTCGACGTTCTGCGCAACGCGTTTGTATGCATTCTTGGAAACAAGCGCTAATTTGCTTCTGGAAGAGACTCAACCTGAGGATATCCCTCGGTTCCAGATTTACCTGGAAATCAATAACACCTGCTGAGGTTATCCAAACGGAATGTAACGGTCTACGTCCGCTATGTGCCGAAAGCAAACCTGGACGCAACTTTTGTTCTCTACCTCCGCTGTCGACCCAAAACAGACATGGCGGCTTTCGTCCTGCTCTTGCAGTGTCCATTGGTCTGATCGCGAAAGATAGATTGCGGCGATAATCGCAGCGATGGTGCCACTCGCTTGTGCTCATGTGGCCTGTTACGATAGGTTGTCCGCAAGTGGAGCGGACGCCTTGGTCAAATCGTCAGAGAATTCACCATCAACATCAGAGGAGAACTCAGATGGCCAACGATCAACTCAAGGAATATCTTGGCACCGATACCAAGGTGAACGAGTTGAAGGCAGTGCCGGATGTAGTGATGGAGACGTTGAATGCGCATCTCGAGCTCTACCGCACGGATCCGGAAGCGGCCCATTGGTGGGATCCGATCGTGATCGGCGCCCCCGGTGGCCCGGTCAAGACCCTGATGCTGACCTATACCGGCCGGAAATCGGGGAAGACCCTGCAGACCGCCCTGCAATATTTTGAACTCGACGGCAAGATCGCGGT